>CAMPIO010000118.1 GCA_946886405.1 uncultured Pseudoxanthomonas sp.
GCTCGGGGCCGAACTTCTGCTGCAGGCCGGCGGTGGCGCGGAACACGCCGCCGTTCACGCCCACGTCCTCGCCCAGCACCAGCACGGATTCGTCGTGCGCGATCTCCCAGGCCAATGCCTGGGTGATGGCTTCGATCAGGGTGATCGCGGTCGGGGTCGCCACGGTCTCGGCGCTCTGTGTCTTCGCCATGGTCTTGTTCTCCATCACGGCGCTCATGCGCGGCCCTCCGCGGCGATCGCGGCGGCGCGTTGCTGCAGCAGTTCCGGCGGCGGGTCGGCGTACAGGTAGTCGAACATTGCTTCGACCGGCTGCACCGGCGTGTTGAGGTAGGCGTTGACCTCTTCGTCCACGCGCGCGCCGCAGTCTTCCTTCCATGCGGCCTCGTCGGCCTCGCTCCAGGCGCCCTGCGCGGTCAGCCAGGTGCGCAGGCGGGTCATCGGTTCGCGCTCCCAACCCGCTTTCACCTCGGCGTCGTCGCGGTAGCGGCGGGCGTCGTCGGCGGTGGTGTGGTCGGACAGTCGGTAGGTGACGAACTCGATCACCGTGCCGCCCTGGCCCTTGCGGGCGCGCTCGCTGGCGCGGCGCATGCCTTCGAGCACGGCGATCAGATCGTTGCCGTCCACCTGCAGGCAGTGCAGGCCGCCGGCCAGGCCCTTCTGCGCCAGCGTCTGCGCGCCGGTCTGCGCGCTGCGCGGCACCGAGATCGCCCAGCCGTTGTTGATCACGCCCAGTACCAGTGGCAGTTCATAGGCGCCAGCGGAATTCAGTGCGGCATAGAAGTCGGTCTTCGACGAGCCGCCGTCGCCGCAGGTGCTCACCGCGATGTGCGGCTGCCTGCGCAGCTTGAACGACAGCGCCGCGCCGGCGGCGTGCAGGCACTGCGTGGAGATCGGCACGCAGAACGGGAAGTCGTTGCGCGCATCGCTGCTGCGGTCGTAGTCGCTGCCGCGTTCATCGCCGCCCCAGTACATCAGCACATCGCGCGGCTTCACCCCGCGCATGAACATGGCGCCGTACTCGCGGTAGCTGGGGGCGTAGACGTCGCCGGTGCGCATGGACGCGCCGATGCCGACGTGCGTGGCCTCGTGGCCCAGGCAGCTGGCGTACGTGCCCAGCTTGCCGGTGCGCTGCAGGGCGATCGCCTTGGTGTCGAAGGTGCGCACGAACAGCATCTGCTTGAACAACTCGCGCAGGCGGGCGACATCACGGCCGGCTTCCGGCAGGTCGTCGCGCACCAGGGTGCCGTCGGGGCCCAGGTACTGGAGGTATTCGATCTCGAAGCTTGCGGCGATGGTCATCTGGACGGTGTTCTCGTCGGCCGGCGGAATTGGTTTCAAATGTAATTTTAGGGACTGCGGTCGCGACTGCTGTCGTGCATTGCAGCAAGACGAGGGCGCAGGGCGCGCGTCGTCGGGCGAAAACGGTGCGGAAACAGATGCTTGCCGCGTGTCGTCCGGTGTCAGTCCGCCTGCCGCACGGGTGGGCTGGACGGCTCGTGTGTCCCATCATGCGCGAACCAAGCCCCGGAACGACAAGGGGCGCGGTTGCCCGCGCCCCTGTCGACCCCACGATGCTGCGGAAGTTCAGCGGATGCGCTGGACCAGGCGATCGTGGTTGTTGGCGGGGTTCGGATCGTCCGTCGTGCTGCTGACGGTGGCTTCGAACTCCAGCTCGGTGCCACGCTTGGGCTTGCCAGGAACGATCAGGGCGAACGCCAGCGTCTGCACGCCACGCGGCATGGCGCCGCGGCGGGTGCAATCGGCGGCGGCGCCTTCGCTGGTGTCCTGCACGCGTGTGCAGCTCCAGCCACTGGGTGCCGCGACCGCCGCATAGCGCGCTTCCACGTTGCTGGTCAGCCGCACCATCACTTGCTCGGCCACGTCGGGACCCGCGTTGCGCACCGGGACGAGCAGTGTGGCGATGGTGCCGCGGCGCAGCGGCAGGGCGGCGCCGAGCAGCTGCACCGACAGGTCGGCGCGGGTCTGCGGCAGCGCGGCCACGGCCACCGAGACCGCGGCGGTGTTGTCGCCGTTGGCCGGGTCGAGCACGGTCGAGTTGGCCGACACGCCCAGGCCGAGCGTGGTGCCCGCGGCGCTGGCCGGCACGATGGCGTCGAGTGCGAACGTCGCTTCGGCAACCATCGCCAGCGACGACGTGGTGCAGGCCACGCGGGTGGTGCCGGCGGTCACCTCGGCTGCGTCGCAGCTCCAGCCGGCCGGCAGCGTGGTCAACGACGGCGACAGTTCGGCCGAGAACACGAAGGCGAACGCCGCCGGTGATGCCGCGCCCGGGCCGGCGTTGCGGACGGTGGCGGTGTAGCGCACGGTCTCGCCGACGCTGGCGGTGGCCCGGTCGGCCGACACCGTGGCCGACAGGTCGGCGCGGGCGAAGGACGGCACGCGGATGCTCAGGCGTACGGGATCGTGGTCGGACGAGCGCACGGCCAGCGTGGCGTCGCCGAAGTTGTCCACGCCGAAGTCCGCGTTGATCCGCGCATGGTCCACGCGCAGCGTGGCGTCCATCACCAGCGACTCGTTGACCAGTACATGGTCCAGCGTCTGCGCATTGCCCTCGAACGAATACGAGTAGCGCTGCGCCGGATCGGCGATCAGCTGCGACCCGTCCACCAGTGGCGTGGTGACGGGGCTGGGCATGTACGTCAGCACCTGGTCTTCCGCCGCTGCGTCGCCCCTGATGATGCCCATCACGTCGACGTAGCCATCGTTGAACTCGAACGCGTTGAAATCGCCGACCAGCACGATCTTCTCGTCCGGGGCCGCCTGCTGCATTTCCTGCACCAGTTGGGCCAGGTAGACCGCCTGCGCGCCGCGCTTCACCCGCACGCGTTCGCCGCCGGTGGCCCAGCCGCTGCTGCCGGGCAGGGTGTCGTTGATGTCGTTGAGCGAACGCAGGTGGTTGACGATGACCGTCAGCGGATAGCTCGACGCGCCGTCCTGGTGCACGCGGGCACGCAGGCGCAGCGGCGGACGGTCGTTGAGCAGGCTGGTGGTGCCGTTCGGGTTGGCGATGGTGGTTTCCTTGCCGAACTGCGCGACGTCCAGCACTTCGACGCGCGCGATGCCGCCCGCGGTCAGGCGCGAGCTGACCAGGAAGCCGACATTGATGCCGCCCACGTCGTTGCCCGGCTGCAGGTACGGCACGTAGCCCGGGCGCGCGGCGCAGGTGGCGTCGATGCGCTCGGACAGCAGCTGCAACACGCGCAGGTTCTCCACTTCCACCGTGCCCAGGATGTCCGGGGTCTTCAGGTAGTCGCAGATCGCCAGCGCCGCCTTGGCCAGGCGCTTGTCCAGCGCTTCCGGCGTCAGCGTCACCGCGCCGTTGCTGTCGTTGACCTCGTCGAACAGGCGCAGCAGGTTGAAGCTGCCGATGGTGACTTCGTCGTAGGCGGCGTCGTTGACCGCTTCCGGCGCGATGCCGCCGGTGACCGTCGGCGGTGTCGCCACGTCGGGCAGCAGCGCCCACGTGCCGGCGAAGTAGTCGAGCACGCCCAGCAGGCCGGCGACATCCGCACCGGTATCGGCCGACAGCGGCAGCGCGCCGACCTGGCCGCGGCTGCGCACCATCAGGCGTTCCTGGTTGGTGTCGAAGCGCGGCGGGTTCTTGCCGGCAGGCAGCGTGATGGCATCCATCACGGCGATGCCGGGCTCACGGAACGGACGCGCGACGCCGGGCAGGGCGACGTGGAAGACGCCATCGCTGAAGGACAAAGCGTCGTTCTCGTCGATGCTGCCGCCGGACGGGGCGATCACCACCGACTGCGCCACGCTGACGCGCATGCCTTCAAGACGTTCCAGCGTGCCGGGCAGGGCGTCGGGGCCGAGCTCGGCGGCGGTCAGTTCGATCGCAGCAGGCAGGGCGACGCCGGTTTCCAGCACTTCCACCGTCGGCGTGACGATCTCGGTGATCGCCAGCTGGTGCGGGTTCGACGACGGGGTGTACTCCTCGACCGTGCCGGTCACGCGCACGCGGGTGCCGACGGCGGCGGTCGCGGGCGGGGCGCTGCTGGTGAACACGAACACGGCATCCGAGGTCGCCGGGTCGCCATCGTCGTTGGCGGCCTGCAGGAAGAAGCCGTTGTTGAACTTGATCGCAGTGACGATGCCTTCGGTCACCACGCGTTTGCCGTTGTACGTGGATAGCAGACCGCTGCCCTGGATCTGCGCAATGGTCAGCGCTACCGGCGGGTCCGGCGGTTCCGGCGGCTCGGCGCCGCTGTTGCGCGGATTCGGCGTGCCGACGGCGAAGTCGGCGCCATTGTTGTGGGTGTCGATGCTGCCATCGCCGCCCCGCAGCGCGGCGGTGGTGGTGCTCAGCGTGCCGGTCGGTGCGCTGCCTTCGAAGCAGTTGGCCGCGCTGCCGAAGCCGACGAAGTCGGCCACGTTCGCATCGGCGGTCGGGCAGGCGCCCGTCAGCGCCGTGGTGCTGCGGCTCAGGGCCACCTTGCCGGCGGTGCCGCTCATCGCGATGGTGCCGGTCGCGTCAGGCGTGGGCAGGTCGACCGTGCCGCCGGCGCCCTGCGCCTGCTGGACCAGGTAGAAGCCGCCGGCCGGGATGGTGCCGGTGAGGTTGGTGCGCCCGCTCCAGGTGGTGCCGGCGGAGGACGTGTACTGGACGCTCCAGCCGGTCAGGTCGACCGCGGTCGGTCCGTTGTTGCGCAGCTCGATGAAGTCGTTCTTCAGCGTGGCGCCGCTGTTGCCGCCGCCGCCATAGACCTGGCTGATGACCACCTGTGCCTGCGCCGACGAAGCGGCGAACAGCAAGGCGAAAGACGCGAACACGGCCGCAAGGCGGCCCCGTGGCATTTCCATGTTACGGAATCTCCCTCAGTGGATTGGACGCCGCCCCCGTCGGAGGCGGATCGGCCCCCGGCCGACGCAATGTAGCCCAAGCCTGTGGTATGCGCATTGCATGGGCATGACATCAGTGCCGGTTTTCCGTCGTCCTGCCGGGGTCCGCTGCCGTCTTCGGTTACGCTGGCGCCCCCGCCGCCCCCTGGGCGGCCCCCGGTTGATCGACGGATGGCCGTAGAAAAGAACGAGCGCCCGCTGGAAGCAGGCATCCACACCGACCTCTCGGGCCGCATGAGCTACGGCGGCTACCTGCAGCTGGACCGCCTGCTGTCCGCTCAGCACCCGGTCTCGGATCCGCCGCACCACGACGAGATGCTCTTCATCGTGCAGCACCAGGTCTCGGAGCTGTGGATGAAGCTGATGATCCACGAGCTGCAGGCGGCCATCGGCTTCCTCCAGCGCGATCAGGTCTGGCAGTGCCGCAAGGTGATGGCGCGCGCCAAGCAGGTGCTGCGCCAGCTGACCGAGCAGTGGTCGGTGCTGGAGACGCTGACCCCCTCCGAGTACATGGGCTTCCGCGATCTGCTGGGCCCGTCGTCGGGCTTCCAGTCGCTGCAGTACCGCACCATCGAGTTCCTGCTGGGCAACAAGAACGCGGCGATGCTGAAGGTGTTCGCGCACGATCCGGAAGGCCATGCCGGGCTGGAGACGGTGCTGGATGCGCCCAGCCTGTACGACGAGTTCCTGAGGTACCTCGCCCGCTGGGGCCACGCGATCCCCGCCCAGCACCTGCAGCGGGACTGGCGCCAGTCGCACGCCGCTGACGCTGCGCTGCTGCCGGTGTTCGAGGCGATCTACGAAGACACCGACCGCTACTGGCGCGAATACTCGCTGTGCGAGGACCTGGTGGATCTGGAAAGCCAGTTCCAGCTGTGGCGCTTCCGCCACATGCGCACGGTGATGCGGATCATCGGCTTCAAGCGCGGCACCGGCGGCTCCAGCGGTGTGGGCTTCCTGCGCCAGGCGCTGGAGCTGACCTTCTTCCCCGAACTGTTCGACGTGCGCACGTCCATCGGTCCCGGCCGCTGACCGCCGGCGACACGGAATTCCCGTCGAAATCCCTTGCAAATCAGCGAATTGACTCGCTGAACAGGCAAAGCCGGCACTACACCACCGGTGTTTCAGCGATTTGACGCGCGGCGGCCGGGTCGGTGATCCTCGCCCGTCCCGTGCTCGTTGCACGGGAAACCGAAATCCTGAACCACTTTTCTAGGGGGAGCCCGCATGAGCGGAGCCGTCGACACATCAACGCCGGAACGGATACCGGAATTCAAGCAGCTGCTGGGGCATCCGCGCCCTCTGTGGATGCTGTTCATGACCGAGTTCTGGGAGCGCTTCGCGTTCTACGGCATGCGCTGGGCCCTGGCCCTGTACATCGTTGCGCAGTTCTACGCCGGCGACAGCGCGGGCGAGGCGCCGGCCAGTCGACTCTACGGTGCGTACCTGGCGCTGGTTTACGCGGCCGCGCTGTTCGGTGGTTATGTCGCCGACCGGGTCATCGGCTACCAACGTTCGATCCTGCTGGGTGCCGTCATCATGGCGGCCGGCCTGTTCCTCATCATGCTGCCCAACGAGCAATTGTTCCGGCTTGGCCTGGCCACGGTGATCGCGGGCAATGGCCTGTTCAAGCCGAACATCTCGACGATGGTCGGCAAGCTGTATGCCACTGGCGACGGACGCCGTGATTCGGGCTTCACGCTGTTCTACATGGGCATCAACCTCGGCGCGATGCTCGCCCCCTGGCTGACCGGCTTGCTGGCAGAGCGGATCATGGGCGGCACGCCCGCAATGCCTGCCTACAAGGTGGTGTTCCTGGTCTCGGGCATCGGCATGCTGATCAGCCTGGTGTGGTTCTGGTTCGGTCGTGCCCAACTGGAAGGCATCGGACGGCCGCAGGAGGGTGCGGAGGGCACCGGACGCGTGCTGGTCACCGCCATCTGCGCCATCGTCGCCATCCCGGTGATCTACTTCCTGCTGTCGATCGGCGCCGGCGCACTGCAGTGGATCCTGACGTTGCTGTTCGTCGGCCTGTGCGCGCTGATCCTGAAGGAAGGTTTCAAGGATGGCGCGGTGCGGCGCGACATGGCGATCGCCATGCTGATCATCTTCGTGTTCAACGTGCTGTTCTGGTGCTTCTTCGAACAGGCCGGCAGTTCGTTCAACTTCCTTGCGCAGAACATCGTCAATCGCGACTTCGGCGGCTGGGTGTTCCCGGTGGGCTGGTTCCAGTCGGTCAATTCGCTGGCGATCATCACGCTGGCGCCTCTGCTGGCGTGGCTGTGGGTGAAGATGGGCAGCAAGAATCCCTCGATCCCGCGCAAGTTCGGTCTGGGCCTGATCTTCAATGGCCTTGCGTTTCTCCTGTTGATGATCGCGTTGTCCAGCCTCGTCGATCCGCAGACGCTCAAGATCCCGTTCTGGACACTGTTCATGGTGTACGTCATCCAGTCGGTGGGCGAGCTCTGCCTGTCGCCGATCGGCCTGTCGATGGTCACCAAGCTGGCACCGGTGCGCCTGGTCGGGTTCGGCATGGGTGGCTGGTTCCTGTCCACGGCCATCGGCAACAACCTGTCGGGCATCTTCGCCAGCCATGTCAGCGGTGAAACCGGCATGACCGTCGAATCGGCCCACGCGGGCTACACGATGGGGTTCTGGATCCTGCTGGGCTCGGGCGTGCTGCTGTTCCTGATCGCGCCGCTGATCCAGAAGCTGATGCACGGCGTGAAGTGACGCATCGGCGCGCGCCCGACGGGCGCGCCTTTGCCGATGCGTCATCCCCGCGAAAGCGGGGATCCATAGAAAAACGGCGGCCAATGGCCGCCGTTTTTTCTATCCGCGGAAAGGTCTCAGCCTTCGATGCGCCTGACGCCTTCGCCTGCCAGCTTGTCGATCAGTTGGTCCAGCATGGCGCGCTCATCATCGGTGAGCGGTTCCAGCATGCGCTGGTGGTACTCGATGACCATCGGGGCGACTTCGTCATAGACCCGGAAACCCTCGTCGGTCAGCGCGAGCACCGAGCGGCGGCGGTCGTCGCCGTGGATCTCGCGCTGGATCAGGGCCCGTTCCAGCAGGCGGGCGACCGCCCGGCTGACAGCCACCTTGTCCATGGCCGTCCGGTTGGCGACTTCGCCGGCCGACAGGCCCGGGAAGCGCCCCAGCACTGCCATGACCCGCCATTCAGTGATGGCCAGGCCGAAACGGCGGTGGTATTCGCGGGAAATCGCGCTGCTGATCCGGTTGGACAGCACGCTCAACCGGTAGGAAAACAGGCGGTCGAGGTCGAAATCGGCGTGGATGGCGGGGCTGGCTGGCTGGCTCATGCTGCGCTGCTACTTGTTGTTGGTTTCAGCTGAAACTATAGAATGGGGCATATCCCGGCAAGCCTAGCGAGGCGTCCCATGTCCGCACAACCCAATTCTGGCATCCAGCCTACGACCTTCGACAACCCGATGGGCATCGACGGCTTCGAGTTCGTCGAGTTCGCCGCCCCGCAGGGACAGGCGCATCTGCTGCACGAGTACTTCCGCAAGCTGGGCTTCGTGCAGGTGGCGCGGCACAAGACCCGGGCGATCAGCACCTACCGTCAGGGCGACTGCACCTTCCTGATCAACGAGGATCCGGACTCCTTTGCCGCGCGCTTCGCCGCCGAACACGGTCCCAGCGCCTGCGGCTTCGCGATCCGGGTGAAGAAGCTGGCCGAATGGGCGCGCGTGCAGGCGCTGAAGAACGGTGCCGAGTCGTTCAGTGCCGCCGACGAGCTGACCAAGGCCGTGGCCGCGCCGGTCATCAAGGGCATCGGCGACTGCATGCTGTACATCGTCGACCGCTACGACGCGCAGGGCACCATCCACGATCCGGATTACGAGTATCTGCCCGACGTGGACCTGATGCCGACCGGTTTCGGCCTGACCTTCATCGACCACCTGACCCACAACCTCTACCACGGCAACATGGCCAAGTGGGCGGACTACTACGAGCGGCTGTTCAACTTCCGCGAGATCCGTTACTTCGACATCAAGGGCGCCAAGACCGGCCTGCTGTCCAAGGCGATGACCGCACCGGACGGCATGGTGCGCATCCCGCTCAACGAGTCGAGCGACCCGAAGAGCCAGATCAACGAGTACCTCGACGCGTACAAGGGCGAGGGCATCCAGCACATCGCCTGCTTCACCGACGACATCTACACCACGGTCGAGCGCATGCGCGAGGCGGGCGTCGACTTCCTCGATACGCCGGACACCTACTTCGACGTGATCGATCAGCGCATCCCGGACCATGGCGAAGATGTCGCGCGCCTGGCGCGCAACAAGATCCTGATCGACGCCGACGTGGAGACCAAGCAGCGCAAGCTGCTGCAGATCTTCACCCAGAACGCACTGGGCCCGATCTTCTTCGAGATCATCCAGCGCAAGGGCAACGAAGGCTTCGGCGAAG
>CAMPIO010000119.1 GCA_946886405.1 uncultured Pseudoxanthomonas sp.
GGCCCGATCTTCTTCGAGATCATCCAGCGCAAGGGCAACGAAGGCTTCGGCGAAGGCAACTTCCAGGCGCTGTTCGAGAGCATCGAGCGCGACCAGATGAAGCGCGGCGTTCTCTGACACCGTGCGAGCCCCTCTCCCGACGGGAGAGGGGTTGGGGTGAGGGTACGGTGGCGTCATGGACATCAAGCCGCCGTTACCCAGTACCACGCTCCAATATTCGCGTCGTTTGCGTAGGGAGATGACCGATGCGGAACTCAAACTCTGGAAGGTTTTGCGCGGTCGGGGACTCGAAGGGCTCAAGTTCCGCCGCCAGCACCCGATTCCGCCTTACATCGCCGATTTCTGTTGTATCGACAGGAAACTGATCGTCGAACTGGATGGATCTCAGCACACGGCACGGTCCGACGCGGTCAGGACACGGATCCTGCGCTCACAAGGTTGGACCATCCTGCGCTTCTGGGATCATGATGTGTTGAGGGCGATAGAGGCCGTAGTCGAGGGGATCTGGGAAGCCGCGCGCGTGCCGGACCCTCACCCCAACCCCTCTCCCGGTGGGAGAGGGGCACAAGCGAGAAGCGAGCGTGATGATGAGTAGCGACAACTACCAGACCGGCTTCGGCAACCACTTCGCCAGCGAGGCGATCGCTGGCACGCTTCCCGAAGGCCGCAACTCGCCGCAGCGCGTCGCCCACGGGTTGTACGCGGAGCAGCTGAGCGGTACGGCCTTCACCGCGCCGCGCGCCGAGAACCGTCGCAGCTGGCTGTACCGCATCCGCCCGGCGGCGATGCACGGGCCGTTCGCACCTTACGCACAGCATCGGCTGCACAGCGATTTCAGCGCCGGACCGGTGTCGCCGGACCAGATGCGCTGGTCGCCGCTGCCGATGCCGGAAACGCCGACGGACTTCGTCGATGGGCTGTACACGATGGCGGGCAACGGCGGTCCCGAAGGCCAGCACGGCGTCGGCATCCATCTGTATGCCGCCAACCGCCCGATGCAGGGACGCTATTTCTACGATGCCGATGGCGAACTGCTGATCGTGCCGCAACAGGGCAGGCTGCGCATCGCCACCGAGTTCGGCGTGATCGACGTCGAGCCGCAACAGATCGCAGTGATCCCGCGGGGTGTGCGCTTCCTGGTCGAACTGCCCGACGGGGAAGCGCGCGGCTATGTCTGCGAAAACTTCGGTGCGCAGCTCCGCTTGCCCGACCTGGGCCCGATCGGCTCGAACGGGCTGGCCAATCCGCGCGATTTCGAAACACCGGTCGCGGCGTACGAGGACATGGAAGGCGAGTTCGAGCTCATCGCGAAATTCCAGGGCCACCTGTGGCGCGCGGACATCGGCCACTCGCCGCTGGACGTGGTGGGTTGGCATGGCAACTACGCGCCCTACCGCTACGACCTGCGCCGCTTCAACACCATCGGCTCGATCAGCTTCGATCATCCCGATCCCTCGATCTTCCTGGTGCTGACCTCGCCGAGCGACACGCCGGGCGTGGGCAACATGGACTTCGTGATCTTCCCGCCGCGCTGGCTGGTGGCGCAGGACACGTTCCGGCCGCCGTGGTTCCATCGCAACATCGCCAGTGAATTCATGGGCCTGATCCATGGCGTGTACGACGCCAAGGCCGAGGGCTTCGCGCCGGGCGGCGCGTCGCTGCACAACTGCATGACCGGGCATGGACCGGATGCGGCGACCTTCGAGAAGGCGTCGAACGCCGACCTTTCCAAGCCGGACGTCATCACCGGCACGATGGCCTTCATGTTCGAGACGCGAGCGGTGATCCGGCCAACGCGCCAGGCCGCCGAAGCACCGCACCGCCAGCGCGACTACCAGGCGTGCTGGGCGGGCCTGCGCAAGCACTTCGCACCGAAGGACTGAGCCGCACCCCGGTCAGGGCAGGGCGGTTTCCACCTGCGAAGCGAGGAGGTCCTGCAGGCGTTGCAGGTCGTCGGGTGGCAGGGCTTCGAACAGGCGCTCGCGGATGCGTGCGGCGAGCGTGGCGGCTACACGGCCTTCCAGGAAACGGAACGCATCGGCGAGCGTCGCGAGCATGGCGTCGTCGTCCAGTCGCGCCTGCAGGTGGTCGCGATGGCGGCGTGCAGCGTCGTCGCGTTGCAGCTCCAGCATCCCCGACAGATAGACCTTCGCCGCCACCAGCGAACGTCGCGGTCCCGCGGACGCGCGGGCGGTTGGGGTCGGCGATGCCGCACCGGGCGCCACGGCCTGCACCGGCGCGGTGTCGACCAGGTATCCCGCCTGCACCAGGCGCTGCACCAGCAGCGGGGCATCCTGGCCGAGCAATCGCACCAGTTCTGCCAGGTCGCGTTGTCCGTCGCAGAGGATCAGCGTGCGTCGCTCACGCATGCCCAGCGAGCCCGTGTGGGCTTGCAGGGTCTGGCGGGCGAGATCGGTCTTGGACGGACGCATGGCGAAGGATGCAGTAACCGCGCGCAGGCTAGTGGTGCGCGATGAAGTGCGCATGACAGCAGCGCGTTCGCGGCGATTTAACGCGTGAACGCTAGGATTCAGGTTTGTGCAATGGAGAGAGCCGATGAAGTCGATGCTGCCGATCGTGATGGTCGTCACGCTGTTGTCCGCGTGCCAGCGCGAGGAAGCCGGTGCGCCGCCAGCGGAGCCGACGACCACGGCGACCAGCACCCCGATGGCGGAAGCCCCGGCACCCACGCCCGCCGTGGACGACACCGCCGCGCCCGCCGGTCCGGTCACCCAGGCCAGTTTCCTCGGCTACGGCGACATGAAGCTGGGCAGCACGGTCGACGAAGCGCGCACCGCGTGGGGGGGCGAACTCAATGGTGCACCCATGGAAGGCACCACCTGCCATTACGTGTGGCCGAAGTGGATCACGCGGCCCGCCGACTTCGCTTTCATGATGGAAGAAGGCAAGTTCGTCCGCTACGACGTCGGCACGGACAAGGAAACCGCGCCCGGTGGCGGCAAGGTCGGCATGAGTATCGAGGAGCTGCAGAAGCTCTACGGCGGCGCGCTGAAGGCCTCGCCACACAAGTACACGCAGGGTGGCCAGTACCTGGCGATGGATGCCGGTGACGTCGCGCCGACCCGGCTGGTGTTCGAGGCCGACGCGTCGGGCAAGGTCACCTCGTGGCGGGTGGGCCTGTCGCCGCAGGTCGATTACGTGGAAGGCTGCTCCTGAGCCGTCGCGTCCGCCTGCGGTAGGCCTTCGCTGGCCCTGCCGTCGCAGGCGGGCATAGAATCGCCGCACACCACACGGGAAGGGGTCGTGCGATGACGGAAGCCTGGGGTTACTTCGCACTGGGGCTGGTGCTGCTGGCGCTGGGTGGCGATTCCATCGTCAAGGGTGCATCGGGACTGGCGCAGCGGGTCGGTGCCTCGCCGTTCGTGGCGGGGCTGTTGCTGATCGCGTTCGGCACCTCGTTGCCGGAACTGGCGGTCAATGCGCGCGCGGCGTGGGTCGGCTCGCAGGAACTCGCCCTCGGCAATGCCGTCGGCAGCAATATCGTCAACCTCGGCCTGACCCTGGGCGTGGCGGCGCTGGTGGCGCCGTTGCTGGTCAGGCTGCGCGTACTGTCGCCGCTGCTGGTGCTGCTGGCACTGGCCTCGCTCGCGCTGATCGTGTTCGGCCTGGATGGCGTGGTCAGCCGTGTCGAAGGCGGTGTGCTGCTGCTGGGATTCGTCGCGGCGCTGGCGTTCCTGCTGGCGCGCGCGCCGCGCGAGGCGCAAGCGGTGCGTACCGACGTCGAAGCGTTCGCCACCACGCGCACGGTGTTGTGGTTGAACCTGCTGCGATTCGTGGTGGCGGCCGTGCTGCTTTACTTCGGTGCGCGCTATGTCGTGCAGGCGGCGCCGATGATCGGTGAAGGGTGGGGCCTGTCGCCGTTGCTCACGGGCCTGTTGCCAGTGGCGATCGGCACCGCGTTGCCTGAAATCGCCGCCGCTGTCATGGCGGCGCGACGCGGCCAGGGCGACATGGTCGCGGGACATGTCATCGGGTCGAGCCTGTTCAATCTGCTGGTCGTGGTCGGCGGCATGGCCGCGTTCCGCCCGCTGGCCTTGCCGGAATCCTTCGTGCGGCTGGAATTGCCGGCCGCCATCGCCTTCGTGCTGGTGCTGTATCCCATGCTGCGCGGTGACCTGCGCATCAGCCGCGTGGAAGGCGGCATCCTGCTCGCTGCGTTCGTCGGCTGGGTGGTCCTGGAGATCGCGTTGCTCGCCTGACCTGAACCGCGGGTCAGGCTTGCGTGAACGGGTTTGTTAAACTCGGGGCGATTGCTCGCGAATGACGCATTCCCTGCAACGCAAGGCGGTAGATGATCCCTTTCCTTGAAATCCTGCTGGCGCTGCCGTTCGTGCTCGCGCTGGTGGTGGCGCTGGCGCGCGGCCTTCCGCGCGGCGCGACCGCATGGCTGGCCGGCCTGGCGCCACTGCTGGGCCTGGTGCTGCTGGCGTGGATGACACCCAGTGTGCTTCAGGGGTGGGACGTACGCGCCGACCACGCGTGGATTCCGCAGATCGGCCTCGCGTTCACGCTTCGCCTGGATGGGTTGGCGTGGATGTTCGCCGGCATGGTGCTGGCGATCGGTGCGCTGGTGGTGATGTACGCGCACTACTACCTCAGCGCGAAGGACAGCGCGCCACGCTTCTTCGCGTGCCTGCTGCTGTTCATGGGATCGATGCTGGGCGTGGTGCTGGCGGGCAACCTGTTGCTGCTGGTGGTGTTCTGGGAACTGACCAGCATCAGCTCGTTCCTGCTGATCGGCTTCTGGTCGCATCGACAGGATGCGCGTGAAGGCGCGCGCATGGCGTTGGCGATCACCGGCGCCGGCGGCTTGGCGCTGCTCGGCGGCGTGCTGCTGATCGGGCGCATCGTCGGCAGCTACGACCTGGATATCGTGCTGGCCTCGGGCGACCTGATCCGTGCGAGCTCGCTGTATCCATGGGCGCTCATGCTGGTGCTGGCGGGCGTGTTCACCAAGAGTGCGCAGTTCCCGCTGCATTTCTGGCTGCCACACGCGATGGCCGCGCCGACGCCGGTGTCGGCCTACCTGCATTCGGCCACGATGGTGAAGGCCGGCGTGTTCCTGCTGGCGCGCCTGCATCCGGCGCTGGCGGGCACCGACCTGTTCTTCTACGTGGTGACCAGCGTCGGCGCGATGACGCTGCTGGTCGGTGCGTGGTACGCCATCTTCCAGCATGACCTGAAGGGCCTGCTGGCGTATTCGACCATCTCCCACCTGGGCCTGATCACGCTGCTGTTCGGCATCTCCACGCCCATGGCGGTCGTGGCTGGCGTGTTCCACATCCTCAACCACGCCACGTTCAAGGCGTCGCTGTTCATGGCGGCGGGCATCATCGACCACGAGACCGGCACGCGCGACATGCGACGGCTCGGCAACCTGCGGCGCTACCTGCCGTGGACCAGTGCACTGGCGATCGTCGCGTCGCTGGCGATGGCGGGTATTCCGCTGCTCAACGGCTTCCTGTCGAAGGAAATGTTCTTCGCCGAGGCGCTGGATATCGCGGGCCACCGTGGCATGCGCAACGCGATCGCGGTGGCGGCGCTGCTGTACGGCATGTTCGGCGTGGCCTACAGCCTGCGCTTCGTCTACGAGACGTTCTTCGGCAGTGGTCCGCGCGCACTCGACGTTACCCCGCACGAGCCGCCGCGCTGGATGAAGATTCCCGTGGAAGTGCTGGTGGTGCTGTGCGTGGCGGTGGGCATGTTCCCGGCGTGGACAGTGGCGCCCGTGCTGCATGCCGGCGCTGGCGCGATCCTCGGCGACGCCATGCCCGAATACAGCCTGGCGGTGTGGCACGGCATCAATACGCCGCTGCTGATGAGCCTGGCCGGCATCGCCGGCGGCATCGTGCTGTATTTCGGACTGCGCCGGCTGTTCGACCTGCACGCGATCGTGCGCCGCTCGCTGGGCCGCAACGTGTTCCGCTGGAACATGGACGCGCTGTACGCGCTGGCCGGCCGCTTCACCGGTCGGCTCGGCAACGGCAGCCTGCAGCGCAGCCTGCTGTGGCTGGTACTGGCGGCCATCGTGGCCGGCGCAGCGCCATTCGTCGCGGGCGACGCCGCACCGGTGCAGTGGCGCGCATCGCAACCGATGCCGCTGCTGGGCTGGCTGTTGTGGCTGGTGCTGGTGGCCTGCGCCGTGTGGACGATCCGGCTGTACCGGCAGCGGCTGCTTGCGGTGGTGGTGCTGGGCGGCGCGGGACTGATGGTCAGCCTGACGTTCGTGTTCCTGTCCGCACCCGACCTGGCGTTGACCCAGTTGATGGTGGAAATGGTCAGCCTGGTCCTTTTGTTGCTGGGCCTGCACTACCTGCCACCGCGCTCGCCGCCCGAGCGCACGCCGCGCCGCCGCGTGCGCGACATCGCGGTGGCGCTCGCGGCGGGCATCGGCACCGGTGTGCTGGCCTATCTGGTGATGACACGGCCGGGGGACACGATCAGTGGCGAACTGCTGGCGCGCTCGCTGCCCGAAGCCTACGGCAGCAACGTGGTCAATGTGATCCTGGTGGATTTCCGCGGCTTCGATACGTTCGGCGAGATCACCGTGTTCGGCATCGCCGCGCTGATCGTGCATGCGCTGCTGCGTCGCGCCCGGATGGCGCCGGAGAAGATCATGTCCGGGCCGCCCATCGCGTTGCCGGTGCCCGCGGATCTTGCGCAGCTCATGTTCCCGCTGACACTGACGGTGTCCGTTTTCCTGTTCCTGCGCGGGCACAACGCGCCGGGCGGTGGCTTCATCGCTGGCCTGGTGCTGGCGGTGCCGCTGCTGGTGCAGTACGTGATCCAGGGCGCGGCGTCGGTGGAGTCGCGCTTCGGCTTCGACTACGTGCGCTGCATCGGCGTGGGATTGATCATCGCCGGCCTGAGCGGCGTGGCGTCGATGGGCTTCGGCGTGCCGTTCCTCACCAGCGGCCATCTCGACCTGCACCTGCCGGTGATCGGCACGGTGCCGCTGGCCAGTGCCATCGGCTTCGACACCGGCGTCTACCTGGTGGTGTTCGGTGGCGCCATGCTGATCCTGTCGATGATGGGCACCATCCGGCCGTCGCGCACGCGCGTGTCGCACCTGGGCGTGATGGAACCGGGTGAGCGTTCCACCCGCACGGGAGAACTGCGCTGATGTCGGGGGCACCGTAATGGAACTGGCGATGGCAAGCGCGATCGGCATCCTCACTGCCGCAGGCGTGTACCTGCTGCTGCGCGCGCGCAGTTTCGACGTGATCCTGGGGCTGACGTTGCTCTCCTACGCGACCAATCTGCTGATCTTCGCCGGTGGCCGCCTGGTACCCGGCAAGCCGGCGGTGCTGCGCGAGGGCGTGGCGCCGACCCTGGCGAACTACACCGATCCGCTGCCGCAGGCGCTGGTGCTGACTGCCATCGTGATCGCCTTTGCGATGACCGCGGTGACCGTGGTGTTGTCGATCCGCAGTCGCGGCGACAACGACAGCGACCACGTCGACGGCAGCAAGGCAGAGCGCGAGTTCCTCGCCAGCGAACAGCGCCGGCACGAAGAAGCCCGCGACGCTGCCCGGGCCGACGAGGCGGAGCCACGCGCATGAACCATCTGCCGGCGCTGCCGATCCTGATCCCGCTGTTCGCCGCGTCCGTCGCGTTGTTCTTCGAACATCGCCGTTTCGGCATGGTCCCTCAGCGCATCGTGGCGTGGACGTCGATCGCCGGCATGCTGGCCGTGTCCTGCGTGCTGGTCGCGTCGGCGGCGTCCGGTGACGTCTCGGTGTACCTGCTCGGCGACTGGCCCGCGCGGCTGGGCATCGTGCTGATGGTGGACCGCCTGTCGGCATTGATGCTGCTGGTCGGGCTGCTGCTGGGCGCGGCCTGCCTGCTGCACGCCTGTGCCGGCTGGGATCGCCGCGCGCCGCACTTCCATGCGTTCTTCCAGTTCCAGCTGATGGGATTGAACGGCGCTTTCCTGACCGGCGATATCTTCAACCTGTTCGTGTTCTTCGAAGTGCTGCTGATCTCGTCGTACGGCCTGATGCTCAGCGGTGGACGCGGCGAGCGCATGCGTGCAGGCCTGCATTACGTCACGTTCAACATCGCGGCGTCGACGCTGTTCCTGATCGCGCTGGGGCTGCTGTATGGGCTGCTGGGTTCCTTGAACATGGCGGAGCTCTCGGTGCGCGTGGCGCAGCTGCCACCCGGCGATGTGGTGCTGGTGCAGGCCGCGGCCGGCCTGCTGTTCGTGGTGTTCTGCGCGAAGGCCGCGTTGCTGCCGATGTACTTCTGGCTGCCGGAAACCTATACGCATGCACCGGCGGCGGTCGCGGGCCTGTTCGCCATCATGACCAAGGTGGGCCTGTACGCGGTGCTGCGGTTGGGCACGCTGAGCTTCGGGGCGTCGGGGCCACTGGACGGTTTCGCGTGGCCTGCGCTGCTGGCGCTGGGTGCGGCGACACTGGTGCTGGCATCGCTGGGTGTACTGGCGGCGCACCGGCTTCGCGCGCTGGCGGCGTACCTGGTGCTGGGCTCGGCAGCGACGCTGTTCGTCGCGTTCGCGCTGCATACCGCCGGCACGATCGGTGCAGGGCTGTATTACCTGGTGCACAGCAGTTTCGCGGGCGCCGCCCTGTTCCTGCTCGCCGACCTGATCCGTCGCCGGCGTGGCCGCGCCAGCGACCGCAAGGACGTGATCGCCGCGTTGCCGGACAAGACCGTGCCGGGCCTGCTGTTCCTGGTCGCCGCGGTTTCGCTGGCGGGCCTGCCGCCGCTGTCGGGCTTCATCGGCAAGCTGCTGCTGTTGGAAGCGGTGCCCGCGGGTCCTCGCACGTTCTGGATCTGGGCGCTGGTGCTGGGTACCAGTTTCCTGATGCTGGTCGGACTGGCGCGCGCGGGCACGCGGCTGTTCTGGCGTGTCGAACCCTGGCCGGATGCGAGTGCAGAGCGGCAGGAGGCATTCATGCCCGCCGACCAGGTGGCGGTGGCACCCTCGCGCCCGCTGGAGACGGCGGCCGTCGTGCTGTTGCTCGCCTATGGCATCGCCCTGGTGCTCGCTGCGTCGCCGATCCTCGACTACACGCGTGCGACCGCGACGCAACTGCAGGCGCCGCAGGACTACGTCGAGCACGTGCGTGCCGCCACCCCGATCCTGAGGGAGCCCTGAGCATGGCCATGACAGGGCGCAAGCGCTGGTTGCCTTCGCTGCCGTTGAGCGTGACGGTGTTCTGCTTCTGGTTGCTGATGAATGACGAAATCAGCGCAGGCCAGGTGG
>CAMPIO010000120.1 GCA_946886405.1 uncultured Pseudoxanthomonas sp.
CGCGCAGCTGGAGGCCGCGCTGGACGTGGTCGAACGCCGCGACGACAAGGCGGCCCAGCGCATCATCGCCAATGACGAAGCCATCGATGCCATCGAGCACCAGGTCAGCCATGACGTGATGCACCTGGCGCTGCGCGGCCCGATGGCGCGCGACCTGCGCGAGATCCTCGCCGGCCTGCGCATCCCCGCCGACATCGAACGCATCGGCGACTACGCGGCCAACGTCGCCAAGCGCTCCATCGCCCTGAACGTCTCGCCGCCGATGCCGCAGATCACCGGCCTGCGCGCGCTCGGCAAGCTGGCGGCCCGCCAGGTGCGCGACGTGCTGGTCGCCTACCAGAACGGCGACGCGGAACAGGCCGTGCAGGTGCGCGAGCGCGATGCCGAACTGGATGCGCACTACACCGCCCTGTTCCGCGAGCTGCTGACCTACATGATGGAAGACCCGCGCAACATCACGCCCTGCACGCACCTGCTGTTCATGGCGAAGAACCTGGAACGTATCGGCGACCACGCCACCAACATCGCCGAGAATGTCTGGTTCCTGGTGCATGGCGAACAGCCGTTGCCGCCCCGCGACAAGCGCGACGAGACCAGCACCACCGGCGTGGTCTGACCCCCGCACCACCCTGCAGCCTCCGCCATGCCCCGCTCCGGCGGGGCATGTCCGTTCAGGAGCCGGCGCAAACGGCGCGCTAACGTCCCACGGCTACAATCCCGCCACGCTGGTGCGGATCCCCCGCACGCCCTGGGAGAGAACACATGTCCAAGACCCACAAACCCGCTGCCGTCGCCGTTGCGCTCGCCGGCGGCATCCTGCTGGCTGGTTCGAGCTTCGCCATGGAGCCGCTGGCGCAAGGCTACCTGCTGGCCGCCCAGGACGCCGCCAAGGCCGGTGAAGGCAAATGCGGCGAAGGCAAGTGCGGCATGGCCAAGGCCGACACCGACAAGGACGGCAAAGTCTCGCAGGCCGAATTCAACGCCGCCCATCCCGACAAGGCCGCGAAATTTGCCGAGATCGACACCAACAAGGACGGCTTCATCGATGCCGCCGAGCACAAGGCCCACGCCGGCACCAAGGGTGCCGAGGGCAAGTGCGGTGAAGGCAAGTGTGGCGAAGGCAAGTGCGGCGGCGACAAGAAGAAGGCCGGCGAAACCAAGTAAGACGATCGAAGCGGGTCCCGGCATCTCGCCGGGACCCGCATGCCCCTCCGCATGAGTGCTCCGCTGCCCTCCCACACCGCCGGCCTCGGCCTGCGACGCGCGCTGCTGGACGAGCTTCTGGCGGCGCCTGCCGGCACGTTCGACTTCCTCGAATGCGCGCCGGACAACTGGATCGGCGTCGGCGGCCGGTATGGCGAGGCGCTGCGGGCGCTGTCGTCGCGCCATCCGATCACCTGCCACGGACTGTCGTTGTCGCTGGGGGGCACGGCACCGCTGGACGACACGTTCCTCGCACGCACTCGTCGCTTCCTCGACCAGCACCACGTATCGCTGTACAGCGAGCACCTGAGCTACTGCAGCGACGATGGCCATCTGTACGACCTGATGCCGATCCCGTTCACCGAGGAAGCCGTGCATCACGTCGCCGCGCGCATCCGACAGGCGCAGGACGCACTGGGCCGGCGGATCGCGGTAGAGAACGTCTCCTACTACGCCGCGCCCTACCAGACGATGGACGAAGCCGACTTCATCACCGCCGTGCTCGATGAAGCCGACTGCGACCTGCTGCTCGACGTCAACAACATCCACGTCAATGCCATCAACCACGGTTACGACGCACGCGCCTTCCTCGCGCGCATGCCGTCCGCGCGCATCGCGTCGTACCACGTCGCCGGTCACTATGACGAAGCCGACGACCTGAAGGTGGACACCCATGGCGCACCGGTGAAGGACGACGTCTGGTCGCTGCTGTCGCAGGCGTACGAACAGCATGGCGTACGCCCCACCCTGCTGGAGCGAGATTTCAACTTCCCGCCACTTGTCGAGCTGTGCGAAGAACTTCAGCGGATCCGCGGACTGCAGCAGGCGATGCATCCGGTCGACGACGCCTCGCAGGCTACGCATGGCTGACGTGCTGCAGGACCAGCAGTTCACCCTGTCGCGCCACCTGCGCGATCCGTCTTCGCATCCGCCGCCGCCCGGCATCGACGGACGGCGGCTGGCGATCTACCGTGACCTGTTCTTCAACAACATCGAAAGCCTGCTCGCCGGCAACTTTCCGGTGATCCGCAAGACCCTGGGCGATGAGGCGTGGCGCGCCCTTGTCCGCCGTTTCTATGCCGAGCACCGCAGCCAGACGCCCTTGTTCACGGAGGTCGCGCGCGAGTTCATCCGCTATCTGGAATCCCGCGAAGACGGACTGCTTCCCCCTTGGCTGCGCGAACTCGCGCACTACGAGTGGGTGGAACTGGCACTGCAGATCGCGGACGACCCCGTACCCGCCCATGACGCCCATGGCGATCTGCTGGCGGGCGAAGCCGTGCTGTCGCCCTTCGCATGGGCCTTGATGTACCAGTGGCCGGTGCATCGCATCGGCCCGGACTTCCGGCCCGATGTGCCTCCGGTCGAACCGACGCTGCTGCTGGTGCGTCGCGATGCGGAACACCAGGTGCGTTTCGCGGCGATCTCGCCCCTCGTGTACAGGCTGATCGAACTGCTGGGCGAAGGCGGCCGAACCGGTACCGAGGCGATGCGTCAGCTCGCCCGGGAAGCCGGCGTCGATGACGAGCCGGCCTTCATCGACCAGGGTGCCGTGATGCTCGCGCGCATGCGCGACGAAGGCACGGTGCTGGGAACGCGCACGCATCACCCTGTAGGAGCGACGTAAGTCGCGACCGCACGGCATGGGCGACCAGGACATCGCCGCAGGCCCAGGAACCGGGTCACGGCCTCTGCCCTTCCTGCAGCGCCCACATTGCCACTGGAACGGCAGGTTCACGGTCGCGACTCACGTCGCTCCTACACGGAAGCGGTTCGCGGTGGGCTTGGAGCCGGGGAAGCGTCCACCGCCTCTGCTACCCTTTCCGCATGGAAAACGCCGCCGAGCCCGTCCGCATCACTCCCATGGCCCACCGCTTCCGTGGTTACCTGCCCGTGGTGGTGGACGTGGAGACCGGTGGCTTCGACTGGAATCGGCACGCACTACTGGAAATGGCCGCGGTACCGCTGGATCTGGACGAGAACGGCCTGCTGGTGTGCGGCGACACCGCGAGCGTCCACCTGCATCCGGCGCCCGGCACCGAGATTGATCCGAAGTCGCTGGAAGTCACCGGCATCGACCTGGACCACCCGTTCCGATTCGCGAAGCAGGAAAAGGACGCGCTGGACCACGTGTTCGCACCCGTACGCGCGGCGGTGAAGAAGCACGGCTGCCAGCGCGCGATCCTGGTCGGCCACAACGCGCACTTCGACCTCAATTTCCTCAATGCCGCCGTCGCGCGCGTCGCGCACAAGCGCAACCCGTTCCATCCCTTCAGCGTGTTCGACACGGTGACGCTGGCTGGCGTCGCGTACGGTCAGACCGTGCTCGCCCGGGCAGTGCAGGCCGCCGGCTTCGACTGGAATGCCGAAGACGCGCATTCGGCCGTGTACGACGCCGAGCAGACCGCGCGCCTGTTCTGCAAGATCGCGAACATGTGGCCGAAGCCCCTGGGCTGAGCGCGACGCTACGCTTCGCCGTTGGCCGCTGTCGCCACCGGGGGACGCGAGGTCATGGCCGCTCCCGCGGAGGCGATGATGATCGCCGCGATCGCCAGCCACTGCAGCAGCGACAGGCGCTCGTGCAGGAACAGCAGGCCGCACAGGGCGGCGATGGCCGGTTCCAAGCTCATCAGCATGCCGAAGGTGCGCGTGGGCATCTTCGTCAGCGCCACCATTTCCAGGCTGTAGGGAATCGCGGTGGACAGCAGCGCCACCGCCAGTGCGATGGGCAGCAACGCTGGCGCCAGCAGCGCGGCACCGGCATGCGCGACGCCGAACGGCACCGCCACCACCGCCGCGATGCAACTGCCGATGGCGACCGTCTGCGGCCCATGCGCATTGCCAGCCCGCTGGCCGAACACGATGTACATCGCCCAGCAGGCACCTGCACCGAGCGCGTAGACCGCGCCCACGGGATCCAGCGCCTCGGCACCCTGCTCCGGCACCAGCAGCACCAGCCCGACGACGGCCAGCACGACCCACACGACGTCGCGCAGATGGCGTGAGCCGAACAGCGCCACGGCCAACGGGCCGGTGAATTCGAGCGCGACCGCGATACCCAGCGGCACGGTTTCCAGCGACTTGTAGAACAGCAGGTTCATCAGCCCCAGCGAGGCGCCGTAGAGCATCAGCAGCGGCCATTGCCCACGGGTGACACGGGCGCGCCACGGCCGGAACACCGCGACCAGCATCACCGTCGCCAGCGCCAGCCTCAGCGCGGTGGCACCGGTCGCCCCCACGGCGGGGAACAGGCTCTTCGCCATCGAGGCGCCCGCCTGGATGGACAGCATGGCGACGAGCAGCAACGCGATCGGCTTCCATTGAAGCAAGGCTTGGGAATTCGGGGACGACATGACGGCAGGACCTGCAGACGCCCGGAGCGCCACGCTTGATGAAGGGAAGGCGTGCGCACTATATTGCGCAGACCTAAGCTTACCGGATGCGCAATATAGTGCGCAACCCCGCCCATGAGTGTGCTGGAACACGTCGCCGAGAACATTCGCCGCCTGCGCACCGACGCGGGCCTCAGCCAGCAGGCCCTGTCGGTGGCGGCGGACGTCTCCCGCCGCATGCTGGTCGGCATCGAATCCGGTGACGCCAACGTCAGCCTCAACACGCTGGACCGCATTGCCGAAGCCCTCAAGGTGACGTTCGCGGATCTGGTCAAAGCACCGAGCGCGGCGGGACTCGACCGCATCGAGGCGCTGGCCTGGAGCGGCCGCACGCCGGGATCGCAGGGCGTGCTGCTGGCCACCGCACCCGCCTCACACGATGTCGAACTGTGGGCATGGACGCTGATGCCCGGCGACCGCTATGTGTCGGCGGCCGATCCTGCCGGCTGGCACGAGATGTTCTTCGTCATCGAAGGCCATCTGGTCGTGGAACTGCCGGACGGCGACCACGTGGTCGCGACCGGCGACTTCTTCGTATTCCCGAGCGATCGCGACTACGCCTACCGCAACGATGGCGACACGCCGCTGCGCTTCATCCGCAACGTCGTGCACTGATACCGAAGAACATCACTTCCTTGGTGCGGTGATGCCGTGCCGCTGGAGGATCTCGCGCACCCGGTCCAGCGGGATGGCCTCGACGGTCTCGCCGTTGCCACTGACCGTGGTCGCCATGAAGAGCGCGTTGTAGATGGCTTCCTCGACCGCTTCCACACTGGCCTGGAACACCGCGCTCATCTGCTCGTTCGCCAGTTCCGAGGTGTCCAGCCGTGGCGCGTCGAAGGCGCGCCGTACCGCGTCCGCAGTGGAAAACGCTACGACGTAGTCGCCGCTGCCATTGGAGGCGGAGCTGCCTGTGCGGCCCAGGCCCATCATCGCGCGCGAGGCGACGCGGCGCAGGTTGCGGTCGGCCAGCGGCGCATCCGTCGCGATCACGATGATGATCGAACCGTCGCCACGATCATCCGCCGGACCATGACGACCATCCGCCTGCAGCGCGACCGCCTTCTGGAAGGCGTAGCGATCCAGTTCGCGACCGACGGGTGCGCCCGACACCTGCAGTACGCCGCCGAAGTTGCTCTGCACCAGCACGCCGACCGTCCAGCCGCCGAGCGATGCAGGCAGCTTGCGCGATGACGTCCCGATGCCGCCCTTCCAGCCGAACGCCACCGTCCCGGTGCCGGCACCGACGCTGCCTTCCTGCACGGCACCACTCGTGGCGGTATCCAGCGCGCGGCGCACGGCGTCCGCCGTGATCGGACGGGCGCGGATGTCATTGAGTCCGCCATCGTTGGTCTCGCCGACCACGACATTGAGCGAACGCACCTGCTGCATGTCGGGCCGGGCCAGCATCCAGTCCGCCATCGCATCGGCGGCCTTCCACACGCACAGGGTGCACGTCAGCAGGATGGGGGTTTCCAGCTCGCCGAGTTCGTTGACCTGGGTACTGCCGATGAACTTGCCGAAGCCGTTGCCGACATGCACGGCGGCCGGCACGCGCGAGCGGTACACATTGCCCGCGTGCGGCAGGATCGCGGTGACGCCGGTGCGCACCGTGTCGCCTTCCTTCAGCGTCACCTGCCCGACGCGCACGCCGGCGACGTCGGTGATCGCGTTGTGCGTGCCTGTGGCGAAGATGCCGGGCGCCACGCCAAGATCACGGGCGCGCACGCGTGCATCGTCGCCTGCGATTACGGAGAACGAACACGCCACCAGCAACAGGGAGATGACGGGGCGGAAGATCGTGCGGCGTTCCATGCTCATGTCGTTGTCCTCGCTTACTGGCGCTGGCGGACGGCCTCGAACAACGTGATGCCGGCCGCAACCGACACATTCAGGCTTTCGATGTCGCCGGGCATGGGGATCTTCACCAGCCCGTCGCAGTGTTCGCGCGTCAGCCGGCGCAGGCCGTCGGCTTCTCCACCCAGTGCGAGTGCCACATTGCCGCGCAGGTCGGTGGCGTACAGCGAGGCCGTGGCCTCACCGGCCAGACCATAGATCCACACCCCGAGCTGCTGCAGGTCGCGCAGGCAACGCGACAGGTTGGTGACCTGCACGACCGGGATACGATCAGCGGCACCGGCCGAGGTCTTGCGCACGGTGGCGTTGACGCCGACCGACTTGTCCTTGGGAATGATCACGGCGGTCACGCCGGCCGCCGCCGCGCTGCGCAGGCACGCACCGAGGTTGTGCGGGTCCTGCACGCCATCCAGCACCAGCAGCAGCGCCTTGCCTTCGGCGGCTTCGACCAGGCCCTGCAGCTCGTTCTCGTCCCAGGTCGGCGCAGCGGCATAACGCGCGGCGACGCCCTGGTGGCGCAACGAACCGGCCACGCCGTCCAGCGCCTGGCCGGTGACGCGGCGCACGTCGATGCCCTTGCGGCGCGCGTTCTCTTCGATCTCGGTCAGGCGTGCATTCTTGCTGCCGCCTTCCACCAGGATCTCGCGGACGTTGTCGGCGTCGTTCTCGACGGCCGAGGCCACCGCGTTGACGCCGACGATCCACTGGTTCTGCTTGCTCATGCGCTCTACGGCCGCGTTGGGAAGGCCGGCATTATCGCACCGACCGCCAGCTCAGCGCGGTGGCCACGCGGCCGTGTCGTGATCCGGATGCTGGAAGGACACGACGCCGGCCAGGAACGCGGCGGCGGCTTCGTCTTCCTCGGTGCGGCGCTGAGGCAGCGCGGACAGGCCATCCACGAAAGGCAGCTTGCCCTCGACACCGTATTGCACCCAAGGCGCACACCCGGCGGGCTGATCGAAGGCACCTGCGGCCAGCGCCACGCCATCCGGCGCCTCGTAGGTCAGCGGCGTACCGCAGTCACCGCAGAAACCTCGCTGGACCACATTCGACGACACGAACCGCTTCGGCTCGCTGCGTGTCCATTCCAGCAGGGCACCGCGCGTGGATACCAGCGGCGCGTAGTAGGCACCGAACGCCTTCTGGCACATGCGGCAGTGACAGATCGAGGCGTCCTTGAGCCCGCCGCTGACGCGGAAGCGGATCGCGCCGCATTGGCAGCCACCGGTATGGATCTCGGAAGACATGTGCGCTCCGGGTCAATCAAGGGGAAGCACGACCCACCTGATCGTCATCCCGGCGAACGCCGGGATCCATCTTGATCTTGGTCGTGCTTCCATTCTCCCGCCTGGCGGGCCGCAGTGCGGGAGCAGGATCACGATGGGTCCCAGCATGCGCCGGGACGACGGATCTGAATCAGTACTTCTGCTTCTTCCGCTTGGCGGGCTCCCCCCGCGGCGCGGGCGACGGCAGGCCACTGTCCTTCGACTTGTCCTCGACCAGGCGGAAGTCGATCTTGCGCTCCTCCAGGCTGGCCTTCAGCACGATGATGCGCACGCGGTCGCCCAAGCGGAACGCCATGCCGCGACGCTCTCCCGACAATGTCTTGCGCAGCGGATCGAAGTGGTAATAGTCCTGCGGCAACTGGGTGACATGGACAAGGCCGTTGACCTTGGACTGGTCGAGTTCCACGAACAGGCCAAAGCTGGTGACACCGCTGATGACGCCATCGAACTGGCCACCGACGTGCTTCTCCATCCATGCGGCGCGATACCGTTCGTCGACTTCCCGCTCCGCTTCGTCCGCGCGGCGCGCGCGTTCCGAACACTGCAGCGACAGGGCCGCCATTTCGTGTGGCGAATACAGGAATTTTTCCGGCTTGCCCTTGGTCAACGCGTACTTGATGGCGCGATGCACGAGGAGATCGGGATAGCGCCGGATCGGCGACGTGAAATGGGCATACGCATCCAACGCCAGGCCGAAATGGCCGGCATTGTCCGGCGAGTACACCGCCAGGCTCTGGCTGCGCAGTACCACTGATTCGAGCAGGGCGACGTCGGGACGCTCGCGGATCTTCTTGAGCAGCTGGGTGAAATCGCGTGGCTGCACCTTGCTCCAGGCCGGCAGGCTCAACTTGAACTCCTTCAGGAATTCGAGCAAGTCGGCGTATTTGGATTCCGGCGGCCGGTCATGCACGCGGTACGGCGCCGGGACATGGGCGCCAAGCAGGTACCGGGCGGCCTGGACGTTAGCCGCGATCATGCACTCCTCGATCAACTTGTGCGCATCGTTCCGCTGCAGCATGCCGGCCTGGGTGACTTCCCCGCGGTTGTCCAGCTCGAAGCGGACTTCCGATGTCTCGAATTCGATCGCACCGCGCGCCTCGCGCGCCTTGGCCAGCAGGCCGTACAGCTCATGCAGGCGTTCGACGTGCGGCAACAGCGCACCGATGGACTGCCGCGACTCGGCATCGTTCTCACCCACCGCCTTCCACACCTGGTCGTAGGTCAGGCGTGCATGCGACCGCATCACCGCTTCGTAGAATTTCGACTGGGTGACCTCACCCTCGCTGTTCACCTGCATGTCGCAGACGAAACACATGCGGTCCACGTTCGGATTCAGCGAGCAGATGCCGTTGGACAGCGTCTCCGGCAGCATGGGCACGACGAAACCGGGGAAATACACCGACGTCGCGCGCTTCTGCGCCTCGTCGTCCAGCGG
>CAMPIO010000121.1 GCA_946886405.1 uncultured Pseudoxanthomonas sp.
ATCCTGTACCACTCGACGTTCTCGCCCTCGTGGAGCGCGGCCGAGACGCTGTACGAGGAAGTGAAGCGGTTGTCGGCCAGCGGCGAATGGCGCTGGATCGTGACGTTCCATCCGAAGATGAGCCCGGGCACGGTGGCGAAGTTCCGCGCCCTGGAGGGCGACTATCTGCGCTTCGCCGACGACGACAACATCCTCGATCTTTTCCCACAGGTGGACATGATGTGTTCCGACACGTCGTCGGCACTCAACGAGTTCCTGCTCACGCACAAGCCGGTGGTGACCTTCAAGAACCGCCGGCCCGGCCCACAGCTGATCGACATCGACGATGCCGCGCAGTTCGAGCCGGCGATCCGCCGCGCCTTGTCGCGTCCACCGGAGCTGATGCAGGCCATCGTCGACTACGCGGACAGCATCCACCCGTATCGCGATGGCCGATCCAGCGAACGGGTATTGGAGGCCATCGATGCTTTCATCGCCGCCGGCGCGCGGAATCCTCGCCGAAAGCCGATGAACCTGTGGCGCAAGCTGAAGATCCGTCGGCGGATCGGTTACTGGGGTCCTGCCTGACGGGCACTTCCGGCTGTCATCATGCTGCGACACAATCGTCGTGCAGGTCGCTCATGACGGAGCCGCGCGCCGAAGGAGCCGGGGGGCAGGATGAAGATCACGGTCATTGTCAGCACGTACAACGCCGAAGAATGGCTGGAAAAGGTGCTGCAGGGATATCGGGCGCAGACGTGGCCTGATTTCGAGCTGATCGTCGCCGACGACGGCTCCCGCGAAACGACCCGGCAGTTGATCGAGCGTGCCGCCGCGGACTATCCCGTGCCGTTGCGGCATGTCTGGCACGAGGATGCCGGGTATCGCCGGCAGGAAATCCTCAATCGCGCGATCCTGCAGGCGGCCCACGACTACCTCCTGTTCACCGATGGAGACTGCATCCCACGGTGCGACTTCGTGCGCACGCACGCGATGCTGGCGGAGCCCGGCCGGTTCCTTTCCGGTGGCTACTGCAAATTGAGCATGAAGGCGAGCAAGGCGATCTCGGCGGACGACATCCGCACCGGCCGTTGCTTCACGATCGGCTGGCTTCGCTCGCAGGATCGCCTGGGGATGTCGCCGACGTTGAAGCTGGGCGCGGGTGCCATCACCGGTCCGTTGCTGGACGCGGTGACGACGACCCGCGCCACGTTCAACAACTGCAATTCGTCCGCATGGAAGGCGGACCTGCTGGCGATCAACGGTTACGACGAACGCATGAAGTACGGCGGGCCGGATCGTGAACTCGGCGAACGGCTGGAGAACCACGGCGTGCGTGGCAAACAGATCCGTCACCGTGCGGTCTGCGTGCACCTCGATCATGCGCGGTCCTACAAGACGCAGGAGTCGCTGCAGCGCAACCTGGCGATCCGTGCGCAGACCCGGCAACAGCACATCACGTGGACGCCCTACGGCATCGAAAAGGCCGGTTGATCAGGCGCGCAGCGCGCGCCAGGCACTGATGACGGTGTCTGGCGCGAGGTCATCCACGCGGCTGTCGGAGCCCCGTTCGCCGCCCAGCACCTGGATTCGCCCGGATCCGATGGGGCGCCATTTCGCGGGAGGCGCCGCGCCGAACATCACGACCAGCGGGCAGCCGAGCGCCGCGGCAGTGTGGGCCGGACCCGTGTCCACCGAGACCATGCTGTGCGCGTGCTCCAGCAGCGCCAGCAGTCGCGGCACCGGGAGTTCGCGAGCGGCGTTCACCATCTGGGGTGTGCGGCGCGCCGCTGCCCGGATGTCATCCAGCACGCCGTGCTCGGCGGGCGAGCCGCAGAGGATGATGCGGGCGTCGGGCATGTCCGCCCACACGGCCTCGGCCAGCGCGGCCCAGGCACTCGCCGGCCAATGCTTGGAATGATGGGCGGCACCGAGGCGGCCCCGCTTGTAGGTGCGCTTGTTGCCCGGCTGGAACAACACGCAAGGCGCCACGCCGATACCGCGTTCCGCCTTCCAGCGTGCCAGATCGTCGCGATCCTCCGGTCTCACGCGCAGTATCGGCAGGCGGAAGGCAGGCACGTCCACGTCGGCCGCGCGGGGATAGTCCTGCACGGGATCGCGTTGTCCCAGCCGCAGCCAACGGTCTGGCCATAGGCGCGGGACGCCATCCACCTCATCGTCGCTGGCGACACGCTGTACACGGTCGTCGTCATGCAGTCCCGCACGCTGCAGCAGACGCAATGTGGGGGCATCGGTATCGCAGACGTACACTGGGCCACGACCACGCGCGCGCAACCAGCGCACCGTCGACCACTGGCTGGGGCAGAGCAGGTAGGGCGTATTCCGGCTGCGGACGGTCCACACCGTGCCGACCTCGGGCAACGGCGCCAGCAATGCCTGCGTCCAGGGTCCTGCGCCCAGGACATCGACCGGGCGGCGATACCGGGCATGCAGCAGGCGGATCAACGTGGTCAGCATCACGATGTCGCCGAACGCCCCGCACCGCACGACCAGCGGGGGTGCGAACGCCGTACGTTCCATGCTGCCGGCGTCGGGTGTCGACGCTGCCATCACCAGCGCATGCGGTGGGTAGCCAGCGTGCTTCGCAAGCGCTCGTAGGCGTCTTCGGCCTCGTGTGCCGGCACGAAGCGCAGCGCAAGCGGGGCCGCGATGCCCTGCGCGCCTGCCGTGTCCAGCCACAGCGTCGCGGTGCCGCAGGCATGGTCAAGCGGCGAGCGCGACAACCGGAGCGCCTGCAGCTTGTCGATTTCGGCGAAGCGCCAGTAGCGTGACCACCACCCACTGCGCACGGCCACGACATGCTCGTCCAGCACCCACCCCATGCGTTGGGCCTGACGGCGCGCGGCGTAGCCCACGAAGAGTATCCACGCCGGCCCCAGCCATGCCCACGCACCGAAGTGCCACGCCACGAACACAGTGGCCGGCAACAGCAGCGCCAGCGACGGCAACCACAGACGCCAGCGCGCGGAAGCGTCCACGGCCTGCCAGTCGTTTCGCGGCCATGCCGCGCGGGGCAGCAGATGGCCGATCAGTGCATCGCACGCGTCGGGTGTTGCCACGGGCGCAATGTCCTTCAAGGCGCGCGTGTCCTGCTGGCCGGACTTCTCCGCGACCGCTGTGTCGATACGCAGCGACCGGCGACGGAACAGGCGATGCAGCACGCCTTCGTGCAGCGTCCACGCCTGGATGCGTCGGCGTGCGACGCTGGTGCGCAGACGCGCGAACAGACCGCGCTCCACCATCAGGCGACGCGGTTCTTCGGTCAGCCGGAAGCCATGGAACTGCGACAGCGCCAGCGCCACCGACAGTAGGCGCACCAGCGCCAGTGCGATACCGATGAGGGCAACGCCACCGGCAGCGCCCGCGAGCCAGCCAAGGTGCAGGTCCTCGGCGTAGCCGTACGCCTGCTTCGCGCCTTGCCGGAAGAACTGCTCGATCATCCGCTCCGGCAGGATCTGCCAGGCCGCACCGAATCCGGCGGCCACCACGATCATGCCGCGGTTGGAAATCAGGCCAAGGCGGATGACCTCCAGCGTGGACAGCGACAGCAGGGTGGTGCTGTCCGGGCGTGCCGCCGCCCCGGGTTCGGAGGAGGCCGGCACGGTCCCGTGCGCCTGGTGCCGGACCAGGTCTTCCAGGGCCAGCGCGTCGCGCAGTCCCAGCACGCGCATCTGCGCCTCGGGTTTCTGTCCGCCGGCGGATTCCAGCCGCACTTCGGCAACGCCGAACAGGCGGTGCAGCAGCGACTGGTGGACGACCACGTTATGGATGCGCGAGAACGGAATCTCGCGGCGCGAGCGGTGCAGCAGGCCTTCCCGTACCGTCAGGCCGTCGCGTCCGATCGTGTAGCGATAGGTGAAGTACTGCAGGATCGCCAGCACCACCAGCACCGTGATGCCGATGACGGGCGCGAGCGAGGCCCACAGTTCGCCGTCGCCACTGCTCTTGCGCGCACCGAACACCAGCAGCGCGACCAGCGGGAAGATGAACTGCTTCAACTGCTGCAGCAGCACGAACAGCCATGACCATCGATGCAGCCGGCGTTCGCCCGGAGGCGCGTTCTGGACGGCGTCGTCCATCACAGTGCGTCGTCGTGGTCGACCTGCGTGGCCAAGCGCTCGCGCAGATGTTCGGCATCGTCCGCGTCCAGTCCCGACACGGTCACGGCGGCCATGCGCGTGCCGGCGGTGTGCACCACCAGCGTGGACAGTCGCGCCTTGCGCTCCAGCGGGCCGCGCTTCAGGTCGAGATGCTGCACGCGGGAGATCGGCACATGCGTTTCGCTCTGCCACCAGTTACCGCGTCGCACCGCGAAACCCCGGTCGTCAAGGCGCCAGCGCGTGCGCCGATGGCGCTTGACCGCCACCCATGCGCCGAGCAGCGCGGCGGCGATCACCGCGACAGGGACTGCCACCCACGGCGATACCAGGTCCGTGCTGCGGGAGAGGAAGAACACCGGAAAGCCCGCCGGGAACAGCAACGCGGCACCGCCCAGTGCGGCAAGCCACGCGCCACGCGAAGGCAGGGCCTGCCAGGAGGACGGCGCTGGCGCCGCGTCGATGTCGTGATCGGTCCGCATCAAAGCCTGCTCGCTCGCATTTCGTCGATGGCACGGTAGTCCAGCACGTAATCGCGCCCGTTGCGATAGTTGCCGAGGCGCGCCTTCATCCGCTTCTGGATGGGGCCGCGCGCGTCCTTGAACACGCCCTCGTCGGCGGTCATCTTCTCGATCGCGAGCGTCTGGAACTGCACGGCCCGGGTGAAGTCGCCGTTGGCCGCCAGCGCGGAGGCGACCGTATCCAGTTCGTGCCAGCCGAGCTCGTCCTTACGCTGGATCATGAACTGCGCCAGTTCCAGCGCACGTGCAGCCTCGCGTTGGCCCGGGACGGGGCAGGTGGCGAGGATCCACACGCGTTCGTTGCGTGCCTGCTTCGCACCCGCCTCTTCCGCGCGCGCGGCCCATGCTTCGGCCTGGTGGCAATCGCGGGGCATGCCGGCCAAGCCGTCATGGTGGTACTGGGCCATGGTCAACAAGGCCTGTGGCTCCACGCCCTGCGCCGTGGCGCGCTTGAGGTGGGGCAGGGCGCGCTGCATGGCGTCGTCGGAATACCTGCCTTCCTCGGAGACCGCCATCGAGGCGAGCCATGCGGCCTGTCCGTGCCCGCCGTCGCTGGCTTTTACCAGCCACGTCAGGCCTTCGGTGGTGTTCTTCGGTACCAGCTGCGCCATGCTGCCGCCGTATTGCAGCGCGCCGATGACGAACTGCGCGAACGCGTCACCGGCCTCGGCCTTGCTGCGCACGGCACGCAGGCGCCAGCGGAAGGGCGCCACGTAGTCCGGCCAGGTCTCGTTGAGGCGCGTGCGCATGGCGGCATCATCCAGCGGCGTACGGTCCAGCAGGGCCAGGCTCGGCGCTTCGTCCTCCAGCATGCCGGCCAGTGCCACCTCCATGCTGCGGACCTCGCCGAGCCCCGCCTGCTTGAAGGCCTGGTCCATGTAGACCGATACGTCGGGCATCATCGATTCGTACCGATAGCGCCACTGCCCGTCCTCGCGGACCAGGATGGGGCCGAACTGGAATTGACTCTCCGTCGGCGGCGCGACTTCGCCGACGGCCAGATCATCGATCACCGTGACATTGGACAACGCAAGGATCGGCCGGTCCTCGTCGCCCGGGTCCACGCCTGACCAGCCTTCGACCATGCAGAGTTTGGCCACCGCTCGGTCGTCCATCGCCTTCAGTGCATCGGGCTGCTGGGTGGCACGCAGCAGGTAGACCACGATGCGGTCGCCGCTGGGCAGGCGGCGTACCTGTTCCGGCGACGCGTAGAGCGCCATGTCGCGCAGGAATCCGAAGTGGGCCAGGCTGGAGGCGGCGAGCAGGTCGACGCTCTCCGCTTTCTCCTGGCTGCTCAGTTCGGCATAGCGGTCCCATGTCCGCGATACCTGGTTCATCGTGGCCGGGTCCTGCGCCGCCAGCGCCGGAACCACAGCCCATCCCGCCAACACTCCTGTCAGCCACTTGCGCATGCGCATCGCGTCCCCCGTCATGGATCCCTTTCAGCGGTAGGGATTGTCCTCGCCGCTGCCCTCAGGCCGCAGCGTATAGCGTTTGTAGGTCCACTGGTACTGCGCGGGATCGCGCCGCGCGATCCGTTCGACGGTGTCGTTGAGTGCGGTGACGGCCTTCACCGGATCGGCATCGGCGATCGCCGAGGGGGCAGGCTCCACGTGCAGCGCGAAATCCGGTCCGGGCCCGATCCGTTCGCACCAGGCGAACAGCACGGTCGCGCCCGTGCGCTCGGCGAGTCGCGATACCAGGGTCATGGTGAGTGCCGGGGTGCCGAAGAACGGCGCGAACTCGCCGTCGCCCGCCTTGGGTTGCTGGTCGGGCAGGATGCCGACCGCACCGCCTTCCTTGAGGACTTTCCACAGTTGCCGCACGGCCGGGCCCTCGGCGCGCACCTGGCGGATGTTGTCCGCGCCGCGCACGCGCAACAGGAAGGCGTCGCCTGCGGGCGATGCCGGCGGACGGTAGACGATCGCGAGCGGGCCGCGCGATGCCAGCCATTGGTTGAGCAGTTCCCAATTGCCGAAATGCGGTGCGGCGACGATCACTCCTTTGCCGCTGGCCAGTGCCGCGTCGTAGAGCGCCTCGCCGTGGCGTTCGCGCAGGCAGGCGAGGTTGTCGGCGGGCGCGCGGGTCCAGAAGCGGAGGGTTTCCAGGGCTTGGCATGCGGTCGTGCGAAGGATCGCGTGGTGCAGGTCCTTGCGCTGGCTGGGCAGCAGGTCGGGGTAGGCGATCTCCAGGTTGCGGCGCGCGACGCGACTCTCGCGGGCGTCCGCCTTGCGCCACGCCCAGGCCATCGCATCCCCGAGTGCGCGCAGCCAGGACCAGGGAAGGCGCCCGACGAGGGCGGCGGCGTGGTAGCCGAGGGCGGCGAGGGTGTCCGGTTTCATCCGTCGAGTGTAGCCAACCCGCCTGACGCGTCTTGGGTCGGGAACACCGCTCCCGCTATCCTGCCCGCTGCTCCGGATCGGACATCCGCCAATGCTTTCCCTGATCCAGCGTGTGACCCGGGCCGCCGTCACGGTCGAGGAGGAGGTCGTTGGCGCCATCGACGGTGGCCTGCTGGCGCTGGTCGCCATGGAGCCGGGCGACACCGATGCGCAGGTCGCGCGCATGGCCGAACGGCTGCTGGGCTATCGCGTGTTCGCCGACGAGGCCGGGCGGATGAACCGGTCCCTTGCCGACACCGGCGGAGGACTGCTGCTCGTCAGTCAGTTCACCCTGGCCGCGGATACCCGATCGGGGATGCGCCCCAGCTTCACCACCGCCGCCCCGCCCGCCGAGGCTGAACAGGGCTTCAACCGACTGGTCTCGATCTGCCGCCAAACGCACGCCGGAAGGGTGGAAACCGGGCGCTTCGGTGCCCATATGGTGATCAGCCTCGTCAACGACGGGCCCGTGACCTTCCTGCTGCGTCCCTGACGTTTCCCCCTTGCCGGGCGCGAGGCTTCAGGAACCCAAGCCGGCCCGGGCTGGTATAATACGGGGTTCTCCCTTCCTTACTCCCCGGTGGCGCAACCTCCATGGCCAACGAACGTCCTGCGCAGCAGTCCGATATCAAGCTCTTGATCAGCAAGGGCCTGGAGCAGGGCTATCTGACTTACGCCGAAGTCAACGATCACCTCCCGGACGACATCGTCGATCCGGAGCAGATCGAAGACATCATCGGCATGATCAACGGCATGGGCATCGACGTCCATGAAGTCGCCCCCGATGCCGAGACGCTGCTGCTCGCCGACGGCAACACCGGTAACCGCGAAGTCGACGAGACGGCTGCCGAAGAAGCCGCCGCCGCCCTGACGTCGCTCGATACCGAAGGTGGCCGCACCACCGACCCGGTGCGCATGTACATGCGCGAAATGGGTACCGTCGAGCTGCTGACCCGCGAAGGCGAAATCGCCATCGCCAAGCGCATCGAGGAAGGCCTCGGCCAGGTGCAGGCGTCGCTGGGCAATTTCCCGTGGTCCATCGAACTGCTGCTGGAAGAGTACGAACTGCACAAGGCGGGCAAGAAGCGTCTGGCCGAAGTGGTCGTCGGTTTCAACGACGTCGAAGAGCCGGCCGAAGAAGTGCCGGCGGCCGAAGAAGTCGCGGAAGCGGCAGACGAGGCCGACGCCGAGGACGAGAGCGGCGATGACACCGCTGAGGAAGCCGCACCGACGGGTCCGGACCCCGAAGAAGTCGCCCGCCGCATGCAGGTATTGGCCGACGGCTACGCGAAGTTCAAGAAGTCGTATGCGAAGAACGGCGCCGACAACAAGGCGGTCGTCAAGCTGCGCACCGAGCTGGGCGAAACCTTCGTCACGTTGAAGTTGCCGTTGCCGCTCACCGACACGCTGGTGCGCAAGTTGCGCGAAGTCGTGGCGCAGGTGAAAGATCACGAGCGTCGCGTGCTGCACTTGTGCGCCAATGTCGCCAAGATGCCGCGCAAGGAATTCCTGCGCGCGTGGGAAGGTAACCAGACCAACCTCGGTTGGGTGGACGAGGTGCTGAAGCGCAAGCAGAAGTGGTCGTCCGGCCTGCGTGACGTGCGTGAGCAGATCGTCGCCGAGCAGGAAGCCACCATCGCCGTCGAACAGGCGATGCACCTGACCCTGGCCGACATCAAGGACATCAGCCGCGCGATGGCCTATGGCGAAGCGAAGGCCCGCAAGGCCAAGAAGGAAATGGTCGAGGCCAACCTGCGCCTGGTCATCTCCATCGCCAAGAAGTACACCAACCGCGGCCTGCAGTTCCTCGACCTGATCCAGGAAGGCAACATCGGCCTGATGAAGGCGGTGGACAAGTTCGAATACC
>CAMPIO010000122.1 GCA_946886405.1 uncultured Pseudoxanthomonas sp.
CCCCACGATGGCAGCCAGCGGACCGAGGCTGTCGGCGACGCGCTGCGCCGCCTCCGCGAACATCGGCAGCGTCGCCCGTCGCCCGCTGCTGCGGCCATGCGCGGGCTGGTCGAACGCCACCACCGCATAGCCGGCACGGCGCAGCGGTTCCACCCATGGCAGGAAGCGCAGGCCGAAGCTGGACCAGCCATGCACGAGCAGTACGGTCGGCTGATGCTGCGGGTCACCCCACGTATAGGTGGCGATGCGCTCGCGACCAAAGGCGAGCTCGCCGATACGGGCACCGCCGGTCTCGGCCTGGCGGGCGCGGGTGCGCGAGCCGGGCATCGGCGTGCAGAACAGCTGGAACGCGCGGGCCAGCGTGCTGCGCGGCGCCAGCCAGCTGCCGATGGCGAAACGCGCGTTGAGCAGCGACAGTATCCATGATTTGCGAACGGTCGTGCTATTTCGTGGGGCAGTGACGGCGGCCATGACGGAGACCTCGGGGAATCAGGCGGAAGGGGAAACGGCGGGGGCGCCGTAGGACGCCAGCAGGCGGTCCAGCGAACGGCGGGCAAGCAACGGCGCCTGGGCGGCGTCGTAAAGACGGGCATCGTGCAGGCCCTGTGCGAGGGCGAACAGTTCGAACGCCAGCAGCAAGGGATCGGTGGCCGGCGCCAGTTCGCCGGTGTCGACACACATGCCGATCGCCTTCATCAGCTGCTGGCGAAGCTGGCGCAGCCAGTCGACGATGCGGTCCTGCAGCAGACCGGGCCGCGCGTCGTATTCGTGGGCGGCAGCCAGGATCACGCAGCCATCGTGGTTGTCGCAGACCCAGCGGAACCAGTTTTCCATGATCGCGCGCAGGCGCGGCAGGCCACGCGGCAGGCCCACTGCCGGCACGATCACCGCTTTCGCATAGCGCTCGGCCGTCCATTCCAGCACGGTGAGCTGCAGGTCCTCGCGGGAACCGAAATGGGCGAACACGCCGCTCTTGGACATGCCGGCGGCCGTCGCGAGCTCCCCGATCGACAGCCCTTCCAGCCCGTGGCGGGCGGCGATGTCGTAGGCCCGCGCGACGATCATCTCGCGGGTGGCATTGCCCTTGTGGGTAGCGGCTTGCGGCGTCATGGAACAGGAATAGCACGGTCGTTCGATTCCAACAAGAGGCCGGAGGTCACCGGCTGCCGGCGACCGCCTGTCATCTCGCCGGAGACCGATTGGATTAGACTGGCGCCCTGCGACGACCACGGCACGAACCGGAAACGTCGCTTTTTTCTTTTCTGACCACCCGTTAGCCGCCCAGAAGGCAAGCCCGCGCCGGTCCCACCCGCGCACCGGAGCCCACCCATGATTTTCGAAACGCTCGACACCTCCGGCCACGAACAGGTCGTCTTCTGCCACAACCCGGATGCCGGGCTGAAGGCCATCATCGCCATCCACAGCACGGTGCTGGGCCCGGCATTGGGCGGCGTGCGCCTGCGCCCGTACGCCGACAGCGCGCTGGCGCTCAACGATGCGCTGCGCCTGAGCCGCACCATGACCTACAAGAACGCGCTGGCCGGCCTGAACGTCGGCGGCGGCAAGGCCGTCATCATCGGTGACAGCAGCGTGGACAAGACCGAGGTGCTGTTCCGCAGCTTCGGCCGTTATGTGGATTCGCTGGGTGGACGCTACATCACCGCCGAGGACGTCGGCACCGACGTCAACGACATGGAGAACGTCTACCGCGAGACCGAGTACGTGGTGGGCGTGCACCAGGTGCACGGCGGCTCCGGCGACCCGGCCCCGTTCACCGCCTATGGTGCGCTGCAGGGCCTGATGGCCACCTTGAACCGCAAGTTCGGCAACGAAGAGATCGGCAAGTACAGCTTCGCCGTGCAGGGACTGGGCCATATCGGCATGGAGTACGTGAAGCTGCTGAAGGAACGCGGCGCCAAGCTGTTCGTCACCGACCTCAACCCGGCGCTGGTCGAACACGCGGTGGAGGAATACGGCGCCGAAGCCGTCAAACCCGACGAGATCTACGACCTGCCAGTCGACGTCTTCAGCCCGTGCGCGCTGGAGTACGCCATCAACGAGCAGACCCTGCCCCGCCTGAAGGCCAAGGTCATCTGCGGCACCGCCAACAACCAGATGTCGCATGTCACCGGCGTGGAAGCCGCCAAGCGCGGCATCCTGTATGCGCCGGATTACGCCGTGAACGCGGGCGGCGTGATGAACGTGTCGCTTGAGATCGACGGCTACAATCGCGAACGTGCGATGCGCATGATGCGCACCATCTACCACACCGTCGGCAAGATCTTCGACCTGGCGGAGAAGGAAAACATCGCGCCGCAGTACGCCGCCGACCGCATCGCCGAAGCTCGCATGACCGCGATCGGCAAGCTGAAGCTGCCGCTGGGCCGCACCGCGCCGCGCTTCATGGGGCATCTGCGCGGCGAACACTGACGTACGACGCCGTACCGAAAACTGGAAGTTGGGCCGCAATAGGAGGGAGGACCGAATGCGACCGGATACCGTCAGCGGGTTTCCGCTGGGCGAAGAATTGGATGCGCTGCGCGAGGCCGTGCAGCGGTTCGCGCAGACCGAGATCGCGCCGCGTGCGGCGCAGATCGACCACGACAACATGTTCCCGCAGGCCCTGTGGCCCAAGCTGGGCGAGCTGGGCCTGCTGGGCATCACCGTGGACCCCGAATTCGGCGGCAGCGGCATGGGCTACCTGGCCCACCTGGTCGCGATGGAGGAGATCTCGCGCGCCTCCGGCTCGGTCGGCCTGAGCTATGGCGCGCATTCCAACCTGTGCGTCTCCAACCTCTATCTCAACGGCAGTGCCGCGCAGCGCGCGACGTACCTGCCGAAGCTGTGCAGCGGCGAGTGGAAGGGCGCGCTGGCGATGAGCGAGCCGGGTGCGGGGTCCGACGTGGTGGGCTCGATGAGCTGTCGCGCCGAGTTGCGTGACGGCGTCTGGGTCGCCAACGGCAACAAGATGTGGATCACCAACGGACCGGAAGCCGACGTGCTGCTGGTCTACATGCGCACCGCCGGCAAGGACGCGGGCAGCAAATGCATGACCGCCTTCATCGTCGAGCGCGGCATGAAGGGATTCTCCACCGCGCAGAAGCTGGACAAGCTGGGCATGCGCGGCAGCAACACCTGCGAACTGGTGTTCGAGAACTGCGAGATCCCCGCCGAGAACGTGCTGGGTGACGTGAACCAGGGCGTGCGCGTGCTGATGAGCGGCCTGAACACCGAGCGACTGGTGCTGAGCGGCGGACCGATCGGCCTGATGCAGGCGGCGCTCGACATCACCCTTCCCTACGTGCGCGAGCGCAAGCAGTTCGACGCGGCCATCGGCACCTTCGGCCTGATGCAGGGCAAGCTGGCCGACATGTACACCGCGCTGCAGTCCAGCCGCGCCTTCGCCTACCAGGTGGCGCGCGGCTTCGACGAAGGCCAGGGCTCGCGCGCCGCGGCAGCCGGTTGTCTGCTGCATGCGTCGGAAGCCGCCGTACAGGTGACGCTGGAAGCGATCCAGTCGCTGGGGGGCAACGGCTACATCAACGAGTACCCGGCCGGCCGCCTGCTTCGCGATGCGAAGCTCTATGCGATCGGTGCCGGCACCAACGAGATCCGCCGCATGCTGATCGGGCGCGAACTGTTCGACGGACGCGGCTGATCCGACCAGGCGGACGCCCCGTCAGTCGTACGCGGGCGTGGGCTTGCGCATGCGTTGCTCGATGTCGCGGATGACCTGCGGGATGTCTGCGGGCGGCTGCGGAGGCGCCAGGTGGTAGCCCTGGGCCGCATGGCAACCCATTGCGGCCAGCAAGGACAGCGTATGCGCGTCCTCCACCCCTTCCGCGACCACGTCCAGGCCGAGTTCTTCGGCCAGTTCCAGCGTCGAACGCACGATCGCATCGTCGGCCATGGTCCGCCCCATGCGCGAAACGAACGTCCGGTCGAGTTTCAGCACCCGGATGGGCATCTGCTGCAGGTAGGCGAGCGAGCTGTGGCCGGTGCCATAGTCGTCGATGGACAGGATCACGCCGAGCGCGTGCAGCGCGCCGAGGGCATGCATGGCCCGGACGGGATCGGCCATGGCACTGGATTCGGTGATCTCCAGCTCCAGCGCATGCGCGGGCAGGCCGTTCGCTGACAGGCGCCCGGCCACCCAGTCGACGAGATCGGGATCGGCCAGATTGCGCGGCGACAGGTTGACCGCGACATCCAGCGACAGGTCCTCGTTCCGCCACGCAGCGCACTGCGCGAGAGCCAGATCCAGCACGACCTGCACCAGGTCGCGCGCCATCTCGGTCTGCTCGATCGCGCCGATGAAGGCGGACGGCGGCAGCAGGCCTTCGCGCGGATGCTGCCATCGCACCAGCGCCTCCACACCCGAGACACGCCCGCTGGCCAGGACCAGTTTGGGTTGGTAGTGCACCACCAGTTCGCCGCGCCGGATGGCATCGTGGAACTCGTTGAGCAGCAGCAGGCGACGCGAATCCTGCGTATCCAGCTCGTCGACGAAGGCCTCGACCCGTGACTGCCGCTGCTTGGCCGCGCGCATCGCGGCGCTGGCGCTCCTCATCAGGCGTTCGGCATCCGTGCCGTCTTCCGGCGACGTGGCCACGCCGATGCTTGCGGCCGCGTGCAGGCTGATGCCGTCGAGCGCCAGCGGTTCCGCCAGCGAGGCCTGCAAGCGCCAGGCGCACTCGATGGCGCGCTTGCCAGCCGAAGGTCCGACGAGCAGCACGCCGAACTCGTCGCCTCCCAGGCGGGCGAGCACGTCGTCCGCCTTGAGCTCCGCGTTCCAGCGGTGAGCGAGCGCTACCAGCATTCGGTCGCCGACCGGGTGACCGAAGGTGTCGTTCACGCCCTTGAAACGATCGACATCCAGGGCGAGGAGCGCCACCGTCTCCTGATCGGCGAACGCCTGCGACAAGCGGTGTTCCAGCTGCCGGCGGTTCGGAAACCCGGTCAGCGCGTCGGTCTGCGCCCAGTGGCTCAGCCGCCGCGCCTGCTGCCTCATGCGCGCGAGCAGGTGGCGTACGCGTATCCAGGTGAGGACCGTGATGATGATGCTCGTGATCGCCACGCCCGCCACGTCCACGCGGATGTCGAGGGTGTACTGCACCAGCAGCACGCCGGGTGCGATGAGGGTCGCCAGGGCCAGCGTAGCCAGGCGCCCGGGGGGGAAATCCCCGGCCTCGTGATCCCGGGGGGCGCGCAGTGCATGGAGGGAGGGATGCATCAGCGCAGCGCCCCACAACACGTGCGCCAGCAACCACATCGACTTCAGCGCAGGCGAGGGTTCGGACACACTCCTCACCGTCATGTGGAACAGCGCATCGGCGCCGGCCCACGCCATGAATCCCGCGGCAAGCAGCAGGAACGCCGGCGACCGCGCCTCGCGCGCCGTCGCGATCCACACCAGCAGGCCGAGCAGCAACAGGTCGATGACGGGATAGAACACACGGAGCAGTTGCGGTGCGGCATAGGTCGCGCCTGCCGTATAGGTCGGCAGGACGAGCAGTTCCCACGCCACCAGCGTCAAGCCGGTGAATACGATCAGCCCATCGAGCATGCCGGCGCGCTGGCGGCTGCCCGCGGGATCGCGCGCCAGACTCAGCAACGCGACGACGAACATCACGTAGGCAGCGACATACAGCACGTCGGCAAGGTTGATGCTGCGGCCGAAAGACCCGTCATTGTCGGTGGCCGCCTGTGCCACCTCGCCGGCCGTCAGCAAGACGTGCGCAACCAGCATCCAGACCCACGCGATACCGTCCAGTGGCCGATTGAGCCGCAGCCCGACGATGCATCCCGCCACACCATAGAACGCGATCACGAAGTACGCGATGTCCGACACCAGCGGCGATGCGATCAACGGATGCAGCAGCGACATCGCACCGCCGATGCAGAGATAGCGCCTGCACTGCCGTGCACGCACGTCGCCCGCCGTCATCACGAGGCTGGCCTCCGCCACTCCTTCTTCCTGCGAAGCTCTGGTCACGCGCCGCCCACCCTGGCCTGATCGCGCGTGCATTAGAGGCACCGCCGCCGCAGCAGAACAAGCGCAGCGCTTCTAATGTCACTAACGTCACTTTACCGAGGTCGCAGCGCTGGACCCGTCCGACGGCGCCTCACGGCAGGGACGGCCACCCGGAAGCATCCAGCGTATCGCGGTACGCATGCCACGCGGCGTAGGCAAGCCACGGTATCAACACCGCCAATCCCAGCAACGCCGTGGCGAAGCCGATCGCCGTCAGCGTTACCAGCAGCAGGCCCCAGACCAGCATCACCCGCTTGTTCCGCATCACCGCGTGTACGCTGGAAACGGCCGCCGTCACCATGTCGACATCGCGGTCGGCGATCATCGGCAGCGAAAATGCGGTGACGGCGAAGGTCAGCGCAGCGAATACGGCCCCTACCCCCGATCCCAAGGCGAGGAACTCCCAGAACGCGCCCGGATCGCTCTCATCGAAGGGGAAGAAGGCACTGACCATCATGCCGGCGCGCGACCACAGCAGGATGATCACGCCCTGCCCCAGCGCGTAGACGCCTGCCTGGCCCAGCACACGCCCCGCCAGCAAGAAGGAATCGCGGAGCTTCGGCGTGCGCCCCTGTTCCAGCGCCCGGCTGACACAGTACAGGCCCACGCAGATCAGCGGCGCGACGAAGACGAACCCCGACAGCAGGGTTGCCAGCAAGGCGAAGCGCCCGAGTGAATACCCCAGCCAGGAAATGCCGGCACTCACCAGCACGATCACCCCGCCGAACAACAGCGTCAGCATGGGCGCGCGGCACAGGTCGCGCCAGCCGGCACGCAGCCAGCGCCATGGGGCACCCGCGTCCAGCACCTTGCACGGGACGACGAACGCCCTCGGTGCAGGTTCGGTCGGTGGCTCGTGTGACATGTCCTTCCCCCTTCCTCCGGAGAATACGCTGCGGACGGGCATCGGCCGGCCCTGTACCAACGGCCGATTTGCCCGCCGTCGGGCCGGGGCGGGATAATCAGGATCTCACTCCACGCGGGAAGTCCTCCATGTCCGACATCGTCATCGCCGCCGCCAAGCGCACCGCCATCGGTTCGTTCCTTGGCCAGTTCAACGGCGTTCCCACCCCGACGCTGGGCGCCGCCGCCATCGCCGCCGCGCTGGAACAGTCCGGGATCCCGACCGCCGACGTCTCGGAAGTCATCATGGGCTGCGTGCTGCCGGCCAACCTGGGCCAGGCACCGGCCCGCCAGGCAGCGCGCGCGGCCGGCATTCCGGACGCCGCCGGCGCCACCACCATCAACAAGGTGTGCGGCTCGGGCATGAAGGCGATCATGCTGGGCCACGACCTGATCAAGGCCGGCTCGGCCAGCATCGTCGTCGCCGGCGGCATGGAATCGATGAGCAACGCGCCTCACATGATTCCCAACTCGCGCACCGGCAACCGATACGGCAACTTCCAGGCGGTCGACCACATGGCGTGGGACGGCCTGACCAGCCCGTACGACGGCCAGCCGATGGGCGTGTTCGCCGAGGCGACCGTCGAGAAATTCGGCTTCACCCGCGAGCAGCAGGATGCGTTCGCCATCGAGTCGGTCACCCGCGCACAGGCGGCGCAGGCGTCGGGCGCGTTCAACGACGAAATCGTCCCGGTCAAGGTCGCCACCCGCAAGGGGGAGGTCGAGGTGACCACCGATGAGCAGCCCGGCAAGTCCGACATCGCCAAGATCCCGACGCTGAAGCCCGCCTTCAAGAAGGACGGCAGCGTCACGGCCGCCAGTTCGTCCAGCATCTCCGACGGCGCCGCCGCCACCGTGCTGCTGAGCGCCGACGAAGCCGCCAAGCGCGGTCTCCAGCCGCTCGCGAAGATCGTGGGGCATGCCACGTATTCGCAGGCGCCCGAGTGGTTCACCACCGCCCCCGTTGCCGCCATCGACAAGCTGCTCAAGCAGGTCGGCTGGACGGTCGACCAGGTGGACCTGTTCGAGGTCAATGAAGCGTTTGCGGTCGTCGCCATGGCGCCCATCAAGGAACTGGGCATTCCGCATGCCAAGGTCAACGTCAATGGTGGCGCCTGCGCCCTGGGCCACCCGATCGGCGCCTCGGGTGCGCGCCTGGTCGTCACCCTGATCAACGCCCTGCGCGTTCGCGGCGCCAGGCGCGGCGTGGCCACCCTGTGCATCGGGGGCGGTGAAGCGACCGCGATCGCCATCGAGATCGTCTGAAAATTTGCGCAGTTCAGGGGGGCGAAGCGGTCGGCTTTCGCCCGCCCCATAAGGTTTAACAACGGATTGACAAAGATAACCGGCCAACCGCTTGACAGCCGTAATGGGCTTGTCATCATGTTGCAGGCGCGCAATTGCGCGTTGCCTAACTAACGACGAGGAAATTCAACGATGACCATGAACAAGGCTCTGATCGCGCTGGCTCTGGGTTTCGCCCTGGCTGCGTGCTCGAACCAGGACCAGGCTGCCGACGCCGCTGCTGACGCCGCTGCGACCGCGACCGAAGCCCAGGCTGCCGCCGACGCCGCCGCTGCCGCTGGCGAAGTGACCGCCGACGCCGCCCAGCAGTCGGCCGACGCCGCTGCCACCGCCGCCGACGCCGCTGCCACCGCCGCGACCGACGCTGCTGCCGCCACCACGACGGAAGCCGCTGACGCTGCTGCCGACGCCGCTGCCCAGGCTGCCGACACCGCCGAAGCCGCGACCGACGCTGCCAAGGAAGCCACCAAGCAGTAATCTGCTGGCGGT
>CAMPIO010000123.1 GCA_946886405.1 uncultured Pseudoxanthomonas sp.
GGCGTGGCGGGCGTGGGGGAAGGTTGGGTCATCTCGACGGGCTCTCCGGCTCCGGGTGCGTCCGCCGCGTCCTCGGGTGCGGCATCGCCCACCCAGCGGCGCCAATGGTGCGCCGGTGGTGTTTCGGCGCGCAGGCGCGAGCGTGAAGGCTCATCCTGCGGGCGGGATGTGGAATCGAGCGTGGACATCAGGCTTCCCCAAGCTGAGCCCCATTATGCGATGAAGTTCACGACCGAGGCGGAGTCATGATTACCGATGCACCGGCGCCTGTCACGGGCCGGAGGTCGGGGGCGGTGCGTGCGCCGAGGGAGCGGTCTGCAGCAAACGCTTCAATCCACGCGACAGCTTGCGCCAGACCCACCACACGGCCGCGGCGATCAGCAGCGACGTCCCTATCACCAGCAACAACGCAATCCAGGGGTGCGCAAAGGCCAAGGCCAGCCCGCCGACCACGACGGCGTCCTCGGTGATCGACGCGGCCCAGTTGCTGACCGGCTCGGGCGAGGTGTTCATCAGGGCCCGGGTGCCGCTCTTCAGTACATGGCTGGTCAGCGCGACACCGGCGCCGGCCGCCAGCACGCCACCGCTGAGCTGCCCGTCGGGCGACAGCGTGGCGGCGGCGAGGAAGGCGCCAGCGGGCACGCGAGCCAGTGTCTGCAGCAGGTCCCAGCCGGAGTCCACGCCGGGGATCTTGTCAGCGAAGAACTCGGTCAGCGCCAGCGCACCGGAGGTGCCCAGCACCCACCAGGACTCGGTGGCCTGCAATGCGGGCGGCAGGTCGAGCCAACCCAGCGCGCCCGCCAGGCCCACGCCGAACACTGTCAGGTAGACGCGGATCCCGGCCATCCATGCCAACAGGATCCCAATTACGAAAAGATGCGCTTCGGACATCCCCGCCACTCCCGTTAGACTCAAGGGCTCGCGCCACTGCGGCGAGTATAGGGGTCCCGTCTGGCTGCCGGCTGAGCGCCGCCCGCCGCTTGTCCGTCATGTCTGCACCTGCTCCTTCCCGCTTCCGTATCGTGCCGCGCGACGCGGCCGTGCGTCGTCGCGGCACCTCGCTGCTGCTCGGTCTGGCCTGGGTGATCAGCCTTGGCGCGGTCTGGTGGGCTGCCAGCTATACGGCGGCGCCACGTCTGTTGCTGGCTGACGCGGCCCGGACCCAGGCGGAACACGACATCAAGGCGGTGCGCGCCGAGTTGAACGCCCTGCGCCAGCGCGAGTCGACGCTCGCTCGATCCGACCAGATCAGCCGTGCGGCCAATGCCGAAGTACAGGAGGGCCTGGCCGAGCGCGACGAGGAAATCGCCGCGTTGCGTGCCGACATCGCGTTCTACGAACGCCTGGTGGGATCGACCAGCCAGCGCAAGGGCCTGACCGTGCACGTGGCCGAGTTCGCACCCGAGGCCGGCGGCACCTGGCGTTACCAGATCATGCTGACGCAGACGATGAACCGGGGCGCGATCAGTGAAGGGCAGATGCGCTTCATCGTGGAGGGCGTGCGTGCAGGCAAGCTGGCCACGGTGCAATGGGATGAGTTGCACCAGCAGCGCAGCGCGCCGGCACAGGCGTATTCCTTCCGTTATTTCCAACAGTTGGACGGCAACGTGATGCTGCCGCCGGGCTTCACGCCGCAGCGCGTCAAGGTATCGCTGCACGGCCAGGATGCCGCGGTGGAGCAGGCCCTCGACTGGAAGACCGCCACAGCCGCAGGAGGCAAGTGACATGTTCAAGACCAAGCCCATCCGTCCCGACGCGGGCGCCATCGATACCCTCATCGGTCCGCAGGTGACCATCCGTGGCGACGTGGTGTTCAGCGGTGGCCTGTACGTGGAAGGCCATATCCAGGGCAAGGTGATTGCCGAACCCGGCGAGCGTGCCGTGCTGACGCTCGCCGAGCAGGGCAGCATCGAAGGCGAAGTGCAGGTGCCGGTGGTGGTGATCAACGGGCGCATGACCGGCGATGTCCACGCCTTCGAACGCATCGAGCTGGCCACCAAGGCCCGCGTGCAGGGCAACCTGCATTACAAGGTCGTTGAAATGAGCGCAGGCGCGCAGCTCACGGGCCGGCTGGTACATGCGGATGCGATACCGGCGGGCGCCGGTGCGCAGGAGACTGCGGCATTGCCGGAAGCCTGGGCCACCGCGGACGCCTGACGGCGTCATTCAGAGCCCGCTGGGAACGGCCGCGCTATCCTGCGGCCATGAACGACAGGCCCCTCCCGCCGACCGTACCGCCGCCCCGTTTCAAGCGCGGGCCGGTCATTGCCGCTGTTGTCCTGGCGGCGGTCCTGGTGCTGGCCGGCTGGGCACTGTGGCGCGGACTGTCGGGAGACGCCAGCGAGGGCCCTACGCCTGCCCAGCTGCGCGGCCAGCAGCAGCGCATCGAATCCCTGGAACAGCAGGTCGCCACGCTGTCGCGTTCCGACCAGATCAGTCGCGACGCCAACCGTGACCTGCAGGCGACCTTGTCCGAGCGCGACGAGGAAATCGCCGGTCTGCGCGCCGATGTCGCCTTCTACGAACGGTTCGTGGGCGCCACCGCCCAGCGCCGCGGCCTGTCCGTGCACGAGCTGACCCTGCAGCCGCAGGACGAGCAGGCGTGGCACTTCACCGCCACCCTCACGCAGAACCTCAACCGGGGGGCCGTGAACGCGGGGCGCCTGCTGGTGTCCGTGGAAGGTACCGAGGCCGGCAAGCTGTGTCGCCTGGCCTGGGCTGACCTGCGCCAGCAGCCGAATGCGCCGGGTGTGCCGTACTCGTTCAAGTACTTCCAGCAGGTAGAAGGCGACCTGCTGCTGCCACCCGGCTTCAAGCCCGTGCGCGTGATCGCCCGTGTGGTGCCGCAGAACGGCGCCGCCGTGGAACAGTCGTTCCCGTGGGCGCAGGCGTCGGCGAAGGAAGGCGCCGGCGAACGCGCCGGCACGCGCTGAACTTGAACTGCCTTCCGCCAGCCCCCATCCTTGACGCATGACCACCGTCGTTTCCCTGCCCACTGCGGCGGCCGCGCCCGACTACCAGTCCATCGACCGCCCGCTGAACTTCACGCCGGCGGCGGCGGCGAAGGTGCGCGAGTTGATCCAGGAAGAGGGCAGCGATTCGCTGGCCCTTCGCGTCTATATCCAGGGCGGTGGTTGCTCGGGTTTCCAGTATGGCTTCGAGTTCGACGAGAACCGTGCAGACGACGATGTCGCCGTGGATACCGATGGCGTATCGCTGCTGGTGGACCCGCTGAGCCTGCAGTACCTGATGGGCGCGGAAGTGGACTACAGCGAGAGCCTGCAGGGTGCGCAGTTCGTCATCCGCAACCCGAACGCCAAGACCACTTGCGGCTGCGGCAGCAGTTTCAGCATGTGACGCCCGGCCTGCCGCGTTCCGTGACAGGTCCTGTTTCCTCTTTCGAGCCACTGTCCGGCTTCGCCTTCGCGGGCGACCCGCTGGACCGCGCCGATGCGTTGCGGGATGACGCCGATGCACTGGCGCGCCTGTGGCCGTCCGCACGCGTGATGATGCTGGACGATGAAGGGCGCGCGCTCGCCCGGACCGACGGCACCCTGCTGGCCAGTGAAGGCGCGTCGCTGGGCGGAGGTCCCGGCGCCAGCCTGTTCCTCGGCGTGCGCGACGGCGTGGCGTGGTTCGCCGCGCACGCTCGCCACCATGCGGTGGACGCACCGGCATGGCAGGACCTGCGGCGCGCGGCGACGACGTGGCCTGCGTTCGAATCCGGCATCTTCGCGATGGCGCGCGCGCTGCTGCACTGGCAGTCGTCGACCCGCTTCTGCAGTGCCTGCGGCGGCGATATCACCTTCCGCCGCGCTGGCTATACCGCGCATTGCACGCAATGCGGCAAGGATCACTATCCGCGCGTCGACCCCGCAGTCATCGTCGCCGTCAGCGATGGCGAGCGACTGTTGCTGGGCCGACAGGCGTCGTGGCCGTCAAGGCGCTACTCCGTGGTCGCCGGGTTCGTGGAGCCGGGCGAGACGCTGGAGCAGACCGTGGTGCGTGAAGTGCTGGAAGAAACCCAGGTGCGCGTGCGGTCGTGCCGTTATCTGGGCGCGCAGCCATGGCCGTTTCCGGGCGCGCTGATGCTGGGATTCTGCGCCGACGCCGAGCCCGATGTCCCCCAGGTCGATGGCGAACTGGAGGACGCGCGCTGGTTCACTTTCGACGAGATCGACGCGGCGCTCGCGCGCGACCGCCATGACGACGGGGAAGGCCTGCTGCTGTCGCCGTCCATCTCGATCGCGCGTGCGTTGATCGAGCACTGGCACGCCGGTATGCGCGCGCGCCTCGCGTCCGCCGTGGCCGAGACCGGGCGTTAACAGGCCCCCACGCTAGAATCCCGCCTGGAGGAGCCCGCATGTCGATCACGCTTGTTGCCGTCGTGCTTGCGCTGGTGCTTGGCCATGTCGCGCCCACGCTGGTCGCGTCGTTCCGCCAGTACGCGTGGTACGACGCCTGGCGGCATTGGCTCGGTACGTCCGTGGGCGACCTCTGGCGGAAGCGCTATGGCGTTGCCCTGGCGTTGGTCCCGGTGCTGCTGGTCGTCGCGCTGTTGCAGTGGCTGCTCGATGGGCCGGTGTACGGACTGGTGGGCCTGGTGTTCGACATCGTGGTCCTGGTCTACGCATGGGGACCACGCGATCTCGATGTCGATGTCGAGGCCGTCATCGATGCCCACGATGCACCGACCCGCCGTGCCGCGATCGCGCGTCTCGGTCTGACAGGCGAAACGGCGGCGCTGGACGGCCCCGCACTGGTCGAGGCCGTGTTCGCCAATGCATTGCAGCGCTGGTTCGGCGTGCTGTTCTGGTTCCTGCTGCTTGGCCCCGTCGGTGCGATCCTCTATCGGCTGTCCGCGCAAAGCGCCCTGGCGCAGGATCTGCCCGAGCAGAACCGTCGCGGCGCACAGGCGCTGAAGACGGCGCTGGACTGGCCGGTCGCGCAGCTGGTGACGCTGGCGATGGCGCTGGTCGGCAACTTCGACACCGTGTTCTCCACGTGGCGCGAGTCGGGTGGCGCGCGCTTCCGGCTGGACACCGGATTCCTTGCGCAGGCCGCGCGTGCCAGCGTGCGGGGCGAGTTGGCGGAAGAGGCCGAGGAGTACGCGGAAGAAGGCATGGTGCAGGCCATGCGTGAGCTGCCGGAGCTGCGCGACGCGATGAGCCTGGTCTGGCGCATCCTGCTGCTGTGGCTCGCGGTGCTTGCGGTATTCGTGATCGGCGGCTGGGTCAGCTGAGCGACCGGTCGTCGCGTCGTCAGCCCGGCGCGAGCAACGTGAAGGGGAACCACGGCAGGTTCCGCGCAATCCAGTATGCCGGCAACAGCACCAGCCAGAACCTCGGCGCCAGCAGGACGCGCATCACGGGTTCGAGTGCGCGTGGTCGCCAGCCTTGGCCATGCGCGATCATCATCGGAATCGCGGGCAACAGCAGCATCGCGAGCGGATTCATCGCGAAGGCGCGCCCCAGGTCGCCATGGACCAGCGCATGCAAGGCGCGCGTCAGGCCGCATCCCACGCAGAAATAGCCAGTCAGTGCGCGGAACATGCATCCCGGGAACGGGCTGTCCGCGGCATTGGGGTCGAACGTCAGCAGCAGCCATACGCCAGCGGCGGCCACCAGGGCCGCCGCCGTCAATGCCGCGTAGTGCAGGGGTCGCAGAGCGATCACTGCATCTGTTGCATCTGCTGCATCATCTCCATGTACTGCTCCATGCCGCCGGTGGCGAGCATGACGATATTGAGCAGCAGGCCGATGATGGCGAATGCGGTAGCCACCCAGCACCAGGTCTTGGCGTTGGCGGACGCACGGCGCGCGCCTTCCAGGTCGCCCTGGTTGAGCTTGCCGTTCACCTGCGACGAGAACACGATCGCGACGATGCCGATCAGGCCGAGCGGACAGCACAGGCAGGTCGCGAGAACCGTGGACACGATGGCCCAGGCGAGATGATTGGGGACGCTGTCCGGCGTGGACGACGAGGGCATGGGAGGTACGGCGCTCATGCAGGCTTTCCTTGTGCAGGGATGGAGGGTCGTGCGAGTCGGCCTACATGCCGCTCATGCCGCCCAATAGTGCCAGACCGCCGAACAAAAAGAACCAGAGCGCCATCAGGATCGGGCCGATCAGCGCCGATGCGATCGCCCAGTTCAACGCCTTCCGCGATGCATCTTGCGCACCGGTCAGATCGCCTGCCGCGCGCTTGCCGTCCACCTGCGCGGCGAACACGATGGAGACGATGCCCAGCGGCAGGCAGCAGAACAGCGTGCTGAGGATCGCCCACACCAGATGATTGGGAACGTAGGGTCCGTGCATCGACGGCGGAAGGTTGCTCATGGGGTTCTCACGGGAAGACAGAGGGCAGGGCGGAGCCGCCGACGCGCGCGGACATGCGTGAAGTGAGGGCCCCTGCCGTCAGCCTAGCCGGTACGACGGCGTCGCGGAAGCATCACGCGGCATCGCCCCTCAGCGCACGCACCTTCGCCTCCAGTACCTCGGCATCCACGGTCGCGCCGTCCATCGGCTCGCCCGCCACGACGTCCACGTGCGCGCGGAACCGGCGCGGTACGCGCATGCGGCTCAGGCGCGTATCGCGCCGACTCCACATGCTGGCCCACATGCCCTTCAGCGCCATCGGTACGACCGGTACCGGACGTCGTTCGAGGATCTTCTCCACGCCGGACTTGAACGCGGCGATCTCGCCGTCCTTCGTCAGTGCGCCCTCGGGAAATATCCCGACGATTTCGCCCGCCGCCAGCGCCGCGTCGATCTCATCGAACGCACGACGCATCATCTCGGGATCTTCTCTCGCGCCTGCGATCGGAATGGCCTTGGCGGTGCGGAAGATCCAGCTCATCACCGGAATGTGGAAGATCTTGTAGTACATGACGAAGCGCACCGGCCGCGGGATGGTGGCCGACAGGATCAGCGCATCCATGTAACTGACGTGGTTGCAGACGATCAGGGCGGGGCCGTCGTCGGGCACGTGCTTCTCGATGCCGTGCAGGCGCAGGCGGTACAGCGCGCGCACCAGCAACCAGCTGAGGAAGCGCATCAGGAATTCGGGCACGATGGTGAAGATCCAGATCGCGACCACGGCGTTGGCGATGGCCAGCGCGAGGAAGATCTGCGGACCGTTCCAGCCCAGCGCATGCAGGCCCAGGCCGACCAGCGCCGCCAACACGATGAAGCCCGAGTTCTGGATGTTGAGCGCTGCGAACACGCGCGCCATCTGCGAGTTGGCCGTGCGGCTCTGGATCAACGCGAACAGCGGCACCACGAAGATGCCGGCGAACATGCCGATGCCCACCAGATCGATCATGATGCGCACGCTGCCGGCCTGGCGGACGAATTCCGCCACGCCCAGTCCGCTGGCGGGCGCCGCGCCCGGCCTGGCGAAGTAGAGGTCGAGCAGGAACGCGGTCATGCCGAACGCGCCCACCGGCACAAGCCCGATCTCGACCGTGCGGCCGGACAGCTTCTCGCACAGCAGTGAACCGATGCCCGTGCCTACCGAGAACAGCGCCAGCGCGAACACGTACAGCGTCGACGAACCGTCGGCTGCGCCCAGGTGCACCTTGGCGTAGGCCGGCAGCTGCGAGGTCAGCAGCGTGCCGAAGAACCAGAACCACGACACGCCGAGGATGGCGTTGCGCACGGCCAACTGCTGCTTCGCCATGCGCAGTACGGCCAGCGATTCGGGAATGGGATTCCAGCGGATCTTCAGATCGGGCGCGCCGGCGTCCATGCGCGGAATCATCCGCGACACCATGTTGCCCAGTATCGCCAGCAGCACGATGGCGACGGCAGCCGCCTGCGGTCCATGCGCGCCGGCCACCTGGAAGATCATGCCGCCGGCGATCATGCCGCACAGGATCGAGATCGACGTGCCCATCTCGACCAGGCCGTTGCCGCCCGTCAGTTCCTCCGGCTTGAGGATCGAAGGCAGTACGGAGTACTTCACCGGCCCGAACAACGTGGACTGCACGCCGGTGCAGAACAGGGCGACCAGCAGGACCGGCATGTTCTGCAGCAGGAAGCCCACCGCCGCCAGCGACATGATGGCGATTTCCATCGTCGTGGTGATGACGATCAGCCTGTGCTTCTCCAGTTTCTCGGCGAATTGCCCGGCGATGGCGGAGAACAGGAAGTAGGGGAGGATGAAGATCGCCGGCGCCAGCGTGGCGTACAGCGAGAGCTGGTCGTCGCTCGTGCCGAGGAAGAACAGCAGCGCGATGATCGCCTGCCGGTAGACGTTGTCGTTGAAGGCGCCCAGCGCCTGGACGGTGAAGTACGGCAGGAACCGCCGTTGTGTCAGCAGCGAGAACTGGCTGTGGCTGGACATGCGCCCTCCGTGGGTTGCCGCGCAGCCTAGCAAATCGCGATGGCGGTGCGTGCCGTCGTGCCCGACAGTGTTCCGTCGATGGCGTTGATGGGTGGCGGGGGCAGGGGGAT
>CAMPIO010000124.1 GCA_946886405.1 uncultured Pseudoxanthomonas sp.
CTTGATGCGGTACAGCGCGGGGTCGCGCAGGTTGATGTTGCCGCTGGCCATGTCGATCTTCGCGCGCAGGGTACGCGCGCCGTCCGGGAACTCGCCCGCGCGCATGCGGCGGAACAGGTCCAGGTTCTCCTCGACGCTGCGGTCGCGGTAGGGCGAGTTGCGGCCGGGCTCGGTCAGCGTGCCGCGGTATTCCCGCACCTGCTCGGCGGTGAGATCGCAGACGAAGGCGTCGCCCTGGCGGATCAGCTTCTCGCCGGCCAGGTACAGCACCTCGAAGTAGTCCGAGGCGTGGCGCAGGTCGTGCCAGTCGAAGCCCAGCCAGCGCACGTCGTCCTGGATGGCGCGGACGTACTCGGGGTCTTCCTTGGCCGGATTGGTGTCGTCCAGGCGCAGGTTGCAGACGCCACCGAACTCGCCGGCAATGCCGAAGTCCAGGCAGATCGCCTTGGCGTGGCCGATGTGCAGGTAGCCGTTGGGCTCGGGGGGGAAGCGGGTCTTCACCGTGGTGTGGCGGCCGCTGGCCAGGTCCTCGCGCACGATCTGGCGGATGAAGTCCCGCTTTTCGGGGGCGACATCGTCAGCGAGGGGGACGGAGGGAGCGGCAGCGTCGGACATCGGGGCAGAGAGGCGTGGAAAAACGCCAGTTTAGCCGGTCTGGCGTCCGGGCTGGTCTATCCTGAACGGCCTTCGCGCACTCGGTTCCCGCATGAGCCTCCCGACGCTTGTCATCGGCAACAAGAACTACTCGTCCTGGTCGCTGCGTCCCTGGCTGTTGCTCCGCCATTTCGGCGTCGCCTTCGACGAAGTCCGACTGCTGCTGGACACGCCGGGCTTCGCCGCCGCGGTCCGCCGCCATTCGCCGACCGGCAAGGTGCCCGCCCTGCACGATGGCGACGTGCAGGTGTGGGATTCACTGGCGATCTGCGAATACGCGAACGAGCGTTGGCTGGGTGGCCGGGGTTGGCCAGCAGACCTCGCGGCGCGCGCGCTGTCCCGGGCGGCGGCGGCGGAAATGCACTCGGGGTTCGTCGCGCTGCGCACGCAGCTGCCGATGAACAGCCGGCGCGCGCCGGACGCCTACCGTTGGGACGCCGCCGCGCAGCGCGACATCGACCGCGTGCAGGACCTGTGGCGCCAGCTTCGCGATGCGCACGGCCATGGCGGCGCCTTCCTGTGCGGCGACTTCGGCATCGTCGACGCGATGTATGCGCCGGTGGCGATCCGCTTCGACGGCTACGGCGTGCCGGTGGACGCTGAGGCGCGCCGCTACCTGGACGCGCTGTTCGCGCTGCCGGCCATGCGCGAATGGCGCGCGGCGGCCGCGGCGGAAACTGAATCGGTCGCGGCTACCGATGCATTGCGCGCGCCGCTGTAGCGGACGCCCGGTGTAGGCTGGCGCCGGAGGACACATCCATGCGCGTGGTCTATCTGGCCGACAACCTGTTCGACGCCCATCTGGTGAAGCATGCGCTGGAGGAAGCGGAGATCCCGGCGTTCGTGTTCGGCGAGTCGCTGCTGGGGGGCATGGGCGAGTTGCCGCTGTTCGGCGTGCTGCGGGTCTGTGTGCCGGATCCGGCGTTCCCTGAGGCAGAGGGCATCGTGCAGGCGCTGGGACTGGAATCGCGCGACGACGGCCCCATCTTGGAAGACGACGGCGAGGGCGCCGGCATCCTGCCCGCCTGAATCCGTCGCCCCACGACAACGAGGTTCGCCATGCTGGGTATCGGAGCCTACAAGCAGCGCATGCCGCGCACGGAAGACATGCTGCCGGGACGCAGCACGCCGCTGCCGCTGCACAACGTGCATTTCGTCAACGGACACCCACTGCGCGACACGTTCGACGGACTGGAGCAGGTCGAATTCGGCCTGGGCTGCTTCTGGGGCGCGGAACGCAAGTTCTGGAGCGTGCCGGGCGTGTACAGCACGTCCGTCGGCTATGCCGGCGGCGGTACGCCGAATGCGACCTACGACGAAGTGTGTTCCGGCCAGACCGGCCACAACGAAGTCGTGCGCGTCGTGTACGACCCGGCGCAGGTGTCGTTCGAGCGTCTGCTGCAACTGTTCTGGGAAAGCCACGACCCCACCCAGGGCATGCGGCAGGGCAACGACGTTGGCACGCAGTACCGTTCCGGCATCCACTGCCATACACCCGAACAGCGGGCCGCCGCGGAAGCGAGCCAGCAGGCCTACCAGCAGCATTTGAAGGCGGCGGGCTACGGCGATATCACGACCGAGGTCGTGTATCCGGCGCCTCCTTTCTACTACGCCGAGGACTACCACCAGCAATACCTGGCGAAGAATCCGAACGGGTACTGCGGCCTGGGCGGCACCGGCGTGAGTTGCCCGATCGGGCTGGACGCCTGAGGAAAGCTGTCGTGGGAGCGACGTGAGTCGCGAAGCCGTTTGAGCTGGCCTTGGCAGTTAGCGCAGCCCCGGGCTCCCCCCACAGCCCCGGTTGGTACAGCCGGGGGGTGCCGCAGACGGAGTTGAGCTCGCCGGCGCCGCCCGCGGTGTCGGTGCGGCTGGTGGAACTGCGCCAACGCCAGCCGTCGGCGGCCTTCGCTTCGACCAGCCATCCGTCGATGCGCACGCGCTCTCCCTGACGGACGCCTGAGAGCGTCTGTGCGATGGCATCGCTGCCCGGGATCATGTGCATGTTGGCGCTGCTGTTCGCGATCTCGCGCGGTGGCAGCGGCGGCTGGTCGCTCCAGCGGTAGCGATACCAGCGCGAGGACTGGCTGATATCGAGCGCGGCGATCACGGCATCGTCGGCCATGCGGTCCCAGCCGAGGGCAAGATCGGTGGGCGAGAGATCCGATTCGCGACCCCTGTCGTAGTCTTCCCGCGACAACACGCGCGCGTCCACGCTGAAGCCGGCGATCGGCGTCAGCGTGGCGGCGTCCAACGAGAACGGCACCAGGGTGCCGGGTACGTCCGTCTGCAGCGGCGGCTCGCCCGCCGCCACGCGGGGTGGCAGCGGGCAGGCAAGCGACAGGTCACCGGCGGCGGCCGGTGCGCGCGGGCCCGCACGATGACCGGAAAACCACCAGCCCGCGACACAGGCCAGCATGGCGAGGACGAGCAGCGTGCGCAGGCTCAAGCAGTGAGCTTCTCGCGGATGGTCGTGCGCAGCGCGGCCAGGTCCTTGGCGAACGCATCGATGCCGGTGGCCAGTTTTTCCTTCGCCATCGGATCGGCCTCGATCGCGGCCGCGAAGCTCTCGGCGGTCACCGGTGCGACGTTCACCGCCTCTGCGGTGCCAGGCGACAGCTTGCGTGGCAGGTCGCCGGTTTCCTGCTCCAGCTTTTCCAGCAGGTCGGGCGAAATGGTCAGGCGGTCGCAGCCGGCCAGCGCCTCGATCTGCGCGGTGGAACGGAACGACGCGCCCATCACCACGGTGGGCGAACCGCGGCGCTTGAACTCGGCGTACACGCCGCGGACGAACACCACGCCCGGATCCTCATCGATGTTCGCCGGTGCTTGGCCGTTGGCGACATACCAGTCGAGGATGCGGCCCACGAACGGCGAGATCAGGAACGCGCCGGCTTCGGCGCAGGCGATGGCCTGGGTCGGGTTGAAGATCAGCGTCAGGTTGCAGTCGATGCCTTCGGCCTGCAGCACGCGCGCGGCCTCCACGCCCTCCCAGGTGGAGGCGACCTTGATCAGGATGCGGTCGCGGCCGATGCCGTGATCGGCGTACATCTGTACGAACTTGCGCGCCTTGGCGACGGTGGCGGCGGTGTCGTAGGCCTGGTCGGCGTCGACTTCGGTGGACACGCGGCCGGGGATCAGCCCGGCAAGCTTCGCACCCACGCCGACGGTCAGGCGATCCACGACCTCGTCCACCAGCGCTTCTCCGCCGCCCTGCGCGCGCGCCCATGCCAGTTGCTCTTCGATCAGGTCGGCGTACACCGGCAGGTCCAGCGCCTTCTTCACCAGCGTCGGATTGGTCGTGCAGTCCACCGGCTTGAGTCGCTTGATGGCGTCGTAATCGCCGGTGTCGGCGACGACGACGGAGAGTTCGCGGAGCTGCTGGAGTTTGCTGGGGGTGGGATTCATGCGGTGGCTCGGCGGGCACAGGATGGGGAGGGGAAGTATGCCCTGTCCCTCGGTGCGGAGGTTTGTGGCAGGTGGCGGAAATTGGCTTTGTTTTGGCATGGTGCCGCTCGTCGAAGAGAAAGGCTTGATGGCCATGGCCGCGCGGATCAAGCCCCTCTCCCTGCGGGAGAGGGGTTGGGGAGAGGGCCAACGAAACCGGCTTCTTCAGGCTACCTCTGGCGTCACCACAACCGCGATAGTCTTTGGTTCGATGGCCTTGCGGGATGGATCTTCTTTCAAGAATTATGGCGCCGCTCGCCGCAGGGCATTCCTTTCTTTGCTCGTGCAAAGAAAGGAACCAAAGAAACACGCCCCAGGCGGCACGCCCTCCGCGCTGCGCGCTCCGGGTCCGCGAGTGAGCCGCCCTGCGGATTGTACCCGTCCCACTCGCCGTGCCTCATGGGGACCCGGAAGCAAGCAAAAGCAAATGCGGCGCGCGCCGACGCTTCTGCTTTGGCTCTTGGGCCCCCTGAGGTCCGGCAGTCCCGGCGGGTACAACCCCGCAGGGGCGGCGCACAGGACGTGCGCCGTTTTCGTACGGGGCAGGATGCCCCGCACGAAAATTCCCGTCGGGACTGCGCACCCGCTGCGCAGTAGCGGGCGGACCGCCGGGGTGTGCTTTCTTTTGCTTACTTTTCTTTGCACACGCAAAGAAAAGTAAGGCCCCCGCGGCGAGCGGCGCCATCTCCCACCACTCATACAAATCGCCGCGAGCCAACTGAGTTCGAGCGTCGACAACGGTCCGCATGTCGATCCAGCAAGCAATCAGCGATGCAAGTCGCCACTCGCTTCCGGCTGGTACTCGATCGCGGTGACCCGCAAGCGCAAGGGCCGGTTGCCGGCGGCCTGCCAGTCGATCGTCTGCCCCACCGACAGTCCCAGCAGCGCACTGCCGACCGGCGCAAGTACTGAGACCAGGCCGGTCTCGACGTTCGCTTCGTGGGGGTACACCAGGGTCAGGCGATGGTGTTCGCCAGTGAGTTCGTCCTCGCACGCCACGCGCGAGTGCATCGTCACCACGTTGCCGGGCATGTCATCCGCCGCGCAGCACGGGCGTATCGAGCAGGGCTTCGAGGCGCGACAGGTCGCGGCTGGAAATGACGAGCGGGGGCAGGGAAGGCGGCAGGCCGCTGGTGCGGGTGTTGTTCATCGTGGTTCTCTCTGGTTTCGGGGTCGCGCAAAAAGAAACGGGCGGCGCGTTGCGGCGCCGCCCATCGGTATCGTGTTTTGCGTGCCTACCGTAGCCCGGAAGCGGGGACGCTTCAAGCCGCGGGGGGCGGCGCGCGTTCAGGTGCGCCGGGTGCGCGCGGCGTCGGCGGGTCCGGCTCGAACAGGTCGCGCGGCAGATCGCGGAACACCTGCGCGAGCTGCTGCAGGAATTCGCTCATCGCCGAGCTTTTGCGCCACACCATCGCGATCTGCCGGCTCGGGTGCGAATCGCTGAAGCCGAGCAGGTGGATGTTCCCGGAACGTGCGACCGGCGGTTTCACCGCGAGGGTCGGCAGCAGGGTGATGCCGACGTTGGCCGCCACCATCTGTCGCAGCGTCTCCAGGCTGGTGGCGCGGAACTCGGACCTTTCGTTGGCGCCGGACAGGCGGCAGACATCCAGTGCCTGTTCGCGCAGACAGTGCCCGTCTTCCAGCAGCAACAACTGCTGCTGCGACAGCTCTGCCAACGTCAGCGAGGTGCGTTGCGCCAGCGGGTGGGATTCGGGCACGGCCAGCACGAACGGTTCTTCGAAGAGGAACTCGGTATGCAACTGGTCGTCGCTTACCGGCAGCGCCAGCAGGCCGGCGTCGAGCCTGCCTTCGCGGAGGCGGGAGAGCAGGACATCGCTCTTCTCCTCGACGAGCAACAGCTCCAGGTCGGGGAAGCGCGTGCGGATGCGCGGCACGACGTGCGGCAGCAGGTAAGGGCCGAGCGTGGGGAAGATGCCCAGCCGCACCGTGCCGGCTTCGGGATCCTGGCTTCGGCGCGCGGCTTCCCTCATCTGCTCGACCTCGGCCACGATGCGGCGTGCACGGTCGGCCGCGTCGCGCCCGGCGGGCGTCAGCATGACCTTGCGCGGCGCGCGTTCGACCAGCGGCACGCCCAGTTCGTCTTCCAGCTTCTTGATCTGCGTCGACAGCGTCGGCTGGCTGACGTAGCACGCCGCGGCGGCGCGACCGAAATGCTTATGGTCGGCCAGTGCCACCAGGTACTTCAGGTCGCGGAGATTCATCGGACTCCTCCCTCAGGGAACGGCGTTGCGTGCGACGGGGGCGCGAACCAGCGTAGGGCCCGCGCCCATGCATCATGCCGCTACCGCGTCCGGCGTTGCCACCGGCGCCGACGTGCGGATCAGATGGTCGAACGCGCTCAACGCCGCCTTGGAACCCTCGCCCATGGCGATGACGATCTGCTTGTACGGCACCGTGGTGGCATCGCCTGCCGCGAACACGCCCGGCACGCTGGTCTGGCCGCGGTCGTCGACGATGATCTCGCCGCGCGGGCTCAACGCCACCACGCCCTTCAGCCATTCCGTGTTCGGCAGCAGGCCGATCTGCACGAAGATGCCTTCCAGTTCGACGCGGTGCGTGTCGCCGCCGGTACGGTCCTTGTAGACCAGGCCATTGACCTTGCTACCGTCGCCCAGCACTTCCGTCGTCTGTGCACTGGTGACAACGCGCACGTTCGGCAGGCTGCGCAGCTTGCGCTGCAGCACGTCGTCGGCGCGCAGCTGGCTGTCGAATTCGATCAGGGTGACGTGCGCGACGATGCCGGCCAGGTCGATCGCCGCTTCCACGCCGGAGTTGCCACCGCCGATCACCGCCACGCGCTTGCCCTTGAACAGCGGGCCGTCGCAGTGCGGGCAATACGCCACGCCCTTGTTGCGGTACTCGTTCTCGCCGGGCACGTTCATCTGCCGCCAGCGGGCGCCGGTGGACAGGATCACCGTCTTCGACTTCAGCGACGCACCGTTGGCGAGCTGCACTTCCACCAGGCCATCCTGGCCGGCGGGCAGCAGCTTTTCCGCGCGCTGCAGGTTCATCACGTCGACCTGGTAGTCGCGCACGTGCTGCTCCAGCGCGGCGGCGAGCTTCGGGCCTTCGGTGTAGGGCACGGAGATGAAGTTCTCGATGGCCATGGTGTCCAGCACCTGGCCGCCGAAGCGTTCGGCCGCCACGCCGGTGCGGATCCCCTTGCGCGCGGCGTAGATCGCGGCCGCGGCGCCGGCGGGGCCGCCACCGACGACGAGCACGTCGTACGGCGCCTTCGCCTTGATCTTCTCGGCCTCGCGCTTGCCGGCGTTGGTATCCAGCTTGGCCACGATCTCTTCCACGCCCATGCGGCCGGCACCGAAGACCTCGCCATTGAGAAAGATCGTCGGCACCGACATCACTTCGCGCTGCTCGACTTCCTGCTGGAACAGTGCGCCGTCGATGGCGACGTGCTGGATCTTCGGATTCAGCACCGCCATCAGGTTCAGCGCCTGCACCACGTCCGGGCAGTTCTGGCACGACAGCGAGAAATAGGTTTCGAAGCGGTAATCGCCGTCGAGCGAACGGATCTGTTCGATCACGTCCTGGGCGAGTTTCGACGGATGGCCGCCGACCTGCAGCAGCGCCAGCACCAGCGAGGTGAATTCGTGGCCCATCGGCAGGCCGGCGAAGGTCAGGTGGATGTCGTGGCCCGGCGAGGTCAGCGAGAACGACGGGGTGCGTTCACCGCCGCGCTGTTCGTCGACGCGGATCTTGTCCGACACGTCCTGCAGATCCTTCAGCAGCGCCTGCAGTTCGGCCGAACCGGTGCTGTCGTCCAGGTGGGCGGTGATGTGGATGGGGCGCACGGCCTTTTCGAGATAGGCCTTGAGCTGCGTCTTCAGATTGGCGTCCAGCATGGCGAACGTCTCCGTGGAGGGGATTCTGGGAAGAGAACCGGGGGAAGGGGAGGTCAGGCGTTTGCAGGAGCGGCATGCGCCGGGGGAGGGAGCCGGTCAGGGAGAGAGGGAACCGGCAAGCGGCACATGCCGCTGCTGCAAACGTCGGAGGGAAGACCGACCTCCGGGCCGGTGGCCCGGAGGTGGTGTGATGCGTTAGGCGCAAACGCCCGAGGATGCTCTCCGCACTACCCGCGTTCGTGGTGAGCTTGTCGAACCACGCTCTTGGCGTGGATCGCCATCCGGCGCCCATCCGGCGAGAACGCGGCGT
>CAMPIO010000125.1 GCA_946886405.1 uncultured Pseudoxanthomonas sp.
GCGCGGCAGCGACACGATCACGATCCACGCGCACACGGATGCCGGTCTGGCGCGCGATGAGAACCGGCTCATCGCCGCCGTCGGCGGGCAGCGTGGTCGCATCCACCCAGCGGCCCTGGCCGTCGTCGTGGCGGCCGTAACCACGGCTGGCCACGCCCGGCTTGAAACCGGCCGCGCGCAGCCGCTCGACCAGCGCGATCGTCAGCGGCGTCTTGCCCGTGCCGCCAGCAGTGATATTGCCCACCACGATGACCGGGACGCTGACACGGTGCCGACGCAGCAGGCCCAGGCGATACCACCGGGATCGAAGCGCGACCAGCGCGCCGTACACGCCGGACAGCGCACGCGCCCACAATGGCACGGGAGCCTCGCCGAACCAGTAATCGGGGGGCTGCGGCATCGCGCGCTTGCTCACCCCGCCTCACCCTCGCGGAACTGCATCTGGTAGAGGTGGGCGTAAAGGCCACCGCGTGCCAGCAGTTCGGCATGCGTGCCCTGCTCGACCAGGCGCCCCTGGTCCAGCACCAGCACCTGGTCGGCATGCTCGATGGTCGACAGCCGGTGTGCGATGACCAGTGTGGTGCGGTCGGGCATCAGCTTCTGCAGCGCGTTCTGCACCAGGCGCTCGGATTCGTTGTCGAGGGCTGCGGTGGCCTCGTCGAGGATGAGGATGGGTGCGTCCTTCAGCATCGCGCGTGCGATCGCCAGGCGCTGGCGCTGGCCGCCAGACAGGCGTCCACCCTTGTTGCCGATCGGCGCCTGCATGCCTTCGGGAAGCTCATGCACGAACTCCATCGCGTTGGCACCACGCACGGCGTCTTCCATCGCAACGGCATCGGCGCCCTGCAACTCGCCGTACGCCACGTTGGCGGCGACCGTGCCATCGAACAGCATCACTTGCTGTCCGACCAGCGCAATCTGCCGGCGCAGGTCGGCCAGCCGATACTCCTTCAACGGATGGCCGTCCAGCAGGATCTGGCCCGCTTCGGACTCGTAGAAGCGCGGGATCAGCTTGATGAGCGTCGACTTGCCGCTACCGGAACGACCGACGATCGCGGTGACGGTGCCTGGCCGTGCGGTGAAGCTGATGCCGTCCAGCGCAGGCCGGCTCTGGCCGGGATAACGGGTGGTGACGTCGCGGAACTCGATCACGCCCCTGGCGCGGTCCAGCGGCAGCCTGCCATGGTCCTGTTCGTCGTCGGCATCCAGCACCGAGAACAGGCGCTGCGCCGAGGCGACGCCCCGCTGCAGCATGTTCTGCACGTTCGTCAGCTGCTTCAGCGCGGGAATGATGGCCATCATCGACACCATCAGGGAGACGAACCCACCCGCCGTCAGGCGGCCCGCCATGGCCTCGCGCCCGGCGAAGAACAGCAACAGCGCCAGGCCCACCGCCCCCATCAGCTGCACCATCGCCGAAGAGATGCTGCGCGTCGCTTCCACTTTCATCGCAAGGCGCAGATTGGTGTCGGCCAATCCGGCGTAGCGCGCCAGCTCGTTCTGCTGGGCGCCATAGATCTTCACTTCCTGCTGGTTGGACAGCGTCTGGTCCGCCGCCTGCATCATCTGCGCGCCGCTTTCCTGGATGCGATGGCTGATGCGGCGATAGCGCTTGGCCACCGTATCCATCATCCAGGCCAGCGGCGGCGCCATCAGCAGGATGGCGATGGTGACCTGCCAACTGGTGTACAGCATGACGGCCAGCATCGCGATGACCTGCAGCGATTGCTGGATCATCACCTTCATCGCGTCCACGGCGGCCTGCGCCACCTGGTCGCTGTCCGATCCCAGGCGGACCAGCATCGAGGGCACGGGCTCGGTGTCGAAGCGCAGGCCGGGCAGGCGCAGATACTTGCCGAGGACATCGACGCGGAAATCGCGGGCGATGCTGCGCGCCGCCTTGCCCATGCCCATGTCGGTGATGTAGCCGGCCAGGCCGCGGATCACGAACAGACCCACGATGTAAGCGGGCAGTAACAGGCTCTTGGCCTCGTCGCGCTTGATGAACGTCTCGTCGACCACGCTCTCCATCAGCTTGGCGAACGCACCGCCGGCCGCCGCCTCGAGCAGCATGCCGATCGCGGCCAGCAGCAGCAGGCCGCGGTACGGCCGGGCGAAGCCGAGCAACCGCTTGTAGACCTGCCAGGGCGACTCCATTCCGCTCACTTCTGCGCCTCCGGCGCAGTGGCGATGTTGATCTTGCGGAAGCCCGACTGGCCCAGTGCGTCCAGCGCGGTCACCACGGCCTGATGCGGCGTACGGGCGTCGGCGCGAAGCAGCACGGGCCGGCCGCGATCACTGCCGGCCACCTGCTGGAGGGTCTGCTTGAGGGCGTCGATGTCGGGGCGGATCACTTCGTGCTCATCGACGAAGTAGCGCCCGTCGGCATTGACCAGCACGCTCAGTGTCTTCGCCTGCGCGGCGACCGGCTCGCCGGTCGCGCTGGGCAACTGGAGCTGCAGCATCGAGCGGGCATCGAACGTGGTGGTGATGACGAAGAAAATGATCAGCACCAGGATCACGTCGATCAACGGCACCAGGTTGATCTCGGGCTCTTCCTGCGAACGGTCGTCGCGGATGCGCATGCGCCGGCCTCAGGCGTTCGTCGGCGCGGCTGCCGGCGCCACTGCACCGGGAGGACGCACGACAGGACGCGGATGGCGGGCTTCAAGCGCATCGACCAGCGCGGCGGCCTCCTTTTCCATTTCCATCACGTAGCCGGTGACTTTGCCGCGGAAGTAACGGTGGAACAGCAGCGCGGGAATGGCCACGATCATGCCGGCCGCCGCGCACACCAGCGCCTTGCCGATGCCGCCCGCCAACGCATTGACGTCGCCGACACCGCTGTCCTGGATGCCCAGGAACATCTGGATCATGCCGACGACGGTACCGAGCAGACCGAGCAGCGGCCCTGCCGACGCGATGCTGCCGAGCGCATTGAGGAACTTCTCCATCCGATGGACCACATGGCGACCCGTGTCCTCGATGCGCTCGCGGATCTGGTCGCGCGGCTTGTTGCGGACGTCCAGCGCCGCCGCCAGCAGCTCACCCAGCGGCGAATTGCGGCGCAGGGATTCCACGTGGGCGGGCTCGAGCTGGCCGCGACCGGCCCAGGCGCGGACTTCCTCGCCCAGCCCGGGCGGCAGGATCTCCTTGCGGCGCAGCGACCAGAAACGTTCCACCACGATGGCCAGGGCCAGCACGCCGAGCAGCAGCAGCGGGATCATCGGCCAACCGCCGGCCTTCACCAGTTCCAGCACGTTCAGTCCTCCGGCGCATCCGGCCGTCCTTCTTCCAGCCGATAGGATAGCCCACCGGCCCGCTGGCGCCCCACGGCGTCCCACCAGCGCGCCCGGTCGTGACGCCGTTCACGCAGTTGCACGCCCTTGGCTCCCAGCCATACGCGCAGCGCGCCACCGGACTGGGTATCGAGGACATCCGCTCCCTGATGGCGCCAGCGCGCCACCACCTCGGCCCGCGGATGGCCGAAACGATTGCCGGCGCCACTGGCATTCAGCACCAGACGGGGCGAGGCGGCGGCGATGAAGGCCGGATCGGATGACCCCGCGCTGCCATGGTGTGGCAGCAGGACGACGTCGGCGCGCAGCGCTTCCGCATCGCGATGGACGAGTCCACGCTCGACGATGGCGCCGATGTCGCCTGGCAACAGCAGCCCGCCGTACGCCGTTTCCACTTTCAACACGCAGCTCGATTCATTGCCGAGATATGGAAAGTGCAGACCCGGGTGCAGGAAGCGGAACCGCACGCCATCCCATGTCCAGGACGCACCGGCGATGCAGGCCGCGCGTGCGTCCACCCCGCTGCCCGGGGGCGCCAGGACCGCCTGCACCGGCAGGCTCTGGCGAACGGCATCGACGCCGCCGGCGTGGTCGTTGTCGCCATGGCTGACCACCAGCGCGTCCAGACGCGACACGCCCAGCGCACGCAGGGCCGGCACGACGGCACGTTCGCCGGCATCGAATCCCTCTTCCACCGCCGGTCCTGCGTCGAACAGCAGCGCATGGTCCGCCGTGCGTACCAGCGCGGACAGGCCCTGCCCCACATCGATCACCACCAGTTCCACCTCACCCCTGGCCGGCCGTTCACGATCGGGCCACAGCAAGGGCAGCCACAACAGCAACGCCAGCCACTTCCCCGGCACGCCGCGCGGCAGCAGCAGCCAGAACCCGCCGATCAACGCCAGCCACAGCGCCCATGCCGGGCTTTCCGGCAACCACCACAGCGCATGCGGAAGATCCGCGACGCGTTCGAACAGCTGCCAGCTTGGCTCGAAACAGGTCGCCGCGATCCGCCAGGCCCACGCCCCCGTCCCGGCGTGCAGCACCTCCAGTCCCGTGCCGAGCAGTGCCAACGGCACGACGACCAGGCTCCACCAGGGAATCGCCACCAGATTCGCCAGCGGCCCCGCCAGTGACGCCTGCCCGAACAGCACGACGGTGAACGGCAGCAAGCCGATCGTGGCGACCCCCTGCGCCGGCAGGAACGCTTTCGCCCAGTGCATCGACGCCGGCAGACACCAGGCCAACCACGCCACCCCGCCGAAACTGAGCCAGAACCCCGCCGCGAGCAGTGACAATGGATCGCATGCGAGCACGGCCAGCATCGCCAGCGCCAACATGTCGACCACCCTCACGTGGCGCCGCGCCAGACGTGCCACCACCACCACGGCGATCATCAAGACCGTGCGCACGGTGGGCAGCGCGAAACCTGCCACCGCGGCATATGCCAGCGCCCCCATCAAAGCGGCGGCGCCGGCCACCTGTGGACGAGGGACACGACGTGCCAGCGCGGGAAACAGCCACCACACGCCGGCGGCACCCAACGCGCAGACACCAGCCACCATGCCCACGTGGAATCCGGAGATCGCGATCAGATGGGTCAGGCCGGCCGCCCGCAGCACCTGCCAGTCGTGGTCATCCAGGCCCTGCGTATCGCCCAGTGCCAGCGCCTGCACGAAACGCACCGCCCGATCGGGCACGCCCGCGGCGATACGGACGGACATGCGGCTGCGCCATGCATCGATGCCGTGTCCCGCCGACAGCCGACGTGCAAAGCCGGCTTCCCGCACGTACCCCATCGCGCTGATGCGCTGCGCCGCCGCGTAACGCTCGGTGTCCACCCCGCCTGGATTCGCCAGTCCACGCGGTGCACGCACGCGGACTCGCAGATGCCAGCTTTCGCCGGCACCCAGCTGCATGCGCGCACCGGGCGCGGTGGCGCCGAAGTCGTCGTACCACGACAGCCGCAGCAGCCGTCCTCGTAACGGCGTCGGCTGGGCTGCGTCATCATCGACACGCAGCAGGAAGCGGGTACGACGGGCCGCCGGTTCCGGCAACCCGACGACACGTCCGGTCACCGCGACATCGCGCCCCTCCCACGCCACCGGCAGCTGCACGCCCATGCTCCATGTGGCATGCAGCCCAGCCCACGCCGCACCCGCGAGCAAGGCCCCTGCCCAACGCCAGCGCGACGCCGCCCACCACCCCGCGACGCCTGCACCCAGCAGGAGCCACAGCGCGAGCGTCGGGGGCAGCGTGGATTGCCACAACATGCCCACCATCCCGAGCAGCACCGCGCCCACGCATGCCAAGCCTGCGGGGGCCAGCACCACGGGATCGGACGCTTCCATGTCAGCGATCCAGCGGGCTGAGCACCGCGCCCGCGCCACGATTGAGGACGTGCGTGTAGATCTGCGTGGTGGCGACGTCCTTGTGGCCGAGCAGTTCCTGCACGGTCCGAATGTCGTAGCCGCTTTCGATCAGGTGGGTGGCGAAGGAATGCCGCAGCGTATGCGCGGTGACCGGCTTGGCGATGCCGGCCGCGACCTGCGCTCGCTTCAGCGCCCGCGACAGCATCGCTTCATCGAGATGGTGCCGTCGCCAACGACCATCGCGTGGATCCAGGCTGATGTCACGCGCGGGAAACGCGTACTGCCATCCAAGCTCGCGCGCCGCGTTCGGATACTTGCGCGACAGCGCATGCGGCAGCCACACCTCGCCCGCACCACGCGCGAGGTCCTGCGCATGAAGCACTCGAACGCGTTCTACCTCTTCCTGCAACGCCGGCACCAGCGATGCCGGCAACACCGTCCGTCGATCCTTGCCCCCCTTCCCTTCCCGCACGGTGATCTCGTTGCGGGCGAAATCCACATCCTTGACCCGCAACCGGACGCCTTCCATCAACCGCATGCCGGTCCCGTACAGCAATCGCGCCAGCAGCGCCATGCGACCGTCCATGTGGGCTAGCAAGCTCCGGACCTCGGTCTGCGACAGCACGGTGGGCACACGCTGCGGCCGCTTAGCCCGCACCACGTCGTCCATCCACGCCAACTTCAGCCCCAGGACCTCGCGGTAGAGAAACAGCACCGCCGACAGCGCCTGGTTCTGCGTGCTCGCCGCCACGTTGCCCTCGACGGCCAACCGCGTCAGAAAGGCCTCGACATGCGCCGCCCCCAACTCACGGGGATGACGCTTACCATTGGCAAGGATGAAGCGGCGAATCCAACCGATGTAAGCCCGTTCCGTGCGTATGCTGTAGTGGCCCACGCGAAGCCGGCGCACCATCTCCTCCAGCAACCCCGCCCGCCGAACCACGTCCTCCCCGTCCGATACCGCCCCGTCCTTCGGCTGATATTCCATAGTGCTCGCATTCCATGCGGATAACGTAGCAAGCGTCGCTGGCTGATCCGATCAGCGCCATCAGCCAAGCTGTTGAAAGGAAGTAGGAAAATCCCGATTGACGCTCCACGTTGGAGCCTGAATACTCGGCGCTATTACCCCGGAATGGGGTCTACTAGGTGTTAGGCCGCTATGAAAGCTCAGTGCGTAACTCTCAGAGACGGCACCTCGGCCACTCTGTTTCGCTCGGATTCGGGGCTTTGGGCGTGCCCTATTTGCGGCAGTGTTGAGCTGTCCGAGCAACCCTATTACAGCGACGGTAGCCCGTCATTTGCGATGTGTAGCTGTGGTTTTGAGTTCGGCTTCGACGACGATCCAGGCGCTTCGGCTGAGGCAGATCCATCAGTTGCTGCAAACTGGTCCAAGTGGCGCGCTCGCTTTCTGCGTAAGGTTCAGCCTCATCCGCAAGCACTGGCGCAGGTCGTTGAGCGATTGCGAGCAATTGGTGTAGCCATAGACTGATCGGGCGCTGCCTAACAATTCATTCAAGCCGAGCCCACATCAGGGCGGCGCCTAAGTGCGCGCCTTCGGCTATATTCGCACTCAGTCGCCGCCCTGCTGCGGGCCGGCTTAATTCAGGCGTTAGCGCTCATGATGAAGACCATCGGCGTACTAGTTGCCACTTCCTTGGCGGTGGCGTGCTCTTCACCTTCTATCTCTCCTCCGCAAACTCCTGAGCTGGAGATCGGCAAGTCCTACTATGGTGCGGCTCGTCCAATGTTGCTTCGCGAGGGATGGATTCCGGTGGATGCGCAGTGTTCGGATACAAGCATTTGCTTCGGCCAGGAGCATCCGGAGCTGGCTAGTGACTTCGATACTGGACAGGTCTGTCCGCGTTTCGTTAAGGACAATCACAAGATAGTTGTATGCCTTGAGCTGATCAGTGATGGAGCAAATGTTGCGAGTGTTCGCACTGAGCGCTAACAATTCATTCAAGCCGAACCCGCATCAGGTTCACTAACTTGGGGTCGTTCTGGGTAACATCGGCTTCGGTGCCTATCCAGTGCGGGTCGGCTTAATTCAGGCGTTAGGCCTCATGGGGAGATCAGCGTGAGCCAGGAGAACATTAAAGCTGAGCTCACTCGCGAGGCTTTAGCGGTCTGCAGAGATCGGCTCAGCTCGGGCGCGCTTCCGGCATCGGAGCCGATGATGCTCTCAATCCAAGCGCAGCTAGAGTGGCTCATCGAGTTCTACGAGGGCCGATCCACCGAACGAAGCAAGTTGCATGGGCTGACCTTCGGTCACTTTGCGGCGCGCGAGATTGAGGACGCGGACCCCGAGCTAACGCGGGTCTTGCACCGGGCGTACTACGCGGCAAGCCGCACGGCCGCGGGCGTCAAGCTGGATCTTTCGGTTCTGGGCCTTGAGGCCTAACAATTCGTCCAAGCCGACGCCGCTTCGCGGCGCGGCTTAACTCCGGTGTTATGCGTGGGTTGGCATGTTGGTGTCGTCGGCTTCGGTGACACCTTGGTTTTTCACTCGATCACGGCTTCGGGATTGGTCGGTCGCTGACCTAGCTCGGTCTCTCACGTCTCCCGCCTTCGCTTCAGT
>CAMPIO010000126.1 GCA_946886405.1 uncultured Pseudoxanthomonas sp.
CCGTCGGCAGCCCGGTGGCGACGGCTTGCACGGCATGCGCGGACGCAATGGCCTCCACGTGCCGTGCCCGCGGCGCACGCAGGCGGATCACGCGTTGCGCACCCGTTCCCTCCACCCGTACTGGCAGCAGGCCGGCAGCGCACTCCTGCACCAGCATCGCCGCGTCGGCGACCCGCCCGCTTTCCAGCGCGACCCAGGCGGCTCCGACGCTGGGATGCCCGGCGAACGGCAGTTCCTGTCGCGGGGTGAATATGCGGATGCGGTAGCTGGCATCCGGCAAGGTGGGTGGCAGGAAGAAGATGGTTTCCGACAGGTTGGTCCATGCGGCGAATGCCTGCATACGGGCCGTCGTCCAGCCCGCCGCATCCATCACGACACCCAGTGGGTTGCCTGCACCGGGCCGATCGGCGAATACGTCGACCTGCAGGTAATGGTGTGAGGTTCGTTGCATGCGGTACGGTCCGGTCGTGCGCGCGGGGTTCGGCTAGAATCGCGGCCTTACGCCCGAAGGGTTCGGGCATTCCCAGCCATTCTATCCATGCCTTCTGCCACGTCTGCGTCTGATCGTTGGATCGTCCTCAAGTTCGGCGGCACCTCGGTGTCGCGTCGCCATCGCTGGAACACGATCGGTGCGCTGGCCAAGAAACGCATGGAAGAGAACGACGCCCGCATCCTCGTCGTGGTGTCGGCACTGTCCGGCGTGACCAACGAACTGACCGCGATCGCCGACGGTGCCGCCGATAGTGCGGAGCGCGTGGCGACGCTGGAACAGCGGCACCGCGAGTTCATCGCCGAACTGGAACTCGATGCGGACGCCGTACTGGGCGACCGCCTGACGGCACTGCGCAACCTGCTGGCCGATCCGCGTGCCCCGAGCCGCGCGCTGGACTGGCAGGCCGAGGTGCTGGGACAGGGCGAACTGCTCTCCTCGACGATCGGCGTCGCCTACCTGCGCGCGCAGGGACTGGACTTCGGCTGGGTCGATGCGCGCCACTGGCTGCAGGCGAACTTCCTGCCCAACCAGAGTCCGTGGGCGCAGCGGCTGTCGGTGTCGTGCAGCACCGCGCCGGACCAGGACTGGCGGCGCGCGTTCGCGGGGCAGGCGAGCCGGATGCTGCTGACGCAGGGGTTCATCTCGCGGCATGCCGATGGCGGCACCGCCATCCTCGGTCGTGGCGGCTCGGACACGTCGGCGGCGTATTTCGGTGCTCTGCTCGGCGCGCAGCGCGTGGAAATCTGGACGGACGTGCCGGGCATGTTCAGCGCCAATCCGCGCGAAGTGCCAGATGCGCGCCTGCTGACGCGGCTGGACTATTACGAGGCGCAGGAAATCGCGACCACAGGCGCCAAGGTGCTGCATCCGCGTTCGATCAAGCCGTGCCGCGATGCCGGCGTGGCGATGGCCATCCTCGATACCGAGCGGCCAGACCTGCCGGGCACGACGATCGACGGCAGCGCGGTGACGGTGCCCGGCGTGAAGGCGGTCAGCCGCCGCAACGGCATCGTACTGGTGTCGATGGAAGGCATCGGCATGTGGCAGCAGGTCGGCTTCCTGGCCGACGTGTTCGCCCGCTTCAAGAAGCATGGCCTGTCGGTGGACCTGATCGGTTCGTCGGAGACCAACGTCACCGTGTCGCTGGATCCCAGCGAAAACCTGGTGAACACCGATGTGCTGGCCGCGCTGTCGGCCGACCTGGCGGAGATCTGCCGGGTCAAGGTGATCGCGCCCTGTACCGCGATCACCCTGGTCGGCCGTGGCATGCGCTCGCTGCTGCACAAGCTGTCGGACGTGTGGGCGATGTTCGGCCGCGAGCGCGTGCATCTGATCTCGCAGTCGTCGAACGACCTCAACCTGACCTTCGTCATTGACGAGGCAGACGCCGACGGCATGCTCCCGTTGCTGCACGAGGCGTTGATCGAAAGCGGCGCAATGCCCGCCGATGAAGCCAGCGTGTTCGGCCCCAGCTGGCGCGAGATCAACGGTGCGGTGCGCCATCGTGGCGTGCGCTGGTGGAATGCGCCTGCGGCGCGCGACCGGTTGCTGTCGCTCGCGCAAGGTGAAACGCCGCGCTACGTCTACAACGTGGACGTGGTGCGTGCGCGTGCACGCGCGCTCGCGGGCATCGCCGCGGTCGATCGCCGTTTCTTCGCCATCAAGGCCAACTCACACCCCGCCATCCTGCGTGCGCTGGTGGAGGAAGGTTTCGGGCTGGAATGCGTCTCCCGTGGCGAACTGGAGCGCGTGTTCGAGGTGGCACCATCGCTGCCAATGGAGCGCGTGCTGTTCACGCCGAGCTTCGCACCGCGTGCCGAGTATGCGTTCGCGCTGGAGCGTGGCATCAACGTCACGCTCGACAACATTGAAGCGCTGCAGCAGTGGCCGGACGTGTTCCGTGGCCGCCGGCTGTGGCTGCGCGTGGACCTGGGTCGCGGCGACGGCCACCATGACAAGGTGAAGACGGGCGGCAAGAGTTCCAAGTTCGGTCTGCCGCTGGTCAAGCTGGGAGAATTCCTCACCGCCGCGCGTGCGCTGGAGGTCCGTGTCACCGGCCTGCACGCGCACCTCGGCAGTGGTGTGGAAAGCCCGCAGCACTGGAACCAGATCGCCGACGAGCTCGGCGGCCTGGCCGACCAGATCGGCACCATCGAGACCATCGACATCGGCGGTGGCCTGCCGATTCCGTATGCAGAGGGCGACGAACCATTCGACCTGGCCGCGTGGGGCGAAGGCCTCGCGGCGATCAAGGCCGCCTATCCGGCCTACCAGCTGGTCATTGAGCCGGGCCGTTACCTGGTGGCCGAATCGGGCGTGCTGCTGGCGCAGGTGACGCAGGTCGTCGAGAAGCTGGGCATCCGTCGCGTCGGCAGCGATGCCGGCATGCATACGCTGATCCGCCCCGCGCTGTACGACGCCTGGCACGACGTGGCCAACCTGTCGCGGCTGGACGATGCGGCGCAGGAGCCGTTCGACGTGGTCGGCCCGATCTGCGAGTCGAGCGACATCTTCGGCAAGCGCCGCAAGCTCGCGTCCGCGACCGCGGAAGGCGATGTGCTGCTGTTCTCCGATGCCGGTGCCTATGGTTACGTGATGGCCAGCCATTACAACCTGCGGGGGTTGCCTGCGGAGGATGTGATTGATGGGGTGTCGGGCGATGTCACCGCGGGCTGAATTCATCGGCCTCAGCCTGCTGGTTGCGACGACGGTGCAGATCGGCGTTGTCGTCCTGTTGGCGGCGGACCGTCATGCGGGCATTCGCGACGTGGCGTTTGCCTTGCGGATGACGCCGGCTGCGCTGCTGGCGGCTGGCGTCGGGACATGGCTCGTCACCCGCTGGCACGCGCGTGCAATAGCGCGTGGCACGCAATGGAAGGCGGGTGGCATGACGCTGCGTGCGCTGCTGACCGTTTTCCTGTTGTTCCCGATCGCGCTGGGTATCTGGGTGGTGGTCTCGGCGGGCATCGACGCGATGGTCGCTGCCGCGCCCGGTAGCATGCGCGAGTCGTTGACCTGGTGGCCCCTCATCGTTCTTTACGGTGCACTGGCGGCAGTCATGTTCGGCGCCGTGCCCGGCTTTATTCTCGAATACTTCGCTTGTCGCCGATATCTGCGTCGCCAAGCCGTTCTTTCCACGGACCACGCATGACGAACTTCGATAAATCCAGCATTCGCACCTTCCGCTTCGTCCGCTGCGCGTTCGACGCAGACAGTGGCGTGGCGAGGCTGGTCTACGCCTTCGACGACGGCCCTGAGCTGACCGAGACGGTGACCATCCCGGGCGCGCCGTTCACGTTGGACGCTACCCGCGCGCAGGCGGTCGAGCAGGCGGTACGGCTTCTGCACCTGATCACCGGCGTCAGTTACTACAAGGCGGCGGTACCGAACGAGATCCGCATTGACGGCTATGCCATCGATGCGGCGACGGCGGTGCTGATGGAGCAGGTCTATGTGCACGGACTGGGTGAGTTCGCCTACCGCAACGGGCTGAGCCTGCACGGCCGCGTGCGTTTCCCCGTCAGCGCGTCAGCGCAGGCGGTCGCACCCGCCGCGGGTCTGCAAGAGCATGCGCTCGTCGCTATCGGCGGCGGCAAGGATTCGCTGGTCAGCATCGAGGCGCTGCGTGGCGCCGGCATCGACCAGACGGTGACGTGGATCGGTGGTTCGCAACTGATCGCCACCTGCGCGGCGCGTACCGGCTTGCCTACGCTCAACATCGGTCGCGCACTGGCATCCGAGCTGTTCGAGTACAACCGCCAAGGGGCGTGGAACGGACACATTCCCGTCACCGCGATCAACTCCGCGATCATGGTGCTGGCCGCGCTGCTGCACGGCGTGGACCAGGTCGTGTTCTCCAACGAGCGCTCGGCCAGCTACGGCAGCATGATCCCCGGCGCCGGCGAGGTGAACCATCAGTGGTCGAAGGGCTGGGCGTTCGAGCAGGCGTTCGGCGCCTACGTGCAATCACACGTCGCTGCCGACCTGCACTACTACTCGCTGCTCCGTCCGCTGTCGGAGCTCGCGGTGGCGCGTCAGTTCGCGCGTACCGATCACTACGACGCGCACTTCTCCAGCTGCAACCGCAACTTTCACCTGCTCGGCGAACGCCCGACCAACCGCTGGTGCGGCGTCTGCCCGAAGTGCCACTTCGTATTCCTTGCGCTGGCGCCGTTCATGCCCAAGCCTCGGCTGGTCGGCATCTTCGGCCGCAACCTGCTCGACGATGCGAACCAGACGGCCGGTTTCGATGCGCTGCTGGAGTACCAGGACCACAAGCCGTTCGAATGTGTCGGCGAAGGTCAGGAATCGCGCGCGGCGATGGCCACGCTGGGCGACCGGCCGGAATGGTGCGAGGACGCGATCGTCGCGCGCTTCAACCAGGAGATCCGCCCGCAGCTCGATGCCGCGGAACTGACGGTGGCGCCATTGCTGGAAGTCGGCGGCGAGCACCGCGTTCCCGCTGCGCTTTGGGAGCGCCTGCGTGCGAATTTCGCAGTTTGAGGGGCGGCATGTCGCGCTGTGGGGGTGGGGGCGTGAAGGTCGCGCTGCGCATCAGGCGGTGCGTTCGCGCCTGCCCTCGTTGCCGCTGACCCTGTTCTGCAGCGAGGCGGAAGCGGCCGAAGCCACCGCGCTGGACGACGCAAATCTCTTTGTCGAAACTCAGGCGACGGCAGAGCGCCTCTCGGCGTTCGATGTCGTCATCAAGTCGCCGGGCATCAGCCCCAGCAGTCCGGCAGCATTGAGCGCCGCGGCGTCGGGGACGCGTTTCATCGGCGGTACCGGGCTGTGGTTCGCCGAACATGCGGGCGACGATGGCATTGTCCCCCGCACGTTCTGTGTCACCGGTACCAAGGGCAAGAGCACGACCACGTCGCTGCTCGCGCATCTGCTGCGTGCCTCGGGTCGTCGTACCGCGCTCGTCGGCAACATCGGACTGCCGCTGCTGGAAGTGCTGGATCCGCAGCCGGCGCCGGACGCCTGGGCCATCGAGCTGTCGAGCTACCAGACCGGCGACGTCGCCGCGAGTGGCGCGCACCCCGACATCGCGGTGGTGCTGAACCTGTTCCCCGAGCACCTCGACTGGCATGGCAGCGAAGCGCGCTATATCGAAGACAAGCTGAAGCTCGTCACCGGTGCGCATCCGCGCATCGCGGTGCTCAACGCAGCCGATCCGCGCCTGGCCGCGCAGGAGCTGCCGCACAGCGAGGTGCGCTGGTTCAACCGCGTGGACGGCTGGCACCTGCGCGAGGATGATCTTTATCGCGGCGATGTGTTCGTGATGGACACGCGCCCGTTGCCGCTGCCCGGGCGCCACAATCGCGGCAACCGGTGCGCGGTGCTGACCGCTCTGGAAGCCGCGGGCATTGACGCGCTGCCACTGGCCGCGCGCGCGCAGTCGTTCCTGCCGTTGCCCAACCGGTTGCAGGCGATGGGTACGCGCGACGGCATCGTCTGGGTCAACGACTCCATCAGCACCACGCCGCACGCGACGCTCGCCGCGCTGGACTGCTTCGCAGGCCGGCGCATCGCGCTGCTGGTCGGTGGGCATGACCGTGGCGTGGACTGGTCGGATTTCGCGGCGCACATGCGCGACCGCGCGCCCGACACGATCATCACGATGGGCGCCAACGGCCCGCGCATCCACGCGCTGCTGGCGCCTTTGGCGCTGGAGGCCGGCTTCACGCTGGTCGCCACCGAGATGTTGCCGGAGGCGGTTGCTGCCGCACGTGCCGCCTTGGGAGAAGAGGGCGTCGTGCTGCTGTCGCCCGGTGCACCCAGCTTCGGCCAGTACAAGGACTACGTGGCGCGCGGTCGCCATTTCGCGGAGCTGGCGGGCTTCGATCCGGAGACCATCACGGCGATTCCCGGACTCGGGATCGTCTGACGCTTCGCGTTTCCACATCGGCCTGCACGCAGCGCCGTACACTCCGCCGGTCCCCCATGAGGAGTCCGCTATGCGTCTTCGCCTGCTACTGCCCTGCCTGCTCTCCCTGTTGTGGTCGCCTGCGTTGCTGGCGGCGCCGGTTGCCAAGCCGGTCGAATGGAAGATCGGCAGCGACACGTTCTCCGGTTATCTCGTCTACGACGACAGCGTGACGACGCCGCGCCCGGGGCTGGTGATGGTGCCCAACTGGAAGGGCGTCAATGAGTCCGCCATCGAGAAGGCGCACCTTGTCGCCGGCGACGACTACGTGGTGCTGGTTGCCGACGTCTACGGCAAGGGCATCCGCCCGAAGACGGATGCCGAAGCGGGCCCCGTCGCGACCGCGATGCGTGCCGACCGCCCGAAACTGCGGGCCCGCGTGCAGAAGGCGGTCGAGATACTGAAGCAGCAGCCCGCCACACTGGTGGACCCTGCGCGCATCGGCGCGTTCGGCTATTGCTTCGGCGGCAGCACGGTGCTGGAGCTGGTCCGTGCCGGCGATGCGCTGGCGGGCGTGGTCAGCCTGCATGGCGGGCTGGCGACCGACCTGCCAGCGGCGGGGCCGGTGAAGACGCCGGTACTGGTGCTGAACGGTGGGGATGACAGTTACGTATCGGCTGCGGAAATCACCGCGTTCCAGGACGAGATGCGCAAGGCCGGCGCCGACTGGCAGTTCGTGAACTTCAGCGGCGCGGTGCACTGCTTCGCAGAGTCCGATGCACAGAGCCCGCCGGGCTGCGTCTACCACGAGCGCTCGGCAAAGCGCGCCTACCGGATGATGGCGGACTTCTTCGGCGACATGTTCGCGAAGTGACGCAACGCGCGGGTCAGTGCCCGCGTTCCACCGCATAGCGCGCCAGGCCGCGCAGGGCGGCCAGCGCATCTGATTCGGGCAGGCCCTCGAGGGCTTGCTCGGCCAGCGTCGCGTAGTGATGGGCGCGCTGGCGGCTGTAGTCGAGTCCGCCGGTCGCGCGTATCGCGGCCAGCACCTCGGGCATCGCGCCGGCATCGCCCTCTTGCACGATCACGCGCAGACGGTCTGCGGTGGGGGCATCGGAATGGCGGATGGCGTGGATCAGCGGCAGCGTCGCCTTGCCTTCGGCCAGATCGTCGCCGAGGTTCTTGCCCAGCGCGTCCGCGTCGGCGGTGTAGTCGAGCACGTCGTCGGCGATCTGGAAGGCATAGCCCAGTGCCATGCCGTAGTCGTAGAGGTGGCGCTGGGTGGCTGCATCCGCACCCGACGCCATGGCGCCGAGCTGCGTGCCGGCGGCGAACAGGACAGCCGTCTTGCGCTCGATCACGCGCAGGTAGGCGGCTTCGTCGGTATCGGGGTTGTGGACGTGCAGCAACTGCAGCACTTCGCCTTCGGCGATGCGGTTGGTGGTGTCGGCCAGCAGGCGCATCACGTCCATGCGGTCCAGTTCCACCATCAGCTGGAAGCTGCGCGAGTACAGGAAGTCGCCGACCAGCACGCTGGGCGCGTTGCCCCACAGCGCATTGGCCGTGCGGCGGCCGCGGCGCAGGTCGGATTCGTCCACCACGTCGTCGTGCAGCAGGGTGGAGGTGTGGATGAACTCGACGATGGCCGCCAGTTGGTGATGGTCCGGTGTGGTCGGACCGCAGGCCTGTCCGGCCAGGATGACCAGCATCGGCCGAAGGCGCTTGCCGCCTGCCGAAATGATGTGGTCGGCGATCTGGTTGATCAGGACGACGTCGGATGCCAACCGGGCCCGGATCAGGGCGTCGACGGCTCCCATGTCGGCGCGGGCGAGCGACTGGAT
>CAMPIO010000127.1 GCA_946886405.1 uncultured Pseudoxanthomonas sp.
CCGGGCTGACCTTGGACAGGTAGTTGACGAAGTTGAAGGTGGTGCCCGAACCGTCCGAGCGACGGACCACGGTGATGCGCTGCGACGGCAGCGTCACGCCCGGGTTGAGGGCCGCGATGGCCGGGTCGTTCCAGGTCTTGATCGTGCCCAGGAAGATGTTGGCCAGGGTCGGGCCGTCCAGCTTCAGCTGGCCCGGCTTCAGGCCGGCGACGTTCAGCACCGGCACCACGCCGCCGATCACCGACGGGAACTGCGCCAGGCCGTACTTGGCCAGCTCTTCCGGCTTCAGCGGGGCGTCGGACGAACCGAAGTCCACCGTGCCGGCCTTGATCTGCGCGATACCGCCGCCCGAACCGATCGACTGGTAGTTGACGCGGTTGTTGGTGGCCTTGGCGTAGTCGGCGGACCACTTGGTCATCACCGGATACACGAACGACGCGCCGGCGCCGGTCACGTCGGCGGCGAACGCCTGCGCCGAAAAGGCCGAGGCGAGCGCGAGCAGCGCGACGCGGGATTTGATCGAGTTGAGCACGGAAATCTCCTGGGAGAAGGCAGGGTGGAAGGACGGGGCATGCCCGTTGGGTGGCCATTCCACGACGTTTGTATGACAGCCCCGTGTCGGCATTGCGACAGTCCCGTGACGCCAGCCGGCGTCGGTTGGCCCATGCGGGGGCGGCGTGGAAGAAGAAAAAATGGCTCGTGCGCGATGGGAACCAGCGGCTTCGATCCGTCCGGCCGTCACGGGCGAGATACATATAGAAGTGATCGCCCGGCAATGCTGACGACATCGGGCCGCACATCGCCGCTGTCACACACTAGTCATGAAACTCACATGTGACTGCAAGATTTCACTCCCATCCTTTAGCGCATCTTTGACGGGCGCTTAATGATTTCCGAAGGTGATCTCGGAAGTGAAGCACGGCGCCCACGAAGCCTGCGCTCTTACTTCCAATTCCACTCGGAGAGTCACCATGCGTTATTCCCTCCTGGCCGCCGCGCTTGCCGTCGCCATGGGCAGCACCAGCTTCTCGGCCGCCGCCGCCGACACCCGTGACCAGCAGATCGCCGAACTGAAGGCGCAGCTGGAAGCCATGCAGACCAAACTGCTGGAACTGGAAGAGCGCACCGACGCGCAGTCCGACGTGAATCTCGATACGGCGGCGCAGCTGGACAAGCTCAACACCGGCTCGCCGAAGATCGACACCAAGGGCGGCGTCAAGGTGACCTCGGCCGACGGCAAGTTCGAAGCCAGCATCGGTGGACGTATCCACTTCGACACCTATGCGTTCGACCGCGATATCGCCAGCACCACCGGCACCACCGAATTCCGCCGCGCGCGCCTGACCCTGTCGGGCAAGGCCTACGGCTGGGAATACAAGATGGAGCAGGACTTCGGCGCCGGCACCAACCTCGACGGCCTGCGTGACGCCTACATCGCCAAGTCTGCACTGGGCGGCAAGTTCACCATCGGTCACTTCAAGCCCTACCGTGCGATGGAAGAACTGACCAGCTCCAACGAACTGCTGACCATGGAGCGTCCGTTCTCCTCGGCCACCGGGCTGTTCTCCGGTCGCCAGTTCCAGCAGGGCGTGGGTTACCTGCGCGCCGGCGAGAACTACACCGCCGGCCTGAGCGTGTTCAACCTGCGCGGCGCGGCCGCCACGCGCAACGAAGGCACCGGCGCCGCCGGCCGCGTGACCTGGGCCCCCATCAACAACGACAACAACACGCTGCACCTCGGCGCCTGGTACAGCACCGAAAACAACAACCTGGGCTCGGCTGACCTGGTGGCCACGTCCAACTACGCCGGCCGTCGCGGTCCGTCGCAGGTCATCGCCACGACGACCGGCGCCAGCCGCAACACCGTCGACGTGATGGCGGTGGAAGCCGCCGGCTCGTTCGGTCCGGCCTTCTTCCAGGCCGAGTACGCCGATGCGACCTTCGGCCAGCCGCTCGGCCGCGACCAGGACGTCACGACCTATTACGTGCAGGGCAGCTTCATGCTCAACGGCGGCCACAAGCCGTACAAGGGCGCCACTGGCGTGTTCGGTTCGCCCAAGGTCGCCGACAAGGGCCTGTGGGAGCTGACCGGCCGCTACGACTACGTCGAGAACGAAACGCTGAACCGCGAAGTCACCAGCTGGATCCTCGGCGTGAACTACTACGTCAACCCGAACCTGCGCTTCATGTTCAACTACACGCAGGGCGACAACGAAGTCACCGGCGACGAAACCGCCCAGTACGCGCTGCGCACGCAGTTCGCCTGGTAAGCCACGACGCGCGGCCGCATGCCGCCACCTCGTGAACGCAAGGCCCGGGATCGTCTCCCGGGCCTTGTCGTTTCCGGGCGCTGAGTCCCGCGAACCATGACCATCGGCAGGGGTCCGTCGCGCGCTGCGCGGAGACACTGGAGGACGGCATCCGGGCCTGACCTGGCGGCCGAGGGATGGGGATCCTTATCGAACCAGGGGGCGTAGTGAAGCATTGGGCGAGTGTCGTGTGCATGGCGTTGTGGGCGGGGATGTCGATCGCGGGGCCGGCACGGGCCGCAGAGCCGGTCGACCTGGACATGGTGGCGAAGATCCGCAGCGAGGCGTTCCACCGCTCGCAGGCGGCGACCCATCTGAAGGAGCTGACCGAGACCATCGGGCCGCGCCTGACCAATTCGCCGAACTACACGGCAGCCAGTGCGTGGGCACGCGGCAAGCTGTCCGGCTGGGGACTGGCGAACGTGCATGAAGAGGTCTACGACCCGGCGTTCGGTCGTGGCTGGGCCTTCCGTGCGTCCCGCGTCGAAATGCTGTCGCCGCGCCATTTGCCGGTCCATGCGCTGCCCAAGGCGTGGACACGCGGCACGGATGGTCCGGTCGAAGGCGAGATCGTGCTGGCCTCGTTCAAGACACTGGAAGACATCGAGAAGCAGCGCGGCAAGCTGCGCGGCCGCATCGTGCTGGTCGACGAAGCGCGTGCCTACAAGCCGTCCGACAAAAACGACTTCCGCCGCTACAGCGAGGCCGAGCTGGGCGAACTGCAGACGTTCCCGATGCCGGAAGACGCCGCGCCCGACGCGCAGCAGAAGCGACTGGAGGAGTACCGCAAGCGCACGGCACTGAGCAAAGCACTGAATACCTTCTTCGCCGAAGAGGGCGTGCTGGCCACGCTGTCGATCAGTTCCTGGGACAACGGCATCATCCGCGCGACCGGCGGTGGCGCACGCAAGACCGGCGAGCCGGTTGGCGTGACCGAACTGGTGCTGCCCGCCGAGCACTACAACCCGCTGGTGCGCGCCGTGCAGGGCAAGCAACCGGTGCGGCTGCGCATCGATGTGGATGCCGCGTTCACCAGCGAGGAGGATCTGCCCGCCACCAACACCTTTGCCGAGATTCCCGGCAGTGGCAAAGCGGACGAAGTGGTCATCATCGGTGCGCATCTGGATTCCTGGCATACGGGCACCGGCGCCAGCGACAACGGTGCAGGCGTGGTCGTGATGATGGAGGCCATGCGCATCCTGAAGACGATCGGCGCGAAACCGCGACGCACGATCCGGCTGGCGTTGTGGGGCGGCGAAGAACAAGGCCTGCATGGCTCGGCCGGCTACGTCGCCCGGCATCTGGCCGACTATCCCGCGCCGACCGATCCCGAGCAGAAGGCACTGCCGCGCGCCTACCAGCGCGGCACCGGCCCGTTGCAGCGCCAACGCGGCTACGACCGCTTCTCCACGTACTTCAACTTCGACAACGGCACCGGCCGCATCCGCGGCATCTACGCGCAGGAAAACCACGCCGCCGTGCCGATCTTCAAGGCGTGGCTGGAGCCGTTCAACGACATCGGCGCCAGCATCGTCACCACGCGCAATACCGGCAGCACCGACCATATCTCGTTCGACCGCGTCGGCCTGCCGGGCTTCCAGTTCGTCCAGGATCCGGCGGACTACTTCACCCATGTCCACCACACGCATCTCGACACGTACGACCATGTGGTGCCGGAAGACCTGAAGCAGGCCGCCGCCATCATCGCCTCGTTCGCCTACCACGCGGCGATGCGCGAGGAGCGCCTGCCCCGCAAGCCCTTCATCGAGCGCGATGCCCAGTAGCGTGCGCCGTGCGCACGACCTCAGAGAGTTCGAGGCCACGTGCGCCATGCGCACGTAGGTGGGGTGCGATCGCGATCGCGATCGCGAACGTGGTCGTGCGCACGGCGCACGCTGCGTCAGTCGACGGTCTTGTCCTTGAACCGGCAGAGGTCGCGGATCACGCATTGCGGGCAGTCCGGCTTGCGCGCCTTGCACACATAGCGTCCGTGCAGGATCAGCCAGTGGTGCGCATCCTGCATGAACTCCGCCGGCACCACTTTCACCAGCCTGTCCTCCACCGCGCGCACATCCTTGCCCGGCGCCAGTCCCGTGCGGTTCGAGACGCGGAAGATATGGGTGTCCACGGCGATGGTGGGTTCGCCGAAAGCGGTGTTCATCACCACGTTCGCGGTCTTGCGCCCTACGCCGGGCAGTGCTTCCAGTGCTGCTCGCGAGCGCGGCACGTCGCCGCCGTGCTCGTCGATCAGGATGCGGCAGGTCGCGATGACATTCTTCGCCTTCGCATTGAACAGACCGATGGTCGCGATGTACTTCTTCAGCCCGTCTTCGCCCAAGGCGAGGATCGCGGCGGGCGTGTTGGCGACGGGAAACAGCCGCCGCGTCGCCTTGTTGACACCCACGTCGGTCGCCTGTGCGGACAGCGTCACTGCCACCAGCAGTTCGAACGGGGTGCTGTACTCCAGTTCGGTCGTCGGCTTCGGGTTGAGTTCGCGAAGCCGTGAGAACAGCTCGACGACCTCGGTGCGGGTCAGCGTGGCGCCGCGCCGTGGTGCACGCGTCATGGCTTCATCCTTTCCGCCGCCTTGGCCTTCGCGCGCGCGAGGATGGCGGCGGCACCGGTCGGCAAGGCAGGTCGCGCCGCCTGGGCGTTGTCGGCGACGTCGCCCACCTTCAAGCGACGCGCTTCACGCTCCGCCGCGCGGCAGGCAAGTCGAGCCTGCCGTTGCCGGAAACGTTCCCGTGCAGCCCATGCCGTTCGCAGCCGCTGCTGGGCCTGCACGACGGTGGTGCCCGCATTGCCGGCGCAGGCGCAAGGCTGGAATGCCATCAGGCCCGCTTCGATGGCTGCGTCGAGATCGCCGGCCAGGATCTGCGCGTGCAGCACTCGTGCGTGATCGCAGCCTGGGCAGGACGTGACCGACATGCGAGACCGGCCGGCGTCAGCGACCGGTGAACGCAGGCTTGCGTCGTTCCATGAACGCACGTGTGCCTTCGCGCATGTCGTCGGTCGCGAACATCAGGCCGAACTGGGCACTCTCGTACTGCAGGCCTTCTTCAATGCCGCATTCCCCGCCGATGTTGACGATATCGAGCGTCGCCCGCAGCGCGAGCGGTGCGGAGGCGGCGAGCTGGGTCGCGATCTTCAGTGTCTCGGCTTCCAGCTCCGCCGCCGGCACCACGCGGGTGACGATGCCCAACTGGAGCGCACGTTCGGCCGTGACCGGCGCACCCAGCAGGCACAGTTCCAGCGTGGCGGAACGTCCGGCAAGGCGCAGCAGGCGTTGGCTGCCACCGAACCCAGGGATCAGGCCCAGATTGATCTCGGGCTGGCCAATCCTGGCGCTGTCGGCGGCGATGCGCAGGTGGCAGCCCATGGCCAGTTCCAGCCCGCCGCCGAGCGCGAAGCCGTTGACCATCGCGATCACGGGCTTCGGCAGTGTCTCGATGGTGCGCATCAGCTTCTGCCCGCGCAACGAGAAATCACGACCCTCGGTGGCGCGGAGGTCGGCCATTTCGGCGATGTCGGCGCCCGCCACGAATGCCTTGGGTCCCGCTCCGGTGAGGACGACGACCCTGACGCTGGCGTCGCGCGCGGCGTTGTCGAAGGCCGCCTGCAGCGCGTCCAGCGTCGCTGCATTGAGGGCATTCAGTTTGTCGGGGCGGTTGACCGCAAGGCGGCGGATGCCGGCGTCATCGGTGACAAGGACAAGGGGTTCGGACATGGGTTTTCCGCGGCAATTTGTAAAATTTGAGTGAATTTGGAACTCCGCAGGCAAGGCCCGGTCAGAGCAGCCTGTCGTCAGTGGCGGTTAAGCGCCTCGGCGGCTATCCTAGCGCGTCCATTCCAGACGGTATGCCGCCGTCGCCTTATCTTCGGAGAGTGTGTTGATGAAGTTGCGTTCGATTGCGGTCGCCGTTGCGGCATTCGCCATGGCCGGTAGCGCCCTGGCCCAGGACGTCTCGTCCGAGAAAGGCAAGCTGAGCTACTACTTCGGTTACGACTACGGCAACAACCTTGCCGAGCTGACCGCACGTGGCGAGCAGCTGGACATCAATTCCGTGGTCAAGGGCCTGCAGGACGCCTACGGCAAGAAGCAGCCGACGCTGACGGCCGAGCAGCTGAAGCCGGCACTCGAGGCCTTCCAGAAGCGCGAGCAGTCGCGCGCCCAGCAGGCCAAGGCCGAGTACGACAAGGTCGCCGGCGAGAACAAGACCAAGAGCGACCAGTTCATCGGTACGTTCAAGGGCCAGCCGGGTGTGAAGACCCTGCCCAGCGGCGTCGCTTACAAGGTGCTGGAGAACGGCACGGGCGCCAAGCCGACCCAGGCGAGCACGGTGGAGCTGCTGGTGGCCGGTCCGTATCCGTTCGGTCAGCGTCCGGCCGAAGCCCGCCCGGCGCAGCAGATGAAGGACCTGAAGGTCAGCGCGGTCGAGATGGCGGCGATGCGCGAAGCGCTGCTGCAGATGCCGGCCGGTTCCAAGTGGGAAGTGGCGCTGCCGCCGGACAAGGCCTATGGCGCCGACCCGCGCACCGGCTTCCCGCCGAACGTGGCCGTCGTGTTCGAAATCAAGCTGGTCAGCGTCAAGTAATTCCAGCCATCGTTACACCCCCTGCGCCGGCCTAGTGCCGGCGCAGTGCTTTTCGGCGCAGGGCGGTGTTTCCCGCTACCCTCCGCAGGTGCCCGAAGAAATGAATACCGCATTCCGCGCCGTGCTCAGTCCGTGCACCGGCGTCTGCACGCTGGATGACGAGGGGCTGTGTGAAGGCTGTCTCCGCACCACATCCGAGATCGCGCGCTGGTCGCAGATGAACGATGACGAACGCCTGCGTCTGATGGAACACGTGCTGCCCGCACGCGAGCGCGTGCGCGCGCCCCTGGAGCAGCGGTTGCGCGAAGGCGGCAACCTGCGTCGTGCCCTGCATCCATTGGGTACCGCCCCGCGTTCGGCGGGCTGGAACCATGATGAACTGACCGATCTGCTGCCGCCCGGTCCGTTGGCCGAAGCGGCCGTACTGGCGGGACTGGTTCCGCGCGAGGAGGGCACCCAGGTGCTGCTGACGCGCCGCACCGATGGCCTGCGGCACCATGGCGGGCAGGTGAGCTTTCCCGGCGGACGCATCGAGCCGACCGATGCCGATGCCGTCGCGGCGGCGCTGCGCGAGAGTCACGAGGAAATCGCGTTGCAGGCATCGCAGGTGACGCCGCTGGGCTTCCTTGATCCGTTCACCACCATCAGCGGATTCCGCGTGGTGCCGGTGGTCGCGCTGATCGATCCCGCGTTCGTGCCCGTGCCCGAGCCGAATGAAGTGGCCGACGTCTTCGAGGTTCCCCTCGATTACCTGCTGTCGCCGGACAACCTTCGCCGCGTCGAAGTCGACTATCGCGGGCGACGGCGCGTGGTGCTCGAGTACGCATGGCCGGGACAGCGCATCTGGGGTGCGACCGCCGCCATCCTGTTCAACCTGCGGCAACGGCTGGAGCAGCTTGCATGAACTGGACGACCCTCGTCGACGCGCCTTCCCTGTCCGCTGTGCTCGGCGATCCGGCACTGAGGCTGGTGGATGCGCGTTTCGTGATGCTCAATGCGGCCCCTGACGCGGGGCGACAGGCCTATCTCGCATCGCACCTGCCGGGCGCTGTCTACGCCGACCTGAACCTCGATCTCTCGGATCTCTCCAAGCTCGGTGAGGGCCGGCATCCGCTGCCCGACAGCGATGCCTTCGCGTGCACGTTGGGCGGGTGGGGCAT
>CAMPIO010000128.1 GCA_946886405.1 uncultured Pseudoxanthomonas sp.
CCTTGGTGAACGGGTTGATGCCCTTGCGCTTCGGCTTGGCCGGCACGTTGACGGCCGTGATCTTCAACAGGCCCGGCAGGGTGAAGGCGCCAGCGCCCTTCTTGTTGACGGAGGCGTGCACGGCGCTTTCCAGCGAGGCCAGCACGGCACGGACGTCCTTGGCGGCCACGGAGGTGGCTTCGGCGATGTGGGCGACGAGGCCCGACTTGCTCAGCGCTTCCTTGATCGGCTTCGGGGCGGCCGGCTTGGCGGCGGCCTTCGGTGCAGCTTTCTTGGCGGCCTTTTTCGGCGCGACCTTCTTGGTGCTCTTTGCCATGTGTCCTGTCTCTACTGTCGAGTGGTTGGGTAATCGGGCCGATCGCATCGGCAAGCGAAATGTAGGGCAAAGGGATGTCGCCGCCAAGGGCAGGAAGCCCTTGAAACGGCTTTTTTTCGCTTTTTTCGTGTTTTCCCGTCACCGCGCGTCGGAAATCGCCTGTCGGCATGAAGAAATCACCTTCTCGGCGTGTGCCGGAAGCGGCACCTGCCGCGTCCCGACGCGACCGGATGCCGCACCCGATGGCACTCACTCTTCCTCGTGCCGTGGCTTGTAGGCGTCGACCAGTTTCTGCTGCACGTTCGGCGGCACCGGCTCGTAGTGGCTGAAGTCCAGGCTGTAGCGACCCTGGCCAGCGGTCATGGATTTCAGCTCGGCGGCATAGCCTTCCAGTTCGGCCAGCGGTACCTGTGCCTTCACCACGATCTCCCCGCGCATGGCATCGGTGCCGTTGATGCGTGCACGCTTGCCGGCAAGACTGCCGGTGATGTCGCCGACCTGCGCCTCGGGAACGGCCACCTCCAGGTCGACCACCGGTTCCAGGACCTGCGGTCGCGCCTTGGCGATGGCGTCGAGGAAGGCTTTCCTGCCGGCGGCGACGAAGGCGACTTCCTTGCTGTCCACCGCATGGTGCTTGCCGTCGTGGACGATCACCCGGATGTCCTGCAGGGGATAACCCGCTACCGCGCCACTGCCCAACACCTGGCGTACGCCTTTCTCGACGGCCGGCAGGAACTGCCCTGGAATGGTGCCGCCCTTCACCTCGTCGACGAACTCGAACCCGCCGCCACGCGGTAGCGGTTCGATGCGCAGCGACACTTCGCCGAACTGTCCGGCGCCTCCCGTCTGCTTCTTGTGGCGATGGTGTCCTTCCGCCTTCGCGCCGATGGTCTCGCGGTAGGCGATGCGCGGCGGGCGCGTCGTCACGGCGACGCCATGGCGGTCTTTCAGCCGCTCGAGCATTACCCGCAGGTGCAGATCGGACAGACCACGGATGACCGTCTCGTTCAACTCCGGCAGGTGCTCGACGATGAACGCGGGATCTTCTTCCGCCAGCTTCTGCAGCGCGATGGACAGCTTCTGTTCCTGGCCCTTGCTGGCGGCCTCGATCGCCAGCCCGAACATCGGTTTGGGGAAATCGACCGGCGCCAGGTGGAGATGGTCCTCGTCATGGCTGTCATGCAGGACGGCGTCGAAATGCAGGTCGTCCACCTTCGCCACGGCCGCAATGTCGCCCGGAATGGCCTGGTCGACTTCCACGTGGTCCTTGCCCTTGAGCTTGAACAGGTGGCCCACCTTGAACGGCTTCTTGCCATCGTCGACGAACAGCTGCGTGTCCTTTTTCAACGTGCCCTGGTAGACGCGGAAGATGCCCAGTTTGCCGACGAAGGGGTCGTTGACGATCTTGAAGACGTCGGCGATGACGTGTGCGCGCGGATCCGGCACAGCTTCCACCGGTTGCGGGCCGCTGCCGTTGAGCTTGACGAACGGCGGCGGGTTGGCTTCGGCCGGATTCGGAAACAGGCGTTCGGCCACGTCCAGAAGCTCCTTGACACCCGCGCCCGTGCGCGCTGACGCGAAGCACACCGGCACCAGGTGGCCTTCGCGCAGGCACTGCTCGAAGGCATCGTGCAGTTCCTCGCCGGACAGACCGCCCTCGCCCAGGTCGAGGTAGTGCTCCATCACGGTCTCGTTGATCTCCACCACCTGGTCGATGATCTTCTGGTGCCAGTCGGCCACCGGGCCCAGGTCGGAATCGCCGGTGGAATGCCAGAAACAGTCGATGACCGTCCTGCCGCCGTCGGCAGGCAGATTGATCGGCAGCACTTCGGGGCCGAATTCTTCCCGCAGCGCGGCCAGCACGCGGGCGCAGTCCGCGCCCTCGTGGTCGATCTTGTTGATGACGATGGCGCGGCACAGGTTGCGCTCGTAGGCACGTTCCATCAGTCGACGCGTGCCGTGCGCGACGCCCGCATCGGCATCGACGACGATCAGGGCGGTTTCCACGGCGGAGAACGCCGACAGCGTCGGCCCCCGGAATTCCGGGTAGCCAGGGGTGTCGATCAGGTTGACATGCATGCCGCCGTGGTCGGTGCTGGCAATGGCGGTGTCGATGGAATGGCCGCGCGTCTTCTCGATCGGATCGTGGTCCGAAACGGTCGTGCCGCGTTCGATGGTACCTGCCACCTGGAGGGCGCCGCCGGCATGCAGCAGGGCTTCGAACAACGTTGTTTTGCCGGCGCCAGGGTGGCCTGCCAGGGCCACGTTGCGGATCTGCTGTGTGCTGTACGACATGAGGCCGTTCCTCCCGAAGGTTGGGTCGAAGGGCCGTCATGGCTGTCCGGGCTGAGCGCATCCCGTGAGCGGTAGCGCTCGGCGGGCGGTCATGGCGGGCCGCCAGCATCGGCGCGGCCATCGGAGGGGTCAAGCCGCACTGCGGAACATGCTGTGAACACCCACGGGTGTACCCTGCGGCTCCCTTGACCCGATGGAGCACGATCATGGCTTTGAAGCGTTATGCGGATGCGGTGTGGAGCGGCGACCTGCAGGCCGGAAAAGGCAGCCTGAGCACGCCACAGAGCGGCTTGTTCGAGGGCCAGAACTATTCCTTCAAGACGCGCTTCGGCGACGAGAAGGGCACCAATCCGGAAGAACTGCTGGCGGTCGCGCATGCGGGCTGCTTCACCATGGCGCTGTCGGCGGTGCTGGGCAAGGCCGGCTTCACGCCCGACAAGTTGCAAACGCGCGCCGAAGCCACGATGGAGCCGGGCATGGATCCGGGCCCGACCATCACCGCGATCAAACTGACGGTGTCGGCCAGCGTGCCGGGCATCAGCGCGGCGCAGTTCGAGGAGATCGCGCAACAGGCGAAGGCGGGCTGCGTGATTTCGCGCGCGCTGTCGGTGCCGGTGTCGCTGGAGGCGACGCTGCTTTGACGGCAGCGCGGGCTGCGCTGCTGGTGCATGGCGCCGGTGGTGGCGGCTGGGAGTGGAACGTGTGGCGGGGTGTGTTCGAAGCGGCGGGCATCGCGGTCGCCGCACCGGACCTGCAACCGGTGGCTGCGGGACTCGCGGTCACCGGTTTCGATGACTATCTGCGGCAGGCCGGCGATGCGTTGCGGGTGCTGCCGCGCCCACGCGTGGCGGTTGGCGCCAGCCTGGGTGGCCTGCTGGCGCTGGGCATTGCTGATGCCGCTGATGCCGTGGTGCTGGTGAATCCGCTGCCGCCGGCGCCGTGGCACGCCTCGCTTCCGTCCCGGCCATGGCCAGACGTCGTGCCATGGCGTCGTCATGCGCGACTGGAGGGTACGCGCCGCGCACTACCCGAGGCCGATGAGGCGACGGCGTTGTTCGCGTTCCGTCACTGGCGGGATGAATCCGGTGTGGTGCTGCGGGCAGCCTGCGACGGCATGCCGTTCGTTCGCCCATCGTGCCCGGTGCTGTTCATCGTGTCGCGCGAAGACGAGGATGTGCTGCCAGCCATCCCGCTCGCGATGGCGGCCGACTGGCAGGCAGACGTGCTGCAAACGGTTTCACCCGCCCATGTCGGGCCATTGCTGGGGCATGGCGCAGGCGGCGTCGCCACGCAAGCTGTCGAATGGCTAAACCGGATCCTGCGCACCGGCTGAGTTCAGCCCGATTTCACCCGGCCGGGCCGAGCATGCGGTCACGCCACTCCGGCGTGGGGGAGTACCCGACATGAAGCGTCTTTCCGCCACCGTGCTGGCTGTGAGCCTGCTCGCCACCGGCGTGGCGTCTGCGCAATCCGTCCGTCAGTACGGCACGTCCGACAGGTACGGCGACGAGCCCTACTACGACTACGCGCGAGTGGTGCGCGTCGATCCCGTCATCGATGGCGGTTACCAGAACACGCGCGGTACCACGCAGCAGTGCTACTACCGCGACGCCGATGATGTGTACGCGCGCGACGTCTACCGTGACGACGCCTACGGCAGCCGCGGCGATGGTGACGTGTACGACAACGGCGACTACCGTGATGTCTACGGGCAGAACGGAAATGGCGACCGGCGCTATCCCGCCGGCGGCAATGAGGCCGGCCGTACCGTGGCCACGGTCATCGGCGGCATCGCCGGCGCCGTGCTGGGCAGCAAGGTAGGCGATGGCAGTGGCCGTTATGTCGGTACGGCGGTCGGTTCGATGGTCGGCGGCATGGCCGGTCGCTCCATCTACGACAACAACCAGCGCAACCGCCAGGTGCAGCGTGGCCAGGTGCGCGTCTGTGATCCGGTGCCCGTGAACGACGACCGGTATGGCGATGACTACTACGGTGACGGACGTGTCTCAGGCTACGACGTGACCTACGAGTATGGCGGACGCACCTATCGCACCCGGACCGGTTACCACCCCGGCGATCGCATGCGTGTACGCGTCGACGTGCGACCCGAATGACGCCAGCTTTTGGCGGGAACCGGGTGCGATAGACCGGAGAGTGCCGCGACGAGGGGCCGCAAGGCCCCTTTTTTGCGGACGTTGCCGTGATGGCCCACTCCGCGCATAGTCCCGCGCTGGATCATTGGGGAGTTCGGCATGCGGCATCGGGCGTGGGGCGTCGTGGGCTTCCTGGTATTTGCGGGCGCCGTGCAGGCGCAGGTGACGGTGGTGACGGCCGCGCGGGTGCATACGTCCGATCCGGCACGACCCGTTGCCGAAGCGATGGCATGGGATGCACAGGGCCGTATCCTGGCGATCGGCGGTGCCACCGAACTGCAAGAGCGTTATCTCGACGCAAAGCACGTCGATGCGTCGCGCAAGACGGTGATTCCTGGCCTGATCGACGCGCACGGCCATGTCATGGGGTTGGGCTATGCGTTGATGCGCGCCGACCTGGTGGATGCGAAGGACAAGGACGAGGTCATCGCACGGCTGCGCGACTTTGAAGCGCAGTTGCCGCCGAAGACCTGGCTGCTGGGCGGTGGCTGGGACCAGAACGACTGGCCGGACAAGGCATTTCCTACCGCCGCTGATCTCGATGCTGCCTTTCCCGATCGTCCCGTCTGGCTGGAGCGCGTGGATGGCCATGCGGGATGGGCCAACAGCGCGGCGCTTCGCGCCGTGGCGGCGAAGGCGCCGCGCTCGCTGGACGGAGACTGGCAGCCCGAGGGCGGTCGCATCGAGCGCCGTGGCGGCAAGCCGAGCGGGGTGTTCATCGATGCCGCCATGTCGCTGGTCAACGCCGTGGTGCCGGCACCCGATGCGTCGTATCGCCGGCAGGCGCTGGCGAAGGCGACGCAGGCGGCCGTGCGCCATGGCCTCACCGGCGTGCACGACGTGGGTGTGTCGCGTGACGACCTGGCCTTGATGAAGCAGTTTGCCGATGAAGGGCGTCTGCCGTTGCGGATCGACGCGTACGCGGATGGCGACAACAGCGCGCTGGCGGATCTCTGTTCCACCGGCCTGTACAGGCATGCTGGCGGCAGGCTGCAGATGCACGGGGTGAAGCTGTATGCCGACGGCGCACTGGGCAGCCGCGGCGCGGCACTGCTGGAAGACTACAGCGACGATCCCGGCAATCGCGGCTTGCTGGTGACCGAGCCGGGTGCACTGGAAGCGGCGATGCGCAAGGCACGCGAGTGTGGCGTGCAGGTGGCGACGCATGCGATCGGCGACCGCGGCAACCGGCTGGTACTGGATGCCTACCAGCGCGTGCTGGGCGACGCAGCAAAGACCGATCACCGCTGGCGCATAGAGCACGCGCAGGTGGTGGCGCCGGAGGAGTTCCCTCGCTTTGCTGCGCTCGGCGTCATTGCTTCGATGCAGCCGACACACGCGACCTCGGACATGCCTTGGGCGCAGGACCGCCTGGGTCCGACACGCATCAAGGGCGCTTATGCGTGGCAGCGCCTGCAGGCGAGTGGGGCGAAACTCGCGCTGGGATCGGATTTCCCCGTGGAATCGGTCGATCCACGGCGCGGCCTGCATGCGGCAGTGACGCGGCAGGACGCCCACGACCATCCGGCAGGTGGCTGGCGTTCGGAAGAGCGCCTCAGTGCGGCGGAAGCGTTGCGCGGCTTCACCGCCGATGCGGCGTGGGCCGCGCATGACGAGGCAACCGTCGGCCGACTTGCCCCGGGCCTGCGCGCGGACTTCGTGATCCTCGACGAAGATCCGTTGGCGATTCCGGGCCAGCAGTTGGATGAGCTGCACGTCCGTTCGACCTGGGTCGACGGCAAGCCTGTCTACGAAGCGGAGTAGTGCTTGCTCCCTGTAGGAGCGACGTAAGTCGCGACCGGAAGGCCCGCAGCGACGACAACGCCTGACGTGTGCGACCAAGCTTGGATGCCGACCATTCCGGGTGCTTCCAGGCCATGGTCGCGACTCACGTCGCTCCTACAGTGGATGCGAGCGTTACCAGTCGATGTGGCCGGTCACGATCGTACGTACATGGCCGCCGGACCAGACGTCGCCCGCGTCGTCCACACGCAGCTGCAGGCGGGCGTCGTAGCCGACTTCGCGGCCCTGGCTGACGATGTAGCGACCGTCGTGGCCGGGCAGTGCATCGCGCGACGCCAGCCAGGCCGCCAGCGTTGCGTTGGCGGCGCCGGAGGCCGCATCTTCGAACGCGGCCGGCGCACCGACGAAGGCGCGCACGGCAAGGTCATAGGGCTGGCCCGGTGCGCGCGCATAGGCGCACACGCCCATGCTGTCGGTAGCGCGGGCGAGGGCGCCGATGGCATCCCAGTCCGGCGTGGCGACTCGCAGCGTCGCTTCGTCGCACACTTCGGCCAGCCACCAGCGGCGACCGCCATCGACGAGGGCAGGCGGCAGATCGCCGGCCGGAAGGTTCGCGAGCGCGGCACGCAGGCCTTCATCGTTCGAGGTGTCGCCCACTTTCACCACCTGCGCGCGCGGCGTGCGCACGGCGATAGTGCGGGTGGCGCCCTCGCCATCCACGTGCAGCGGCAGCACGCCCACCGCCCCCTCCTGCATCAAGAGGCCCTGGATCGGCGTTGCGAGTCCGGCGTCGAGCACGACGTGTGCCGTGCCCACGCTGGGGTGGCCGGCGAACGGCACTTCACGGCGCGGACTGAACATGCGCACGGCATAGCTGGCGCCGGGTTGCGTCGGCGCAAACACGAACGTGGTTTCCGGCAGGCGCGTCCAGCGGGCGATGGCCTGCATTGCGGTGTCGTCGAGGCCGGCGGCATCGAGCACGACGGCCAGCGGATTGCCCGCACCAGGGCGGTCGGCGAACACATCCAGCTGGACGTAGCGGCGAGAAGTCATGTGGGGGTTTCGCGTGGGGGCCGCGCAGCTTACCAAGTCACCTGGCCGTCGATGACCAACTGGACCTGACCGCCGATCCAGACCTCGTCGTCCGCGTCCACCTGCAAGGCCACGCGACCATCGCGCCCCAATTCGCGTCCCTGGCTGGTGGTGTAGTGGCCGTCGTGTCCGGGCAGCGCGCCGGCGGCATGCAAGGCGGCGGCGATGCAGGCGTTGACGCTGCCGGTGACCGGATCTTCGGGAATGTTGTCGGCCGGGCAGAAGGCGCGCACCGCCAGCTCATGGTCGCTGCCGGACGGGCTGCGCCCGAACACCGCCAGGCCCACGGCGTCCGTCGTCTTCGTCAGCGCCGCAATGGCGGCGAGGTCGGGCACCAGGCTGCGCACAGCGGCGGCATCGCTCAGTTCCACCAGCCACCATGAAGGACCGTTGTTCCACAACGCGGGAGGCAGTCCTGCCG
>CAMPIO010000129.1 GCA_946886405.1 uncultured Pseudoxanthomonas sp.
GCGTCAGGCTGCTGCGCAACGGAGCGCGGCGTGGGTTCAAGGTATGCATCGTTCAGTCCCTCCTCTGAAGACGTGGTGTGGCCGGCGTCAGTCGGCCGTGAGTCGTGTCGGGTCGCCCGGGCCGGCGGCCGGATCGAGCGCGGCGGCGATCGGTGCGGATGGCCCGCCCAGCGCGCGTGCCAGCGCGTCGCGGTCGAGCGCGTTCTCCCAGCGCGCGACCACCAGCGTGGCCACCGCGTTGCCGGTGAAGTTGGTCAGCGAGCGGCATTCGCTCATGAAGCGGTCGATGCCCAGGATCAGCGCCATGCCGGCCACCGGTACTTCGGGCACGACGGCAAGCGTGGCCGCCAGCGTGATGAAGCCGGCGCCGGTCACGCCCGCGGCGCCCTTCGAGCTCAGCATCGCCACCAGCAGCAACATGATCTGGTGGCCCAGGCTCAGTTCGGTATTGGTGGCCTGCGCGATGAACAACGCCGCCAGCGTCATGTAGATGTTGGTGCCGTCCAGGTTGAACGAGTAGCCCGTCGGCACGACCAGCCCGACCACCGATTTGGACGCACCGGCGCGCTCCATCTTCTCCATCAGCGACGGCAGTGCGGACTCGGACGACGACGTGCCCAGCACCAGCAGCAGCTCCGCCTTGAGATAGCGGATCAGGCGGAAGATCGAGAACCCGCACCACCACGACACCAGGCCGAGGATGACGATCACGAACAGCAGCGAAGTCAGATAGAACGACCCGACCAGCCACGCCAGGTTGACCAGCATGCCCACGCCGTACTTGCCGATGGTGAAGGCGATGGCGCCGAACGCACCGATCGGCGCCGCGCGCATCAGGATGTGCACCAGGCGGAACACCGGGGTGGTCAGCGCCTCCAGCAGGCTCAGCACGGGCCGGCCCTTCTCGCCCACCAACGCCAGCGACAGGCCGAACAGCACGGCAACGAACAGCACCTGCAGGATGTTGTCGCCCACCAGCGGACTGACCAGCGTCTTCGGGATGATGTCCATCAGGAAGCCGACCAGCGACAGTTCGTGCGATTTCTGCACGTAGTCCTGCACCGCGGACTGGTCCAGGTCGGCCGGATTGATGTTCATGCCGGCGCCGGGCTGCACCACGTGCGCCACGATCATGCCGATCACCAGCGCCAGCGTGGAGAAGAACAGGAAGTACGCCATCGCCTTGGCGAATACGCGGCCCACCGTGCGCAGTTGGGTCATGCCGGCGATGCCGGTGACGATGGTCAGGAAGATCACCGGCGCGATGATCATCTTCACCAGCTTGATGAAGGCATCGCCCAGCGGCTTCATCGATTCGGCGAACGCGGGCTCGAAGTGACCCAGCAGCGCGCCCAGCACGATGGCCACGATCACCTGGAAGTAAAGCTGCCTGTACAGCGGCTGCTTCGGCGGCGGCACGAACGGGGTATCGGCCAGATGCATGGGAAAACTCCGGGACGGATGGCGTCGCCCACGGAACCGGGGCCGGCATGTTGTACCCCCGCAGCCCCGCAGTACCGATAACCTATTGGTACTAGCCCGCCCGGGATCCTGCCCGGATCCCGCGCTGCGCCCGTAGACTGCGGCCCATGCCGCGCACCCGCCGCCTCCGCCAGATCCTGCTCGTCGTGCTGGCGATCCTCGGCGGCGCCGCGCTGGTCATGACCCTGGCCTACCATTGGGCCGGCGGTCGCGCGCAGCGCGCCGAAACGACGCAGCTGGAGCGCCAGCTCGACCTGCACGCGCAGGCACTGCAGCAGCGCATCGACCGCTATCGCACGCTGCCCCAGGTGCTGGCGCAGGATCCGGACCTGCGCGATGCGCTGGCCTCGCCGGTGGACGACGCGCGCCGCAACGCGCTCAACCAACGCCTGGAAGACGCCAACAGCGTCACCCGCTCTTCCACGCTGACGCTGATCGACCGCCGCGGCATTGCGCTGGCGGCCAGCAATTGGCGCGAACCCACCAGCAACGTCGGTGAAGACTACAGCTTCCGCCCCTACGTGAAGCAGGCGCTGCGCGACGGGCAGGGCCAGTTCTACGGGATCGGCCTGACCACGGGCGAACCCGGCTACTTCCTGTCGCAGGCGATCGTCGGCCGCGAAGGCGACGTCATCGGCCTGGTCGTCATCAAGATCGAACTCGACGCGCTGGAGCAGGAGTGGTTGCAGACGCCCGACATCGTACTGGTCAGCGACGCACACGGCGTGGTCTTCCTCGCCAGCCAGGACGCATGGCGCTATCGCACACTGCGGCCGTTGACCGATGCGGACCGACGCGAACTGACCGCCACGCGCCAGTACGCGCGCCAGATGCTCACGCCCTTGCAGTGGCAGGATCTCTCGGCACCGGGCGATGGTGCCCGTCGCGTGCAGATGCGCGATCCGGCGCAGGCGGACGCCGTGCTGTGGCAATCGATGGCGCTGCCCGGCGAAGGCTGGCAGTTGCACCTGCTGCACGATGCCTCGGCCATCGCCGCGGCCGGCCGCACCGCCGCCGTCGCAGCCGGTGGCGGCTGGCTGGCGCTGTCTTTCCTCGCCTTGTTCATGCAGCAGCGCCGCCGCACCGCGCTGCTGCAACGACGCAGCCGCGAGGAACTGGAAGTGGTGCTGCAGCAGCACGCGCAGGAACTGCGTACCGCGCAGGACGGCATCGTCGAGGCCGCGCGCTCGGCCGACGCCGGCCTCAGCCGCAGCCTGGAGCACCTGCCGCAGGGCGTGGTCATCATCGACGCGGACCTGCGGCTGGTCGCCTGGAACTCGCGCTACATGGACCTGTTCCGGTTCCCCCCGGACCTGATCCACGTCGGGCGTCCGATCGAGGATGTGTTCCGCCACAACGCGCGCCGTGGCCTGCTGGGACCGGGACCGGTCGAAGACGCGATCCAGCGCCGACTGGAACACCTGCGCAGCGGCAAGCCGCACATGCGCGAGAGCGAGAAGGACGACGGCGTGGTGCTGGAGATCCGCGGCAATCCGCTGCCGGACGGCGGCTTCGTCACCAGCTACGCGGACATCACCAGCTACAAGAACGCCGCGCGCGAACTGCGCTCATTGGCGGATGCGCTGGAACACCGCGTCGAGGAACGCACGCGCGCGCTCGCCGATGCCACCCGGGCCGCCGAGAACGCCAACCGCTACAAGACCCGCTTCGTCGCCTCGGCCGTGCACGACCTGTTGCAACCACTGAACGCCGCACGCATGTTCGTGTCCGCGTTGCGTGGCCGTCTGCATGACGACGAGACCCGGAGCATCGCCGACCACGTCGACAATGCGCTGACCGCCCAGGACGCCATCCTCAACAGCCTGCTCGACATCGCACGGCTGGAATCCGGCGCGCTGCCGACGCGCGTGCGCGACTTCGCGCTGTCTCCCTTGCTGGAGACGCTGCTGCGGGAATTCGGCATGGTTGCCGAGGGTCGCGGACTGGAGCTGACCGGCATTCCCACGCGCGCCGTCGTCCGCAGCGACGAAGCGCTGCTGCGCCGCATCCTGCAGAACTTCCTGTCGAACGCGATCCGCTACACGCCGCGCGGCCGCGTGCTGCTTGGCGTGCGCCGCGCCGGCGACCTTGTGCGCATCGAGGTGCACGATCAGGGACCGGGCATTCCCGAGAGCCTGCAGGCGGAGATCTTCGAAGAGTTCCGCCGCCTCAACGACGGCGTCGCCAGCGACCGGGGTGCCGGCCTGGGCCTGGCCATCGTCGAACGCATCGGCCGGCTGCTGGGGCACCGCATCGGCCTGCGCTCGCAGCTCGGCCTCGGCAGTGTGTTCTGGGTCGAACTGCCGCGCGGTGCCGCCGACGCGGTCACGGTGGAGGCTTCGTCGGTCGTCGCGGACGTCGACGATGGCTCGCCGCTGCGCGGCCGCCGCGTGTGGTGCGTCGACGACGACCCGCGTGTCTGCGGCGCGACGCGCGCGCTACTGGAACGCTGGGACTGCGAGGTGGCACTGGCGGCCGGACCGGACGACGCGATGGCAGCGGCGACACCGGGCGGCGCACCCGACCTGGTGCTGCTCGACGTGCGGCTGGGCGAGACGGACGGCCCGTCGCTGTACGCCCGCCTGTGCGGACGCTGGGGCAGTGCGCCGCCGGTGATCCTGGTCACCGCCGAGCGCGACGAGGCGCTGCGTGCGCTGGCGCTGGAACGTGGCTGGGGTTTCCTCGCCAAACCCGTGAAGCCAGCGGCACTGCGCGCGCTGATGACCCAACTCCACGTGCGCCGCACGCGCTGAGGCCCACGACGATGCCGTGCCGATGCTGACCTACGTCATCCCCGTCCTCGCTATCGTGTTGCTCGGCGCCGCGCTGCGACGGATGCGCTACGTACCCGACGGCCTGTTCCCGGCGATGGAGTGGTTTTCCTTCTACGTGGCCTTCCCCGCGCTGCTGTTCGTCGGCGCCGCGCGATTGAAACTGTCCGCCACCGACGCGGTCGACCTGTCGCTGGCGGCATTGCTGCCCACGCTGCTGCTGACCCTCGTGGTGGTGCTGGCGGTGCGGGTCGCGCCGCGCCTGTCCGGTCCCAGCCGGTCCTCCGTCGTGCAGGGCGCGGTGCGGCCGAGCAGCTACTTCGGCCTGGCGGTCGCGGCGCTGCTGTTCCCGCCGGACACCACCGCGATGGTGATGCTGGCGTTGGCGATCTGCCTGCCGGTGGTCAACGTCATCGCGGTGATCGCGCTCGCGGTCTGGGGCCATGGCGATGCCAGTGCACGCGGCATCGCGCGGGCACTGGCGCGCAATCCGATCATCCTGGCAACGCTGGCCGGCCTGCTGTTCAACCTCAGCGGCCTGCCGCTGCCGGTACCGCTGGCGGCCACGCTCGACATCCTCGCCGATGCCGCGCTGGCGCTGGGACTGCTGTGCGTGGGGGGTGGCCTGCAGTTCCGGCGCGCCGAGGTGCGTCCGCTGCTGCTGGGCGCCACCTCCGCGCTGAAGCTGCTCGCCCTGCCGCTGCTGGCCGTGCTGCTGTGCCGGTGGCTGGATGCCAGCGCGGCGGTGACGACGGCGGCCTGCTTCTACGCCGCGCTGCCGACCGCGTCCAACGCGTACATCATGGCGCGGCAGATGGGCGGCGATGCGCCGCTGATGGCCTCGCTGGTGACGTGGCAGACACTCGCCGCCGCCGCCACCGTGCCGCTGGCGATGCAGCTGCCGGCCTGGCTGGGCTAAGCCTCATTCGAGCGGCGGACCTTCCGGTTCCAGCGATTTCACCAGCACCGCCGCCTGCGTGCGGCTGTGGCATTCCAGTTTCTTCAGGATCGCGGTGACGTGCACTTTCACGGTGTTCTCGGCCAGGCCGAGTTCGTGCGCGATCTGCTTGTTGAGCAGGCCATCGGCCAGGCACAGCAGCACGCGGAACTGCTGCGGCGTCAGTTGCGCCAGGCGCGCCGCGAGCGCCGCGTCCTGCTCCGAACGTTCGACGGTGAGTGGCGGAAACCACGCGCCGCCGTCGAGCACCGCCGTCACCGCCTCGCCGATGGTCTCGGCCGGCGACGACTTGGGAATGAAGCCGGCGGCACCGAACTGCTGCGCACGCCGGATCACCCGCGGGTGCTCGTTCGACGAGATGACGACCACCGGCACCTCCGGATGTTCGCCACGCACGTGCAGCAGCGCGGAGAAGCCGTGGGCGCCCGGCATGGTCAGGTCGAGCAGCACCAGGTCGGCATCGGGCCGTGCGTCGAGCCCCTGGCCCAGGCTGGCGGCGCTGGCGGCCTCGACCACGGTGGCGCCGGGCAGCGCCTCGCGCAGCGCGTGGATCACGGCGGCGCGGAACAGCGGATGGTCGTCGGCCACCAGGATCGTCGTGCTCATGCCGCCAGTGTGCCACCGGCGGCGCGCGCCGCGCCTACCACTTTCCGGCTAGGTGTCCGTCGACAGCTTGTCCAGGCGGATCCGGTTGGCGAACAGCGAGAACGCCAGCATGCCGGCGAGGCCGTTGGCGCGACTGACCCAACTCGGCAGCCAGCGCGGCGGCACCAGCACGCCGGCGTCGAACATCGGCTCGAACATGCCCACGTCCTCCAGCGTCATCTTGCCGGCGAACAGGCGACGGCATACCCGCAGCCGGTCCTGCTGCAGCGAGCGGCGGAAGAACGTGTGTACACCGATCAGGCCACGCAGGTAGACCGTGTCCTTGGTGAACGCCGCGCCGCCAGAGGTGGGCACGCCGCGGAACACGCGTTGTGCGGACGAGAAACTCTCCGCGGGGTTCTGCCCCGCGTCGGTGAAGTAGCGGAACACCTCGATGAAGTCGGCGCCGGCCAGCGCCATCGCCACCGCCTCGATGCGCAGGCTGATGCGCTTCATCCGTTCGATGTCGATGCTGCCGGTGATCTGTTCGGCGAAGGTCGCCAACCCTTCCTGCGTGGCGGTGACGCGCGGCGAGGCCAGCGCCAGGCTCGGCAGCACGGTCTGCTCGCGGCCGTTCAACGCGGTGAGCGAATGCACCAGCGCTTCGTGCTGCAGCAGCTGGCGGCGGTCGTAGTCGCTGAAGGCGGCACCGTGGCGCAGGCGGATACGGGTGGCGCCTGCGGCGGCCTTCGCGATCAGGTTGCGGTCCAGCTCCACGGTGATGACGCGGCCGTCGAAAAAATCGTCCAGGTCCGCCTGCAACTGCAACTGCAGGGCCGTCGCCGACACCGGAATCTGTTCCTCGGGCGACAGCAGCTCATGGTCGAGCTCATTGGCAATCGCGATGAAATGGCCAGCGGCATCGCGCGTGGTCGGACCGTCGCCGGGCAGGCAGGCTTCCGGCGTCCCGAACAGCGCGATCGAATGCGTGGTCACCGCTGGCGTGCCCAGCGTTTCCAGCAGCTGTGCCGCGATGTCCCAACTGCGTACCGACTCGCGCAGGTAGCACCCCAGCGGATGCGCCTCATCGGCGGCGGCGGCGATGGCGGCGAGTTCGCGCCGCGCCTCGGTGAAGTCCAGCCGAGGGTAGGCGATCACCGGCAGCTGCGGCTGGCCGCGCGCGACGCCATCGAGGAACGGCGCCTGCACGTCGGCCGGCCAACTGGCCAGGCTGAGCAGCTTGATGCCACGCACCGCCTTGACCAGGCGTGCGTCGAGCGCGGCGTGATGGGCGATATCGGCGTGCATGCGTCCCTCCCTGGCTCACACTTTAGCCCAGCGCACACGGTGGCCGGCACAAGCCCTTGCCGCTGGACTATGCTCGACCTTCTTCCATCGGTTGCGGGGGCAGCATGCTGGAGCTCGATGCGGTGCAGACGCTGGCGTTCGCGGGTCTGGCGCTCTTCCTCGGCTATGCGTTGTGTCGCGTGGTCCCGCTGTTTTCCCGCTACAACCTGCCCGCACCGGTCATCGGCGGTCTCGCGGTGGCCTTGGTGGTGCTGGCCGCACGCAGCCGCGACGTCACCCTGTTCACGCTGGACACCAGCCTGCAGGCGCCGCTGATGATCGCGTTCTTCACCACCATCGGCGTCAATGCCAGCGTCGCGCTGCTGAAACTCAGCGGCCGCCAGGTGCTGGTGTTCCTGCTGCTGGCGTCCGCGTTCGCCGTCGTGCAGAACCTGCTGGGCATGGCGGTGGCGATGGGGTTCGGCCTGCATCCGCTGTTCGGCGTGCTGGCGGGCTCCACCACGCTGACCGGCGGACCGGCGACCGGCCTGGCCTTCGCACCCTTGTTCGAACAGGCCGGCGTCACCGGCGCAGAATCGATCGCCGTCGCCTCGGCGATGGCAGGCATCGTGTGCGGCGGACTGATCGGCGGCCCGGTGGCCACGATATTGATCCGCCGGCACAAACTGTTTGGCGGCGTGCGCCTGGGCAAGCCCGATGAATCCGCCGCCGAACCCACGGGCGCACGCGACACGCCGGACTTCGCAACGCGCGAGTCCGCTGCATTGAAGAGCATCGTGGTCATCCTGGTGGCGATGTGGGCGGGTGCCGGCGTCAGCGCAGGCCTGTCCGCCGCCGGGCTGACGCTGCCGGCCTACGTCGGCGCCATGATGGTGTGCGCGATGATCCGCTACGTCGATGAC
>CAMPIO010000130.1 GCA_946886405.1 uncultured Pseudoxanthomonas sp.
GCATGGTGGCGAACACGCCATGGAAGTCGCCTTCCATGCGCGCGGTCAGGTCGCCGCGGGCGATGGCCTGCAGCAGTTCGGACACTTCGGCCAGGTTGCCGTCGGTGGTCTCCATCAACTGGTTCAGACCATCGATCATGTCGCGGAAGTCGTACTGGTACTTGTCCACGTCGCCACGCTGGCTGAAGTCGCCGGACGAGGCGGCCATGGCCAGGCGCTTGATCTCGCCGTTGATCGCCGACAGGTTGGCCTTGGTGGCGTCCATCGTTTCGGTCAGGTTGGCCTTCTCGCCGGGCAGCTTGGGCATGTCCAGGCTCAGGTCGCCCACGGAGTAGCGCTGCATGATCTTCAGCGCATCGCCGATCGCCTGCAGGTGCGAGGCGACCAGCGCGTTGGTGTCGCGCACCATGCGGCCGTACTCGCCGGGGAAGGCGCTGTCGTCCATGCGGTAGCTGATCTGGCCCTCGTCGTGGCGGGCGGCCATCTCGCTCTGCGCGGCGATGACCGACTGCACCTGCGTCTGCATGCGCTGCATGGCGGTGAGCAGCTGGCCGACTTCGTCGGCGCGGCTGGTGTCGATCTTGCCGTCCAGTTTGCCGGCGGAGACATCGTTGGCCACGCGCACGGCTTCACCGACGGCATTGGCGATGGCACGGGCGAAGAACCAGGCGAGCGCCAGGCCGCCCACGATGCCGACCAGCAGCATGACGATCATCAGCGTGCTCGAGGCGGCGTACGTGCTGTCCGCGTCGGCGCTGGCCGCCTTGGCCTGCAGGTCGACGACGTTGATCAGGGCCGTGATGGCCGTGAGCGCCTTGCGGTGCTGGTCGCGCGTGGAACCGATGAACGCGTCGACGGCATCGTCGGGAAGTCCGAGGTCCAGCATTTCCTGGACGTCGGCATAGGACTGGCGGGCGCCCTTCCATTCCTTGACGAAGGCGTCATAGGCCTTCTTCTCGTCCGGGCTGGCCACCAGCCTGGCGTAGTCCTTGATCGCTTGTTCGATCTTCTTCTCGGTCTGCGCCGCCTGTGTCTTGGCGTCGGCCTTGACGGCATCGCTGGCCCGCACGTGCTGGCGGTAGGAGGTGGTCCTGTACTCGCCCAGCAGGCTCTGCAGGTCGCCTGCGGCCTTCACGCTGGGCAGCACGTTGCCGGTGACGTCGGTGGTGACGCCGTTCAACGAATTGAGGCCGACGAACGCGGCGATGCCCTGGACCAGCATCAGGGCGAGCACGACGCCGAAGGCGAGCATCATCTTCGTCGTCAGTTTGAGGTTCTTGATCCGCTGCATGGGATTCTTTTCCTTTACCGGGGCGCGCTCCGCGCCGCTCTCAGTGGCAACCAGGGCTGGGCAGGGCATCGCGCCCTGCCCGTGAAGCGGATCAGCGGATCGTGGCCAGCTTCAGGTTCGACGGCGAGCTCACCACGATCTCGGCGCGCGACTGGTCGCGCTCGATGGTGCCGATCACGCAGACGTCCTTGCCTTCCAGTTCTTCCGGGGCCGGCTTGAACTTGGCGCGGGCGTCGCCCGGGATGCGCGCGGTGAAGGTATGGCGCGGGAAGTTGCCGCCCATGTAGAGGAAGGTCGGCGTGCCCTCGGCGTTCTCGGCGAAGCGGGCCTTGCCGACCTTGCCGCAGACGGTGCCGGCCTTGCCGGTGAAGCGCGATGCCATGTCGGCGGGGATCGCGTTGTCGATCTGCGACTGGCTGCTGGCAGGCGCTGCGGGCATCAGCAGGGCGGCGCCGACAACGGCGAGGGACAGGGTCAGGACGGATGCGATCTTCATGCCAGGAACTCCGGATGGGCAGGGATAGTGGGAAACACTCACCGCCTGAGATCGGCGCCGCGCCGTCAAACTTGAGAGGTTGAATGGTTCAGGTGGCAGCGATGCATGCGAATGGGAGGTGCATCACACTTCGCAACGCAGACGCGCGACGCAACGCGTGGCATCAGGCCGTGGCGACGTTGCCTGCGAGGGTATCGGCATCACGCACGGCCGCATGCGGGTGCGTCTGCAGCCACTGCTCCAGCGGTCCCGGTCGCAGCGGCGGCGAGAACAGGTAGCCCTGCAGGACGGGGAAGCGCTGTTCGGTAAGGAAGCGATGCTGGGATTCGGTTTCCACGCCCTCGGCCACCACTTTCATGCCGAGGCTTTCGCCGATGCGCAACACCGAGGACGTCAACGTGCGCGCGATGGCACTGGTGTCGATGTCGCGCACGAAACTCTGGTCGAGCTTGAGTTCGCTGATCGGCAGCCTGTGCAGGTGGCTGAGACTGGAATAGCCCGTGCCGAAGTCGTCCAGCGACAGGCGCACGCCGAGCAGGTAGATGGCCTCGATGTTCTCGAGTACGTCCGGATCCGGGTCCAGCATGACGCTTTCGGTGATCTCCAGCGTCAGGTCGCCCGGCACCAGGTGGTGCTCGTCCAGCAGGTCGGAGATCTGCAGCGACAGGTGCGGGTCACGGAAATTGATCGCGGAGACATTGACCGACACGCGCGGGATATCGATGCCGCGGCGACGCCAGTCGGCCATCTGTGCGCAGGCGCGCCGCAGCACCCACAGGCTGAGGTCGGCGATCAGTCCGCATTCCTCGGCGACGGGAACGAAGCGCGAGGGCGGGATCACCCCGAGATCGGGATGGTGCCAGCGCAGCAGCGCTTCGACGCCATAGAGTGCGCGGCTCTCGCAGCCTCCGACCTGCGGCTGGTAGTGCAGGTCCAACTGGTCCAGCTTCAAGGCATCGCGCAGTGCCGTTTCCAGCGACACGCGTTCCTGCGCCAGTCGGTTCATGTCCAGGCTGAAGAAGCGGAAGCTACTGCCGCCATCGCGCTTGGCGCGGTACATGGCCATGTCGGCGTGGCGCACCAGCAGGTCGATGTCCCGGCCGTCGTCGGGAAACATCGCCACGCCGATGCTGGCGCTGGGATGCAGCGTCATCAGGCCCGCCGTGGTGGGCGCGGCGATGGCGCCCAGCAGGCGCTCGGCGACGCTGCCGGCCTGTTCGGTGCCGCACATCGGCAGCACGGCCACGAACTCGTCGCCGGCCTGGCGCCCGACGATGTTGATGCCGCCCAGTTCTTCGCTCAGGCGCGCGGCCACGTCGCGCAGCAGCCCGTCGCCCGCAGCGTGGCCTTGCGCGTCGTTGACCCGCTTGAAGCGGTCCAGGTCGATGAAGACCACCGCTGCGGTGCCGTTGGCCTGCGCCACGTTGGCCAGTGCCTGCTCGGCCTTGGCGCTGAACATGATGCGGTTCGGCAGGCCGGTCAGCGTGTCGTAGAACGCCAGTTGGTGCACGCGTTCATTGGTCTGTTCGCGCTCCAGCGTCAGCGAGCACAGGTGCAGGCAGGTGTCGGCGAGACGCTCGTGCAGTTCGTCCGGTCCGCGGTTCTCGCGGTAGTAGAACGACAGCGTGCCCAGCACGCGACCGCTGCTCGACTTGATCGGGTGCGTCCAGCACGCACGCAGGCCCAGCGGCGTAGTGAGGTGGCGGGTGTTGGCGCACAGCGGGTCGCTGGCGATGTCCTTGACCAGCACCGCGCGGCCACGCCAGGCCGCCACACCGCACACGCCGGCGCGCGGGCCGATAGGCAGGCCGTTGATCTTGCGCGCCCAGGCTTCGGGCAGGCTGGGCGAGGCGAGGGCATGCATCAGGCCTTCGTTGTCGACGGTGATGATGGACACCGTGAGCTCCGGCGCGATGTGCTCCACTTCGCGGCAGATCAGGGTCATCACGTCAGCCACGTTCCACTCGTGCACCAGCGCGTCCAGCACCTTGTTGTGCAGCACCTGGTGCATCTTGGTCTGGGTGATGTCGCTGAGCACGCTGACCAGTCCCAGCAGCGTGCCGTCCTCGTCGTGCACGGGATTGATCGCGGTGGAGAGCCATAGCGGGCGCCCGGCCTTGGTGTACAGCAGGACTTCGGTCTGGAGCCCTTCGCCGTTGTCGATCGCGCGGCTGATCCGCTCGTCCAGGGAACCGTCCGTATGGGGGCCGGACAACAACTCCGACGGACGCACGCCGCGCAGCTCTTCCAGCCGGTACCCGAGCATGCGGGTGAAACCGCTGTTGACGTAGACGACCTCGCGGTCGGCCGAACTGATGAAGATGGCGTTGTCGCTGCTGTCCACGACGATGGACAGCTGGCGCAGGCGCGCCAGTTGCCGCTGCTGGTCGCTGGTGTCGCGGACGAAGGCGGTGTGGAAGACCTGGTCGCCTATCACCACCTTCGACATCGAGACCGAACACGCACTCTCGCTACCGTCCGCACGCACCAGCAGCGCATCGCGATGGCTGCCCGACAGCGCGGCCAGCGTCAGCTCGGCGGTACTGCCGGCCTGCGTCTCCGCGAGCAGGCGGGTGAACGGCACGCCGTGCACGTCCTCGCGCTTGCACTGCCACAAGGCTTCCGCCGCCGGATTGAACAGGACCACGCGGTGACGGCCGTCGATGACGAACGCGGCGTCGACCGACTGCTCCAGCACGTGCCAGAGGCTGTCCGGCGCAGGCCCGGCCGGTGCCTGAGCGTCGCGCAATGGCGCCAGCGCATTCAGCGTGCGGCGCAGCATGCGGCGTCCTCGCGGTGCACGAGCGTCGGGCGGCAGGCTTCGTCGTGGGCAAGGAGTGCGACGGTCATCGGGGGCCAGGGTGGAATGCCTTCAAGTGACATAGCGGCCGGTGTCCTGATTACTTGAACGCGGTCACGGGAGGGACAGGGGGGCGGTGAGGTCTCAGAATTCCTGCCAGTCGCCGTCGGCCAGCACCGGTTCGGGCTTGCGCGCCGCCGGCTTGCGGGTCGCGACTTTGACCGTCGGCTTCGGTGCGGCCACGGCCACTGCAACGGTCGCCTTGCGCACCGGGACGCTGACCGTGGCCTGCAGTTTGAACACGGCCACCGACGCCGTCAGTGCATGCGCCTGCTCTTCCATCGAACGGGCGGCAGCAGTGGCTTCTTCCACCAGCGCAGCGTTCTGCTGGGTGGTCTCGTCCATCTGGGTGATGGTCTGGTTGACCTGTTCGATACCGGCACTCTGCTCCTGCGAGGCGGCCGAGATCTCGGCCATGATGTCGGTCACGCGCTGCACGCTGGATACGATCTCGGCCATCGTCGCGCCGGCCTGGTTCACCAGGGCCGAGCCATCGGCCACCTTGTCCACGGACGTCTCGATCAGGCCCTTGATCTCCTTGGCCGCATTGGCCGAACGCTGGGCCAGGGTGCGGACTTCGGAAGCCACCACGGCGAAGCCACGGCCCTGCTCACCGGCACGCGCGGCTTCCACGGCCGCGTTGAGCGCCAGGATGTTGGTCTGGAAGGCGATGCCGTCGATGACCGAGATGATCTCGGCGATCTTCTTCGACGACTGTTCGATGTCGGTCATGGTGGTGACGACCTTGCCGACCACGTCGCCGCCCTGCGAGGCGACCGACGCGGCGCCGATGGCGAGCTGGTTGGCCTGGCGGGCCGACTCGGCGTTCTGGCGCACGGTGGAGGTCAGTTCCTCCATCGAGGCGGCGGTTTCTTCCAGGTTGGCGGCCTGCTGCTCGGTCCGGCGCGACAGGTCGCTGTTGCCCGAGGCGATTTCACCGGCAGCGGTGTTGATGGAACCGGACGCCTCCTGGATGCGGCCGACGATGTCGGTCAGCTGGGCGACGGTGGCGTTGGCGTCGTCGCGCATGGTGGCGAACACGCCATGGAAGTCGCCTTCCATGCGCGCGGTCAGGTCGCCATCGGCGATGGCGCGCAGCAGCGACGACAGCTGGGCGAGGTTACGGTCGCTGGTGGCCATCATCGCGTTCAGTCCCTGCACCATCTGCAGGAAGTCGTGACGGAAGCCGGCCTCGTCGCCGCGTGCCGTGAAGTCGCCGGCCGATGCGGCCTGGGCCAGCCGCTTGATCTCGCCGTTGATGGCCAACAGGCTCTGCTTGGCCGCATCCATTGCTTCGTGCAGGAACGCGCGCGTGCCGGGCAGGCGGCGTGCATCCTGGCTCAGGTCGCCGCTGGCGTAGCGCTCCAGGATGCCGATCGCGTCGCGGAACGCGTCCAGGTGTTCGAACATCATCGTGTTGATGCCGCCGGCCAGCTCGCCATACACGCCGGGGAAATCCTCCGGCATCCGATGGGTGATGTCCTCGGCGGCATGCAGGCGGATCATGTCGCGGGTCTCGTGCGAGAAGCGCTCCAGCATGTGCACCATGTCGTCGGTGGCTTTCAGCATCTGCCCGACTTCGTCGCGGCCATGCCGGCCGGTGCGCACGCTCAGGTCACCGCGGGAGACGCCCTTGATCGCGGCCAGCGCACGCGCCACCGGTTCCAGCACCGACTGGCCGATGACCCAGCCGATCACCATGCTCAACAGCACCAGCAGGCCCCCGGCGATGGTCATGATGAGGGTGAACTGCAGTGCCTGTGCCTGCGTGTCGTCGATGTAGACACCGGTGCCGATCACCCAGCCCCACGGCTGGTACAGCGCGGCGTACGAAGTCTTCGGCACGGGATCTTCTTCGCCGGCCTTCGCCCAGCTGTAGTCCACATGGCCGCCGCCGGCACGCGCGACGCGGACGAACTCCGGGAAGATGCGCTTGCCGTCCGGGCTCAGCACGTCGTCCAGCGGCTTGCCGACCAGGTCGGGGCGGGTGGGGTGCATCAACATGGTCGGCGCCTCGTCGGTGACGAAGAAGTAGTCCACGCCTTTGTTGGCCTGCATCGTGGCCAGGGTGGCGAGGGCGCGTGCCTTCGCGTCGGCTTCGTCCAGCGTGCCGGCCTTCGCCTGTTGCGCGTAACCCTCGATCACGCCCAGTGCCATCTCGGTCTGCGCCTTCAGGCCGGCCTGGCGCGTCCCGGTCAGGTCCAGGTACTGCATGCGGGCTGCGACGACAGCGAGGGCGATGGTGCCGACCGCGACCAATGCGGTCTGGATCAGGAACCGGCGCTTCAGCGGCAGGTGGGAGAGGGCAGCGGCAATGCGGGTGTTGGACGTCATGGCGATCTCGTACGGCAGGGGTGTCACGCGGCGGGGAAGAAGGGAGCGCGGGGTGCCTCCTCCCTTTTATCGGCCGCAGGCGGCGGAATTTCAGTCAGGCAATGACGCATGCGACGAAAGGTGCAGGCCGCCTGTTCCGGTCCCCGCAACGAAAAGACCGCGGGCCTTGCGGTCCGCGGTCTGGTTGCGCATCGCGTGACTCGGGCGGCTGCGTCGGGTCAGGCGGCGACCTGCTCCGGCAGTGGCTGGCCGAGGTCGGCACTGTCGATCAGGGTTTCGATGTCGAGCAGGATCAGCATGCGTTCGTCCACCGTGCCGATGCCGGAGATGAAGCGCGTGTCGACGCTGGCGCCGAATTCCGGCGTGGGGCGGATCTGTTCGGCGTTCAGCGCGATCACGTCCGACACGCTGTCGACCACGATGCCGACCACGCGGTCTTCCACATTCAACACGATCATCACCGTGAACGCGTCGTAGCGTGCTTCCTTCAGCCGCAGCTTCAGGCGCAGGTCGATCACCGGCACGATGGTGCCGCGCAGATTGATGACGCCCTTGATGTAGTCCGGTGCGTCGGGCAGGCGGGTCACCGAGTCGTAGCCGCGGATTTCCTGGACCTTCAGGATGTCCACGCCGTAGTGCTCGTCTCCCAGGGTGAAGCTGAGGAACTCGTCCGCGGTCGCCGCGGCCAGGGTCTTCTTGTCGCTCATTCGTCGGGCTCCTGTTGCAGCCGGTAAGGGTGTCGGGGTTCCCGGGGCGGAACCGGTCAAGGCCTAGATCGGCCCCGGGCGGGGTTTCTTTAGCGGGGTCAGTAGGCGTGGGGTTCGGATACCGCACGGGGTGCGCCGCCGGCGGCGATGCGGGTGACGCGTTCCTGCACCAGGCGGGCGACACTGCCGTGGCCTTCCAGTCGGAAGGTCGACACCGCATCGCTCAGCGCATGTGCCTGTTCCTCCATCGAACGGGCGGCAGCAGTGGCTTCTTCCACCAGCGCAGCGTTCTGCTGGG
>CAMPIO010000131.1 GCA_946886405.1 uncultured Pseudoxanthomonas sp.
CGCAGACCCTGAGTACTCGCGGGCAATGGATTCCAGCCTTCGCTGGAATGACGAGTTACGTATGCATGCCCATCGGGCTACTTCGCGCCGTCGTCCCAGCGAACGCTGGGACCCATTTGCGCTTGATCGGCGACCCTGAGCACTCAAGGCAATGCATTCCAGCTTTTGTTGAAATGACCGAATCCGACATACAGTTATGGAGCTCGCGCAAGATCAACGAAGGACACACTCATGCCCCGGGAACGGACTCCCTGTGTTTACATCCTGGCGAGCCAGCCACGCGGCACGCTCTATGTTGGCGTCACGTCTGATCTCCCTGGGCGGGTTTGGCAGCACAGGCAGGGCTACGTGGATGGCTTTACGCGGCGCTACCACGTCCATACTTTGGTCTGGTATGAGGTTCACGTAGGGATGGATTCTGCGATCCTGCGCGAGAAGGCCCTGAAAGCGTGGAAACGGGTCTGGAAGATCCGACTCATCGAGGATGCGAACCCGATATGGCGCGATCTGTATCCCGACATCAATCTGATTGAACGAGCCCTTCCATGACCCTGTCCACCCCGTTCAACGCCTTCCGCATCCACAACGACGCCGTCGGCTACCGCAGCGGCCTCGAAGCCATCGCGTTGGACGCGCTCAACCCAGGCGAAGTCGTCATCAAGACCGCCTACTCGTCGGTGAACTACAAGGACGCGCTCGCCGGAACCGGCGAAGGCAAGATCCTGCGCAAGTTTCCGCTGGTCGGTGGCATCGACGTGGCGGGCCACGTGGTGGCCTCCACCGATCCCGCCTTCAAGGAAGGGGACGCCGTCCTGGTCACTGGCTCCGGACTCAGTGAAACCCGCGACGGTGGCTACGCCGAGTACGCGCGTCTCGATGCGAAGTGGGTCATTCCCCTGCCCGCCGGCCTGAGCCTGCGAGACAGCATGATCCTGGGCACGGCCGGCTTCACTGCCGCACTGGCCTTGCATCGCATGCGCGAAAACCGGCAGACGCCGGATCTTGGTCCGCTCGCGGTCACCGGCGCGACCGGCGGCGTCGGCTCGCTGGCCGTCGACATCTTCAGCAAGGCGGGTTTCGAGGTGCATGCCGTCAGCGGCAAGCCCGAGAACGCGGCCTACCTGACATCGATCGGCGCCACCAAAGTACTGGGCCGCGACGCGCTGGCGACCACGCGTCCGATGGAGTCGGCACGCTTCGGCGGCGGCCTCGATAACGTCGGTGGCCCGATGCTGGTCAGCCTGCTGGCGCAGACGGCGCCCTACGGCAATGTCGCGAGCGCCGGCCTCGCCGCCACCGCCGATCTCCCCATAACTGTGATGCCCTTCATAATTCGGGGCGTGTCGCTGTTGGGCGTCGCCTCCGCCGGCACTGCGCGCGACATCCGCGAACAGGTCTGGCAGCACCTGGCCAGCGACTGGAAGCCCCGGCATCTGGATACGATCTGCACGCGCGAAACCACGCTGGACGGGCTCCCCGAGGTGTTCCGCACCATGCTGGACGGGCGCTCGTTCGGACGCACGCTGGTGCGAATGGGATGAACGGCAGCGGCAGCACGACGGACGTTGTCCGTTGGCCGCCCAGCCCATTGTGTTGTCACGGACAAGGTCTAAAATCGGTGCCGGGGAACACTGGGGATATTCATGGCAAAGATTCTGATCGTCGACGATTCACCGTCGCAACTGTTGGGCATCCAGCGCATTGTCGAGAAGCTGGGGCACGAATCCATCACGGCCGAAGACGGCGCCGCCGGCGTTGAAGTCGCCAAGCGCGAATTGCCGGACATGGTGCTGATGGATGTGGTGATGCCGAACCTCAACGGGTTCCAGGCCACCCGCACGTTGAGCCGCGAGGCCACCACCAAGCACATCCCGGTGATCCTGGTGACCACCAAGGACCAGGACACGGACCGCATGTGGGGCCTGCGCCAGGGCGCGAAGGCCTATCTGACCAAGCCGTTCTCGGAAGACGAGCTGGCAGAAGTGATCGAGCGCATTTTCAACGCGCGCGAGCTGCCTGCCGCACCTCCGGCCTGACGCCTTTCGCGACACACCGACGAAGAGCAGGCTACGGCCTGCTCTTTTCGTTTGTGCGGTCGCAGTTCAACGCGGCGCGATGTAGCCACCCGGTACGCCCTGCGGAGACAGCACGAGTTGCCACAGCTGCGAGCGGCGGCTGCGGAAGGTGGCCATGGAGGCCGCCAGGTAGAACCGCCACATCCGGCGGAAGCGTTCGTCGTAGCGCGTGCCCAGTGCCTCCCAGGCCGCCTCGACGTTGTCCCGCCACGCCTGCAGCGTGCGGTCGTAGTCGGCACCGAAGTTGTGCCAGTCCTCGAGCACGAACCGTCCCTCGACGGCCTGCGTGATCTGCGCCGCCGACGGCAGCATCGAATTGGGAAAAATGTAGCGTGCGATCCACGGGTCGGTCCTCTGCACCGAGCGGTTGCCGCCGATGGTGTGCAGCAGGAACAGGCCTTCGGAAGGCAAGCAACGGTGGGCGACGTCGAAATAAGCGTAGTAGTTCTTCGCACCCACATGTTCGAACATCCCCAGCGAGAACGCGGCATCGAACGGTTCGTGCAACTCGCGGTAGTCCTGCACGCGGATCTCGACCGGCAAGCCCGAACACAACTGTCGCGCATACTCCGCCTGCTCGCGCGAAATCGTGATTCCGACACCCTCCACGCCGTAGCGCTCCGCGGCGAACTTCAGCGCCTCGCCCCACCCGCAGCCGATGTCGAGCACCCGCATTCCGGGCCCCAGGCGGAGCTTGCGGCAAACGAGATCAAGCTTGGCCTCTTGCGCGGTATCGAGATCGCCGGCATCGCGCCAGTAGGCGCAGCTGTAGACCAGACGGCTGCCCAGCATGGCGGCGTAGAGATCGTTGCCAAGATCGTAGTGAAGTCGCGCGACCTCGCCACTGCGGCGCGGAGATTGCAGATTGGTCAGTCGGGCGCGCAGCGCATCGAAGATTTCACCCGCACCGTGCACCTTCTCGTCCACGCGCGCCGCGAGCAGACGGAACAGCAGGCCGTCGAGTGATGCGGTATCCCACCACCCTTCCATGTAGCTTTCGCCAAGGCCCAGCGACCCCTGCGCCAGCACGCGGGCAGGGAAGCGGGAGTCGTGGACCTGGATGTCCCACGCCCGATTGCCGTCGATCCGCACATCCGCTCCGGCCAACAGGTCTGCGATCCTGTGCTCGAAGCGGGTGTGCGCCATGGCGGTCAGCGGGCGAAAAGCTCTGCGTAAGCCGGAGCGATATGCGGCAGCAGCACGGTGGCGGGCACGTCGACCGTCTGTGTGCCGTCGGCGTACGGGCCTACCTGATAGGGCGGGAAAACGAAACGAAGCGCCGTGATCCGGCCTGCGGCATCCAGGACGGGGACGAACTCGCTGAAGTTGGCGGCTTCGGGCTCGGTGCCCTCGTCGATCATCCGGAACGTGCTCTTGATCAGCGCGGCGCGGTCCACGGGTGCGAGCTCATCCTCGTCCGCGCGATTCACCACCGCCGTGTGCAGATGTTCGCGCACGTAATCGCTGACGGCCTGCCAACCCTTGGCCTCGGGAATCAGCGCTGCCGACGTCAGGCGCATGTCCTGTTGCGGCAACCAGACGAAACGTGCGATCAGCGGCTGCCCGTGTGCACCGCCGGTGTAGCGGCTGCCATCTGCCGCCACGGCGACGATCTGCGGAGTCTCCACGACCTGCTCGAACGCCAGCGAGAGCTCGTACGGCGCCGACGGCTTGTCGTTGCCGAAGGCCTCGACGGCCTCCATCAGTTCGGCGCGTTCGGCCTCGGTGTAGGCCGACAGCGCCTTCACCAGGCCGGGATAGCGGTTGATGGTCGCGGGATAGCTGATGCCTACGACATACCGGTCGTTGGTCTCCATGACATCCTTCAGTTCGACCGGTGCGCCCACCGGTTCTGAAGGCGTGGTCACGGGGGGGTGCGGCTCGCTCGACGCGGTTGCCGGCGTGGACTCGCGCTTGCAGGCGGCCAGCGCGAGCACGGTGATCAGGACGAGGCCTGCCTGGCAGGCCACGTTGCGGGACAGGGGGGGAGATGACACGTTCGGGCTCCTTCCGAGTGTGATGCCCGTCATTCTAGGCCGCGTCACCACGGTCCTCCATCACCATCACGCATCTACCAGATCAGCGTACTCAGGATGCCGCTGAACGTAGGCGGCGGAGTACGAGCACGCCGGTACGACGCGCCAGCCCTGTCCTCGCGCGTGGTCGAGCGCCGCCTTGACCAACGCGGCCGCAACACCCCGCCCCCCAATCGCGTCGGGCACCCCGGTGTGCTCGATGACCATGCGCCCGCCCCGCAGGGAATACACAAGTTCGGCCTCGTGCCCGTCCAGACGGGTGGAAAAGCGATGCGAAGCCGGGTCGTGATGCAGGTCGAGAGAAGTCAGGTCGCCGGTCATGGCGTCTCCGTGGCAAGGGGCTCAACAACATTGTGACCCAATGCCCAGCCAGGCCCGAGGCAAAACTGGACGCAGCGCGTCACATTCATGCTTGTGAAAGGGCCGCGGAGGGTCGCGAGCGTGATCGATATCGCGTTTTCAAAGTTGGCACGATTGCTGCTTGGTACGGACCATAGACCTGCATCTCGGAGTTCCGCCATGAGCCTGATCGACGCACTGCCCGACGTCTCCAATGCCAACGACTTCACCCTGCTGGAAGGTCTGTTCCAGCTTACGGTGACCGGCCACACGGACGCGTGGGAATTTGAACGCCTCAACAATGCCGTGTACGAGCGCCTTATGTCGGCCTATTCCGGCAGCGAGACCGCCGGTGTGCACGCCGTGCACTCGTTGATGGACTGATTCGCCAGCAACGCCTTCATCGGGTGCTCCGGCGCGGCGCAGGGGTCCGCCTTCGGGTGTGACTGCCGCGTCGGAGTCCCGTCCCACCTGCATCGTCGATGCAGGCAGAACAGAACCCCTCCTCACCGACACACCGACGCGGCTCGCTACTCGCCGCGGCGATCGCGTTTGCCCTGGTTGCGACGATCCTGTGTCCCCGCGCTGCCCTGGATAGCTTTCAACCGGCTTTCCGCAGCATGCAGCTCCATCGCTTTGCCAGCCGCTTCGTTCGACACGAAGCCCGGTGCCGGCACGCCCTCCTGTCCGTCATGGTCCAACTGCTGCCACGGCGTGGGCTGCCGATCGTGCTCATGCTTCTGTTCGAGCAGCGCACGCGCAGTGGCCAATGCCTGAGCCGGGGTGATCTTCCTGGGAGCACGTTTGCGCACAGCCGCCTTCTTCGCGGGTGCTTGACGTGCGGGCACCTTGCGCGCCGTCGCCGCCTTTCCAGCGATCTTCTTCACCGCCTTCGAAGCGACCTTGCTGACAGCCTTCTTGGCTGGCGCCTTCTTCGCTGCGACTGTGCCGGTCGTCTTCTTGGCTACGCCGCGTGTTGTTGTCTTCTTCGCGACCTGTTTGGTCGTCTTGCGCGCAACTTTCCTGGTGGCGGCTTTCTTCGCGGTCGCCTTCTTGACCGCAGCTTTCCTGGTCGGGGCCTTCTTCACGGCTTTGCTGGCAGATGCCTTCTTGGCCGCCGTCTTCCTGGCGGCTTTCCTGACTGCCTTCTTGGCTGCTGGCTTGCGGGTCGCCATGCGCTTCTCCACGGGTGGGACACGGCACCGGGATAGCATGGCCCACCTTCAATGCAGGTGAGCAAAGCTGCAATGCGGGCTTAACCGAACGAGGGCCGCGAGAGTTCCTGCAGGAAGTGATTCACCACGCCCGGATCCATGACCACAAGGAACAACACGCCGTAGGCAGCACCCGCGAGATGTGCGCCATGATTGATGTTGTCGCCGCCGCGCTTGTCCATCCAGATGCTGTAGGCGATATACAGCACGGCGAACACGATGGCCGGCATGGGAATGAAGAACACGCCGATCGTGGCCCATGGCGCCAGCATGATGAAGGCGAACAGCACCGCCGATACCGCCCCGGATGCCCCCAGACTGCGGTAGTTGGGGTCCTTCTGGTGCTTCAGGTAGGTCGGCAGGATCGAGACCACCAGCGCCGAAAAGTAGAACACCGGGAACACCCAGGGACCCTTCTGTTCCGACATCCACCCTTCGATGTGGCGACCGAAGAAGAACAGCGTGAACATGTTGAAGAACAAGTGCCAGATATCCGCGTGGATGAAGCCGTACGTCACCAGCCGGTCGTACTGGCGGTGGCGATCGATGGCCGGGGGCCACAGGATCAGGCGCATCAGCAGCGACGGCGTGCGCAGGGCGATCAGGCTGACCACGCAGGTAGCCGCGATCAGCAGCAGGGTGATGGGGGCACTCATCCTCGTCCTCAGACCGCAGTGCGGTAGTTGTCCTGCATCGGGTACGTCCGTGCATACAACGCGAACGCCAGTGCAGCCACGAAGGCGAACCCGGCGAAGAAGAACATGAGGAAGGCGTTCTCCGTCCAGCCCTGCGCCTGGATCCAGCCGATCATCGCAGGATCACGGACGCTGGCGTTGGTCAGCAGCACCCACAGGCCGCCGAAGGTGCTCGTCAGGTACCAGAACGCCATGATCACGCCCTTCATCGCCATCGGTGCCTGGCTGTAGGCGAACTCCAGCGCGGTCGCCGACACCAGCACTTCGCCGAAGGTCAGCAACAGGTACGGCAGCGTCTGCCAGGCCAGCGAGACCTGCTGGCCATCGTCCATCTGCAACTGCAACGCGCCGGCAACGACCCACGACACAGCGGAAATCGCGATGCCCCAGCCCATCCGGCGCAACGCCGTGACGTTGAAACCCAGCTTCCGCAGCGCCGGGTACAGCACCAGGTTGTTGAACGGGATCAGCAGCATGACCATCAACGGATTCAGCGCCTGCATCTGCGTGGCGTCCTTCACCAGCCGACTGGGCCACCACCATGCGTCGTGGGGGATCACCATATCCCGGCCCTGGATAACCCAGGTCGAGGCCTTCTGGTCGAACAGCGACCAGAACGGCGTCACCAGTGCGAACACGATGAGGATGCGGAGCACCGACCGCACGCCCTCGATGGCGGCATCCGGGTGCAGACCGCGCGCGCGTTCCAGTTGCAGCGAGGCACCGAGGCCGATACCGGCGATGATCGCGCCCAACGCGAGGCACGCCGTGATCACGAATCCCCACGCTTCGGGCCAGATGCCGACGCCTGCGAACTTCAGCGCCCACAGCGCCAGCATCACGACGGCGCCGACCATGCCGACGGCCGCGACCAGCGTGCCTGCGCCGAATCCCCTGACCAGCAACGCACTGCGCACGATGTTGAGGAACGAGTCCGGATCCTCGCCACGCGACGGCGGCACGTTGACGTATTTGTTGCGTCCCGCCCAGAAGATCAGCGTGGCGATGAACATCAAGATGCCCGGGATGCCGAATGCCCACGCCGGACCCCAGCTGTTCAGTACCAGCGGCATCAGCAGCGAGGCGAAGAACGAGCCGAAGTTGATGATCCAGTAGAAGGCGTCGAAGACGATCTTCGCCTTGCTCTTGTTGGTCTGGTCGAACTGGTCGCCGCAGAATGTCACCACCAGCGGTTTGATGCCGCCCGATCCCAATGCGATCAGGAACAGGCCGGTATAGAAGCCCGTGGCATTGCTCTCGAACAACGCCAGGCAGGCGTGGCCGGCGCAGTAGATCAGCGAGAACCACAGGACGGTGTTGTACTTGCCGAAGTAGCGGTCCGACAGCCAGCCGCCCAGCAACGGGAAGAAGTACACACCAATGACGAAGCTGTGGAAAATGTCCTTCGCCGCACCATTGCGCGAAGCTTCATCAGGCAGATAGCCCAGCAGCACCGAGCTGATCAGGAACGGCACCAGGATGTTGCGCATCCCGTAGAAGCTGAACCGCTCGCAGGCCTCGTTGCC
>CAMPIO010000132.1 GCA_946886405.1 uncultured Pseudoxanthomonas sp.
TCACCGGTGGAGTTCGAGCAGTGCCGCTAGAGCATCGGTGTCCACTTTTTCGTAGAAACTGCCGTGGGAGCGCGCCTGCGAGATCTTCCACTCTAGATACAACGAACTGGCATTTCCCGGTGGCCTTGAGGGGGCGCTAGACCGCATCGTGGCTGGTGACCCCGAGTCTATGGAGGCTGCCATCTGCTTCCTTGAGCTTCGCCCCTATTTCTTCCGGTCTGGCTACATGTTTGAGTCCATACTCCGCAGGGCCAAGCGTGCGCCCCTCTCCCAGGAGCAGGTCGCTAGGCTGCAGCACGTCATTCAAGCCTTGGCTGCATGGCGCTCAAAAAGGTCCGCCGCAAATGGGGCATAGCAATTCATTCAAGCCGAACTTGTCCGCTAGCGCGGCCAAGTCGGCTTAATTCCGGTGTTATGCGTGGGTTGGCGTGTTGGTGTTGTCGGCTTCGGTGACGCTGCGACTTCCGCTCTACCGCTGGCTTCGGCGTTGGTCGCTCGCTGACTCATCCGGACGACTGGCAGTTCCGCACTTCGCTTCACTCGGCTTCGGACGCATCGCGTTCGTGCCGCTCGGCAAAGGATGGCTTATGACCTTCGGACTTGCGGCACTGTCGACTTCGGTCTTTGCTGGCCTCGACCTATTCCGGGCCTGCGGATGCTTTGTCCGTGTTCCCTGGTGCAGCGCAGCCGTTGCGGGCCGTCGGCTTCGGGTTTACCTTGGCGCGCATAACAAATCGTCCAAGCCGAACCCGCTTCGCGGGTCGGCTTAACTCTGGTGTTAGGCGCCTTTGCAGGTGAATCACATGCCAGGTCCAAAGTACTTGATTGCCCATGCCTGCTTTGACTGCCGCAAGAGCTTCAAGGTCGTCCCTCGCCAGGACTATTCGGCTGTCTGCCCCAGCTGCGGCGGAACAATCCACGAGATGGGCCGCTCGTTCAAAGCGCCACCCGTCAAAGACCTTGAGCAATGGGCAAAGGTACAAGCTCTGTTCGCTGCAGGTTTCCGCTTTTTCAGCTATCGCAGTACTAACGGCCCTTCGCTTCCGGATAGACTGGCTGACGTTGAGGCTTTCATCCGTGACAATCCAGCGCATCCGCTCCGTGTGGCGGCGCCTAACAATTCATTCAAGCCGAACCGGTAGTTCCTACGGTTTGGTGGACACCCTGACCTAACCCTCACGAGTGTCCGTATCCCCCGCGAGATCCCAGAGACGTCCATGAACCCAGCAATGCCACGTGTCGGTGTCGGTGCGATTGTCATGCGCAACGGACGGGTTCTACTCGGACGCAGGATGGGCTCGCACGGTGCCGGCGCATGGGCGCTTCCAGGGGGACATCTCGAATTTGGTGAAAGCGTCGCGGCATGTGCGACGAGAGAAGTCCGTGAGGAGACGGGCCTTGAGATAGACAACGTCGCGCCCGCCCCTTACACGAGTGACGTATTCGCTTCCGAAGGCAAGCATTACGTCACGCTGTTTGTCGTCGCCCGCAGCGACGCCGGCGATCCGGTGACCTGCGAGCCGGAGAAATGCACGGGATGGCAATGGTTTCCTTGGTCGGCGTTGCCCAGCCCGCTGTTCCAGCCTCTTGCAACGCTGCATGCGACAGGATTCGTTCCAGACGGGGCGGCCTGACAGTTCATCCAAGCCGCATCGATCGGACCCGCCCTGCAGCGCCGCTGCGACGCGTCCACGCCACCGCAGCTTGACGCGCCCACAGGCGTAAGATCCCGGCGACACCTCCGGGGAGCCGCCTCATGCCGATCATCCTGCGCAATATCGCCGCTGTCATCGCCGGCCTGGTGCTCGGCAGCCTCGCCAACATGGCGATCGTCATGCTGGGGCCTGCCCTGGTTCCCCCGCCGCCGGGCGTGGACATGACGACGGCCGAAGGGTTGCAACATGCCATGCCCCTGCTGCAACCACGGCACTTCATCGCTCCGTTCCTCGCCCATGCACTGGGCACGCTGGTCGGCGCATGGGTGGCGTACTGGATCGCCGGCAGTCGCAAGGCCACGTTCGCCTGGGTGATCGGCGTGCTGTTCCTGTGTGGCGGCATCGCCGCCAGCGTCATGATCCCCGCGCCCACTTGGTTCAAGGCCTGCGACTTGGCGTTGGCCTACCTGCCGATGGCATGGCTGGCAACGTGGATCGGCGCACGCATGCCACGAAAGCGCACCGCGTGATACCGGACGGCGGCGCGATCTTGCCGCCGTGACTCAGACTGCGTCGTGAGCCAGTTCGCGCAGCTTGCCTTCGTGCAGTTCCAGCACGCGGTCGAGGCGACGCGCCAGCCGGCGATCATGGGTCACCAGCACCAGGCTGGTCTTCTGTGCACGGTTCAGTTCAAGCATCAGCTCGAACACCGTGGCCGCGGTCTTCTCGTCCAGATTGCCGGTCGGCTCGTCGCCCAGCACGCAGGCGGGCTGATTGACCAGGGCGCGCGCCACCGCGGCCCGCTGACGCTCGCCGCCGGACAACTCGCCCGGCTTGTGGGCCAGGCGATGGCCCAGTCCCACCGCCTCCAGCAATGTCCTCGCCTTGCCGGACGCCGTTTCAGCGCCAACGCCACCCAGCATCACCGGCATCATGACGTTCTCGAGCGCGGTGAACTCGGGCAGCAGGTGGTGGAACTGGTAGACGAAGCCGAGGGAACGGTTGCGCAACTGGCCGCGCGCGGCATCGGACAAAGAGGACATCTTCTGCCCGGCGACATACACCTCGCCTGCCGTCGGCGTGTCCAAGCCGCCGAGCAGATGAAGCAGCGTGCTCTTGCCGGCACCCGACGCACCCACGATGGCGACGGTCTCGCCGGGCTGCACGTTGAGTTCCAGCCCGTCGAACACGGGCGTACGCAGCGTGCCCTCGGCATAGGTCTTGCCCAGCGCCTCGGCGTGGACGACAGCGGAACGGATCGCGTCATTCATAGCGCAGCGCCTCAGCAGGCTGGGTGCGGGCAGCGCGCCACGCGGGATACAGGGTGGCGAGGAAACTCATCGTCAACGCCACGGCGGCGATCACCACCACTTCGCTGCCACTGAGTTCGTAGGGCAGACCGGTGATGTAGTACACGTCCGGCGGCAGCAGCGTCACCTTGAACACCGCTTCGATGGCCGCGAGGATGTATTCCAGGTTGATGGTCAGCAGGATGCCGCCGACCACGCCCAGGACCGTACCCATCACGCCGATCAGCAGACCCTGCACCATGAAGACCTGCATCACGCCGCGCGGCGTCAGGCCCAGCGTGCGCAGGATGGCGATATCGGCCTGCTTGTCGGTCACCAGCATCACCTGCGAGTTCACCAGCGAGAACGCGCCCATCAGGATGATGAAGGACAACAGGATGCCCATCACCGTCTTCTCCATCTTCAGCGAGTGGTAGAGGTTGGCGTTCTCGCTGGTCCAGTCGCTGATGCGGTAGGGACCCTGCAGCCGCAGCGCCAAGTCGCGCGCGACCTCCCAGGACTGGTACATGTCGTGCAGCTTCATGCGCACGCCGGTGACACCCTCGCCCATCCGCAACACGCGCTGCAGGTCGCCCATGTGCACCAGCGCCAGGTTGCGGTCGACGTCGTTGTGGCCCACCGAGAAAATGCCGCTGACGGTGAAGCGCTTGATCTTCGGCATCGCGCCCATTGGCGTGCCCTGGAAGTCACCGGCGGTCACCACGACGCTGTCGCCGACACCGACGCGCAACCAGGCCGCCAGTTCCTGTCCGAGCAGGATGTGGAACTCGCCCGGCTGCAGCGAATCCAGCTTGCCCGCTTTCATCTTGTCGCCGATTACCGAGACCTTCGGCTCCTCGCCCGGCAGGATGCCGGTGATCAGCGCGCCTTGTGGATCCGCATTGCCGGACAACATCGCCTGTACATGGATGAACGGCGCTGCGCCGGAAACGCGCGGATCTTCCATCGCGATCTTCGTCGCATGCGGCCAGTCCTGCATCGCCTCACCCGCCCCCATCACGGTGGCGTGGGCAGTGGCCTGCAGCAGGCGGTCGCGGATCTCGCGCTGGAAGCCGCTCATCACCGACAGCGTGGTGATCAGGATCATCACGCCCAGCGCGATGCCGACGACCGACGCGAGCGAGATGAAGGAAATGAAACCGTTGCGGCGCTTGGCGCGGAGATAGCGCAGGCCGATGGCGACAGGGATGGGCTTGAACATGGGCCTATGGTGCCCGATCCCTCCGATGCCGCCCAGCGTTCCCGTCGCCCGCAGCAAGCCGGAGTTCACGCCGCTGTGCGGCCGGCAACGTATCCGGCCACCAGGCGGCGTGACCCCAGCGTCCCCCGGCACGCTCGCGCCAACGGAGAAACGCCAGCGGTCCCCGCCAGCGAAGGCCCACCTCGTGCATCGGCTCGCCGTCGACGGTCGACGCCCGCTCGTTGCCGGGAAACCAGAAGGCCAAGTGGGGTTTCCGCCCTTCCCTGCGCGCGAGCCACACGCCGTACCCCAACGCGACGATGCCGACTGGCCAGGCGAACGGCCGTGGCATCTCGCTGGCCAGAACCGAGACCGCGCCCAACACACCCAGCATCATCAGTGCCGCCTGCAGTAGGCGCGAAGGACGCCACTCAAGCCGGCAGTTGACGGATCCGTTCGACCAGCGCGGCGAGTTCCGCATCGGGACACTGCTCATAGCCCATGAACCAGCGCCAGAGCTTATCGTCCTCGCAATCGAGCAGGCGTAGGAAAACCACGCGCTGCGGCTCGGATTCCGTCGCCCAGCTGCGGTCGAGATAGCGGCCGAACAGTTGGTCCAGCTCGCGCATGCCTCGGCGGCAGCGCCAGCGGATGCGCTTCAGTTCGGGATCGTCGCTCATGCGGCGGCCAACACCAGCGCGACGCGCATCCAGAACGCTGCCAGCACCAGCGTCGCCAGCGCATAGGCCACGAAGCGGGTCATGACATGGTTGTAGGTGCAGTGGACGATGCTGTGCACGGCACGCAGCCCGACGAAGGCCCAGGCCAGCGCGAGCGAGGCGGCATCGGAAACGCCGAGTTGCGCGGCCAGCAGCACGCCGGCATAGAACAGCATCGGCAACTCGAACAGGTTGCGGAAGTTGTCCGACGCGCGCGTGTCGACCAGCAGGCGCACCGAATCGGCCGCATTGGCCAGATCCTGCGCATCGATGCGCTTGCGGGCCATTTCGCCCAGGCGGAGCTGGTACAGCCTGACCCACACGAGAAAGGTCAGGCCCGCCATCGCCACTGCGGGCCAGAGGATCGCCGTGGTGGATGCGCTGCTCATGCGGTCAGGCGCGACGCGCCATCATCAACTTCTTGATCTCGGCGATCGCCAGCGCCGGATTCAAGCCCTTCGGGCAGGTCCGCGCGCAGTTCATGATCGTGTGGCAGCGATAGAGCTTGAACGGATCTTCCAGATCGTCCAGGCGCGCACCGGTGTCTTCATCGCGCGAATCGATGATCCAGCGGTAGGCCTGCAGCAGGATCGCCGGGCCGAGGTAACGCTCGCCGTTCCACCAGTAGCTCGGGCAACTGGTCGAGCAGCACGCACACAGGATGCATTCGTACAGGCCATCCAGCTTCTTGCGGTCTTCCGGCGACTGCAGGCGCTCGCGATCCGGCGGCGCGGGGGTCTGCGTACGGATCCAAGGCTTGATCGAGGCGTACTGCGCGTAGAAGTGGGTCAGGTCGGGGACCAGATCCTTAACGACGTCCATGTGCGGCAGCGGATAGATCGGTACTTCCGCCTTGGTGCAGTCGCCGATGGCCTTGGTGCACGCGAGCGTGTTGGTGCCGTCGATGTTCATCGCGCACGAACCGCAGATGCCTTCGCGGCACGAACGGCGGAACGTCAGCGTGGGGTCGACTTCATTCTTGATCTTGATCAGCGCGTCCAGGACCATCGGACCGCACTTGTCGAGATCGATCTCGTAGGTGTCGGTGCGCGGATTGGCGCCGTCGTCCGGGTTCCAGCGGTACACCTTGAAGGTGCGCACGTTCTTGGCGCCCTTCGCGGGAAAGTGCTTGCCCTTGGTGACGCGCGAGTTCTTCGGGAGTGAAAATTCGGCCATGTGTCAGGTCTCCCGGCTCAGTAAACGCGCGGCTTGGGCGGCACCACATCCACGTCCTTGCTGAGCGTGTACATGTGCACGGGACGGAAATCGAAGCTGCACTGGCCGTCGTCGGCGACATTGACCAGCGTGTGCTTCTGCCAGTTGACGTCGTCGCGCTCGGGGAAGTCCTCGTGCGCGTGCGCGCCGCGGCTCTCGTGGCGCTGCTCGGCCGAATTGATCGTGGCGACCGCACTCAACAGCAGGTTGTGCAGCTCGTAGGTCTCGATCAGGTCCGAGTTCCAGATCAGCGAGCGGTCGCTGACCTTGACGTCCTGGAAGCTGGAGAAGATGTCGGCCATCTTGTCGCAGCCTTCCTTCAGCGTCTTGCTGGTGCGGAAGACCGCGGCATCGGCCTGCATCGTACGCTGCATATTGTCGCGGATCACCGACGTCGGCGTATCGCCGTTGGCGTTGCGCAGCTTGTCCAGGTGCGACAGCGCCTTGTCGCAGGCATCGCCGGCGAGTGGCTTGTGCGACGAACCGCTCTTGATGGTCTCGGCGCAGCGGTTGGCGACCGCGCGGCCGAACACCACCAGGTCGAGCAGCGAATTGGAACCCAGGCGGTTCGCGCCGTGCACCGATACGCAGGCCGCTTCGCCGATCGCGTACAGGCCGGGAACAACCGCATCCGGGTTGTCGCCGACCTTGCGCACGACTTCGCCGTGGTAGTTGGTCGGGATGCCGCCCATGTTGTAGTGCACGGTGGGGATGACCGGGATCGGCTGCCTGGTCACGTCCACGCCGGCGAAGATGTGGGCGCTTTCGGCGATGCCGGGCAGCTTCTCGTTGATGACTTCCGGACCCAGGTGGGTCAGGTCGAGCAGGATGTGGTCCTTATGCTCGCCCACGCCGCGGCCTTCGCGGATCTCGATGGTCATCGAGCGGCTGACCACGTCGCGCGATGCCAGATCCTTGTAGTGCGGGGCATAGCGCTCCATGAAGCGCTCACCGTTGCTGTTGCGCAGGATGCCGCCTTCGCCGCGGACGCCCTCGGTGATCAGGCAGCCCGCACCGTAAATGCCGGTGGGATGGAACTGCACGAACTCCATGTCCTGCATCGGCAGGCCGGCGCGCATCACCATGCCGCCGCCGTCACCGGTGCAGGTGTGGGCCGACGTCGCCGAGAAGTACGCGCGACCGTAGCCGCCGGTGGCGAGCACCACGCCGTGGGCGCGGAACAGGTGCAGCGTGCCGGTGGCCATGTCGAGGGCGAGTACGCCGCGGCAGGCGCCTTCCTCGTCGAAGATCAGGTCCAGCGCGAAGTACTCGACCATGAAGCGCGCATCGTGCGCCAGCGACTGCTGGTACAGGGTGTGCAGCATGGCGTGGCCGGTGCGGTCGGCGGCGGCGCAGGTGCGCTGTGCCGGCGGGCCTTCGCCGAACTTGGTCGTCATGCCGCCGAACGGGCGCTGGTAGATCTTGCCCTCTTCGGTACGGGAGAACGGCACGCCGTAGTGCTCAAGCTCGATGATGGCCGGGATGGCCTCGCGGCACATGTACTCGATGGCGTCCTGGTCGCCCAGCCAGTCCGAGCCCTTGATGGTGTCGTAGAAGTGGTAGCGCCAGTCGTCCTCGCCCATGTTGCCCAGCGCGGCGGAAATGCCGCCCTGCGCCGCCACGGTATGCGAGCGGGTCGGGAAGACTTTGGTCAGGCAGACGGTCTGCAGGCCCTTGGCGGCCAGGCCGAAGGTTGCGCGCAGTCCGGCGCCGCCGGCGCCCACCACGACCATGTCGTACTTGTGTTCGGTGATCTTGT
>CAMPIO010000133.1 GCA_946886405.1 uncultured Pseudoxanthomonas sp.
CCTCAGCGCTGGTCGATCGGCACGAAGGCCAGGTCTTCCGGCCCCGTGTAATTGGCGCTCGGGCGGATGATCTTGCCATCGATGCGCTGCTCGATGACGTGCGCGCTCCAGCCGCTGGTGCGGGCGATCACGAACAGCGGGGTGAACATCGCCGTCGGCACACCCATCATGTGATAGCTGACGGCGCTGAACCAGTCGAGGTTCGGGAACATCTTCTTGATGTCCCACATCACCGATTCCAGGCGCTCGGCGATGTCGTACATCTTCATGCTCGACTGCTCGGCAGAAAGATCTTTCGCCACGTTCTTGATCACATCGTTGCGCGGGTCGCCGGTGGTGTAGACCGGATGGCCGAAGCCGATCACCACTTCCTTGCGCTCCACGCGCGCCTTGATGTCGGCCTCCGCCTCATCCGGCGACTCGTAGCGCTTCTGCACTTCGAAGGCCACTTCGTTCGCGCCGCCGTGCTTCGGGCCGCGCAGCGCGCCGATGCCGCCGGCGATGGCCGAATGCATGTCGCTGCCGGTGCCGGCGATCACGCGGCACGTGAAGGTCGACGCATTGAACTCGTGCTCGGCGTACAGGATCAGCGAGGTGTGCATCGCCCGCACCCAGCTGTCCTTCGGCTTCTCGCCGTGCAGCAGGTGCAGGAAGTGGCCGCCGATGGAGTCGTCGTCGGTCTCCACGTCGATCGCGCGACCGTTGTGGCTCCAGTGGTACCAGTACAGCAACATGGAACCCAGCGAGGCCATCAGCTTGTCGGCGATGTCGCGTGCGCCCGGGTGATTGTGGTCGTCCTTCTCCGGCGACACGCAGCCCAGCACGGACACGCCGGTGCGCATGACGTCCATCGGGTGCGCCGACGGCGGGAGTTCCTCCAGCGCGGCCTTCACCGCGGCAGGAATGCCGCGCAGCGATTTCAGCTTGGCCTTGTAACCGGCCAGCTCGGCGCGATTGGGCAGCTTGCCGTGCACCAGCAGGTAGGCGACTTCCTCGAACTCGCTGGTGGTGGCCAGGTCCAGGATGTCGTAACCACGATAGTGCAGGTCGTTGCCGGTACGGCCGACGGTGCACAGCGCAGTGTTGCCGGCGGCGGTGCCGGACAGGGCGACGGATTTCTTCGGTTTGAAGGGAACGGCAGCGTCTGACATGTCAACACCTCTTGATGATGTAAAGCCCCTCTCCCACCGGGAGAGGGGTTGGGGTGAGGGTGCGGCGAAGTCCGCAGTGGTTCGGACATCACTGACTTCGCCGTACCCTCATCCGCCCTTCGGGCACTTTCTCCCAAAGGGAGAAGGAATATGGCTACTTTTTGGCAGTGAAGAGCGCATCCAGCTTCTGCTCGAACGCGTGGTAACCGATGCGGTCGTACAGCTCCTCGCGGGTCTGCATGGTGTCGACCACGTTCTGCTGATGGCCGTCGCGGCGGATCGCTTCGTACACGTTCTCGGCGGCCTTGTTCATCGCGCGGAACGCCGACAGTGGATACAGCTGGATCGCCACGCCGACCGAAGCGAGTTCGTCACGGGTGAACAGCGGCGTCTTGCCGAACTCGGTGATGTTGGCCAGCACCGGTACCTTCACCGCGTCGACGAAACGCTGGTAGGTGGGCAGGTCGTAGGCGGCTTCGGCAAAGATGCCGTCGGCGCCGGCCTCGACGCAGGCGATGGCGCGCTCGATGGCGGCGTCCACGCCTTCGACCTGGATGGCATCGGTGCGCGCGATCAGGAAGAAGTCCGGATCGGTCTTCGCATCGGCGGCCGCCTTCACGCGGTCGACCATCTCGCCGGCGGACACGATTTCCTTGCCGGGACGATGGCCGCAGCGCTTCGCGCCGACCTGGTCCTCGATGTGGCAGGCGGCGGCGCCGGCCTTGATCAGCGACTTCACGGTGCGCTCGATGTTGAAGGCGCTGGGACCGAAGCCGGTGTCGATGTCGACCATCAGCGGCAGGTCACAGACATCGGTGATGCGGCGGACGTCGATCAACACGTCTTCCAGCGTGTTGATGCCCAGGTCGGGCAGGCCCAGCGATCCTGCGGCGACACCGCCGCCGGACAGGTAGATCGCCCGGTAGCCGGCGCGCTTGGCCAGCAACGCGTGGTTGGCGTTGATGGCGCCGATCACCTGCAGGGGCGATTCGGCGGCGAGCGCGGCGCGGAACTTCGCGCCGGCGGATGGGGTGCTCATGCGATTGACTCCTCTCGATCAGCGAGCGGACCCGGGGTTGGGGCCGGGTGCCGGAGGTGCGTGAAGGGTACGCCCCTCTTCGGGACGCAAATCTGGCACCATCCGCAGGGTTGATCAATCTTGATCGAACGAATCAATATTTCCGCATGGCCGCCTCCACCGATCTCCTGTCTGCGCGCGAGACCTGCCACCTGCTCGGCATCAGCCAGGCCACGCTGTACGCCTACGTCAGCCGCGGCCTGCTGGAATCACGCCCCGGCAAGGACCATCGCAGCCGCCTGTACCTGCGACAGGATGTGGAACGCCTGGCCCAGCGCAAACAGGTGGGCCGCGGCGCGGCGCGCGGTGCGGCCCAGAGTCTGGATCGCGGCTTGCCGGTGCTGGAAACGCGTATCTCGCTGATCCGGCCTGATGGCCCCTACTACCGGGGCCGCTCGGCGATCGCGATGGTGCACGAGGGCGCGACGCTGGAAGACGTGGCACGACAACTGTGGGACGGCGGCACCGACGATCCGTTCGCGACGCCCGCGTTGACGCAATGGCCTGCCGTCGTCGCGCCGCTCGCCGCAGACGCCTCGCTGCCGCCGCTGGAACGGGCCATGGCGACCATTCCGCTGCTGGCGCTGGGGGTGCTGCACTCTTTCAGTTCGGCGCCCCGCGTACGCCACGAGATCGCGGCCGGGCTGCTGCGCCACAATGCGGCGCTGCTGGTGGCGAGACCACCGTCTGCCGCACCGGTGCATCGCGTGCTGGCGCAGGCGTGGCATCCCGATGACGACGGCTTCGCCGAACTGGTGCGTGCCGCCCTGGTGGTGTGTGCGGACCACGAACTCAACGTCTCCGCCTTCGCCGCCCGCGTAGTGGCCTCCACCGGCGCGCACCTGCATGCCACGGTGTGCAGCGGACTGGCGGCGTTGTCCGGACCGCGCCACGGCGGCGCGACCGCACGCGCCTATGCGTTGATCGCCGACGCGCGCGACGCGACCTCTCCCCGCGCCTTCATCGCACAACGCTGGCAACGTGGCGACGACCTGCCGGGCTTCGGCCATGCGCTGTATCCGCAAGGCGACCCGCGCGGCGCGGAACTGCTGGCGCGCGCACGCGACCGGCATGCCGGCACACGTGAAATGGCCGCGCTGGAAACCCTGATCGCCACCACCGAGGAGATCAGTGGACTGCGGCCGAACATCGACTTCATGCTCGCGGCGATCTGCCACCTCAACCGACTGCCGGCAACGCCCGCGCTGGTGATGTTCGCGGCGGGGCGCCTTGCCGGCTGGCTGGCCCACGCACTGGAACAGCAGGCGCAGGGCGGCCTGATCCGCCCTCGCGCCCGCTACACCGGCATCACGCCACCGACGTCGCCTGCATGACGCGCACGCACTGCGCCAGCCTGCGGATTTGACATCGATGCCGCATGCGCCGACCCTGCCAACGACCGCTTCTGCTGCTGCCGTGATGCGCCCCACCCTAGCCCTGTGCCTGCTGTTGACGATGATGACGCCCACCACCATCGCCCGGAACACCGACATGCCACGTGCCGACGCGACAACGCTCGCGTCGACCGCGATGCCGCCGCCTCCCGCGTGGCTGTCCGATCTCGATGCGCTGTACGACCTGGAGCTGCGCGTCGCGGACCTGGAAGACCGCACGTTCAATGCGGAACACTGGTGGTCGGTCGCCACGCCATTGCTCGAGCGCGCACCCGGGTTCCGCGTCGAGGAGATCGGCCGCAGCGTCGAGGACCGTCCCCTGCGCCATGTGCGCTGGGGCGACGGCAAGATCCCCGTACTGCTGTGGTCGCAGATGCACGGCGACGAGAGCACGGCGACGATGGCGCTGGCGGACCTGTTCCGCTTCCTTGGCGAGCATCCCGGCCATCCGCTGGTGAAGCAGTTGCGGGCGAACACCACGCTGCATGTCTTCCCCATCGTCAATCCCGATGGCGCCGCGCGCTTCCAGCGCCGCAACGTGCAGGGCATCGACATCAACCGCGATGCGCGCATGTTGGCCACGCCGGAAGCGCGCACGCTGAAGGCACTGTACGACCGGGTGAAGCCGACCTACGGCTTCAACCTGCACGACCAGCGCGTGGGCTACCGTGCCGGCCATTCCGACCGCGGCACCGCCATCGCCCTGCTGTCGCCGCCGTACAACCACGCCGCCGATGTCAACGACGTGCGCACGCGCGCCATCGAAGTGGCGGGCGTCGTCCGCGCCGCGCTGGAGCCGTATCTCGCCGGCCATATCGCGCGATGGGACGAGACCTTCGACCCGCGCGCGTTCGGCGACCTCACCACCCAGTGGGGCAGCAGCACCGTGCTGATCGAAGCCGGCGGCATCGAAGGCGACGTGCAGAAGCAGCACCTGCGCAAACTCTACTTCCTCGGCCTGGTGGCGGCGCTGGACAGCATCGCGACGGGCAGTCACCAGGGTGTATCGCCTGCGCTCTATCGCGAGCTGCCGGAGAATGGCGATGTGTGGCCGGACTTGCTGGTGCGCGGCGGCACGCTGGCCGTGCCGGGCCGATCGCCGATGAAGGCCGACCTGCTGGTCAATTTCCGCAATCCGTTGATGGAGACCGACGGCGCGATCGCCGATGTCGGCGACCTGGGCACGAAGAAGGCACGCCGCAGCATCGATGCACGCGGGCTGTTCATCGTGCCGATCCCGGGGCATACGGGCGAACGCACGATGATCGAAGCGAACGACGACGGCGAGAACGATGAACCATCATCGCCACTGCCGCTCACGCCGGGCGCGAGCGCGCGTTTCGTGCTGAGCCGCGATCCGCAAGGCCGCGACGTGGTGTGGACGCTCGATGGCAGCGTGGACCCGGCGGCGCCGTTGCCTCCAAGGCGGTGATTCAGCTGCCGACGTCCGGGCCGCGCAGCAGCGCGCGCCTCACTTCTTCCAGCGCATTGGGATCGTCGAGCGTCGACAAATCACCGGGATCGGCGCCCTGCGCCAGCGCCTGCAGCGAGCGCCGCAGCAGCTTGCCGGAGCGTGTCTTCGGCAGTGCATTGACGATGTAGACACGCGCCGGCCGCGCGACCGCGCCCAGGCTCTGTTCCACGGTACGGCGCATGCCATCGGCTGCCTGCACGCGTTCGTGGGGTTCGTCGGTCGACTGGCGCAGCGTGGCGAACACGACCGGTACCTGCCCCTTCAGTTCGTCGGCCACACCGATCACGGCGGCTTCCGCGACTGCCGGGAAACCCGACACGGACTCCTCGATCTCGCGCGTACCCAAGCGGTGCCCGGCGACGTTGATGACATCGTCCGTGCGACCGAGGATGAAGGTGTAGCCGTCCTCATCGCGGATCGCCCAGTCCAGCGAGCTGTACAGCAGTTCCTTGAAATGGCTGAAGTAGCTGGACAGGAAACGGGCGTCGTCGTTCCAGATGGTCGTCATGCAACCCGGCGGCAGCGGCGGCTGCATCACCAGCACGCCTTTCTGACCAGGGCCGACTTCCTCACCGGTGCTTTCGTCGATCACCTTCATCTTGTAGCCGAGGTTCGGGAACCCCGGCGAGCCGAAGCGTACCGGTTTCATGTCCAGGCCCGGCAGCAACGTCAGCGCCGGCCACCCGGTTTCGGTCTGCCAGTAGTTGTCGATCACCGGCCTGCCGATCGCGTCGGTGATCCAGTGCGCCGTCGGCTCGTCCAGCGGCTCGCCCGCCAGGAACAGGTATTTCAGCTCGGACAGGTCGTGGCGCTTGATGAAGTCGATGTCGTGCTTCTTCAGCACGCGGATCGCAGTCGGCGAGGAGAACATCGTGCGCACGCCGTACTGTTCGCACAACGCCCACCAGATGCCCGCATCCGGCGTGATCGGCAGGCCTTCGTACAGCACCGACGTCGCACCGACGATCAGCGGACCATATACGTTGTAGGAGTGACCCACGGCCCAGCCGACGTCGGAGGTGGAGAACATCACCTGCCCCGGCCCTACGTCGAACACCGTGCGCATCGACAGCGCCATCGCCACCGCGTAGCCACCGACATCGCGCTGCACACCCTTCGGCTTGCCGGTGGTGCCAGAGGTATAGAGCAGATAACTCGGCTCGTTCGACTCCAGCCATTCCACGGGTACGTCCACATCGCCGACCTCGGCGCGCAGCGCAGCGTAGTCCTCATCGCGTCCGGCGATCTTCGCTGCCGCTGGATCGAGGCCGCGCGAGACGATCAACACTTTGGCGGGTGGCGTGACGGCCTTCGTGCACGCCTCGTCGACCAGCGGCTTGTACGGGATGACCTTGCCGCCGCGGCTGCCGGCATCGGCAGCGATCAGCAGCTTGGGTTGCGCATCGTCGATGCGCAGCGCCAGGTTATGCGCGGCGAAGCCACCGAACACCACCGAATGCACCGCGCCGATGCGCGCACAGGCCAGCATCGCGTACACGGCTTCGGCCATGTTCGGCATGTAGATGACGACGCGGTCGCCACGACCGACACCGAGCCGCTTGAGCACGGCGGCGAAGGCGTTCACCTCGCGGTACAACTCGCGGTAAGTGATCTCGCGGGTGACCTCGGTCTCGGTCGAGACGGCCACCAGCGCCAGCTGGTCGCCGCGATCGGCGACATGGCGGTCCACTGCGTTGTAGCAGAGGTTGGTCTGGCCGCCGACGAACCAGCGACGGAACGGAGGCTGCGAGTACTCCAGCACCTGCTGCGGCAGCACGTGCCAATGGATGGCCTTCGCTTCTTCGCCCCAGAAGGCCTCAGGCTGCTCGATCGAGCGCCGGTAGACATCTTCGTATGCCATGCGATCCTCCCAGATGCAGCCACTGGAGCCAGCATAGTCCCGCACCGTGGCAGCGACCTTCCTACCTTGGTCGCATGGGACATTCCGTCGCACCCGAAACGAAAACGCCGGGCACAGGCCCGGCGTTTTCCGTCTCGCTTGCAACCCGCGATCAGCCCAGCAGATGCGCCACGCCGCTGCGTTCTTCTTCCAGCTCGCCCAGCGTCTTGTCGATGGCGGCCTGGCTGAAGGCGTCGACCGGCAGGTCCTTCACCATGGTGTACTCGCCGTTCTCGGTGGTGACGGCGAAACCGAACATCACGCCTTCCGGGATGCCGTAGCTGCCGTCGGACGGGATACCCATCGTCACCCACTTGCCGTTGCTGCCCAGCACCCAGTCGCGCACATGGTCGATGGCGGCATTGGCAGCCGACGCCGCCGACGACAGCCCGCGCGCTTCGATGATCGCGGCGCCGCGCTTGCCGACCTTCGGAATGAACTCGTTGGCGTTCCAGTCGGCGTCGTTGATCCTGTCCTTCAGCGACTGCCCGTTGACGGTGGCGAAGCGGTAGTCCGGGTACATGGTCGGGCTGTGGTTGCCCCACACGACCAGCTTCTCGATGTCGCCGACGGCCACGCCGGCCTTGTTCGCCAGCTGCGACAGCGC
>CAMPIO010000134.1 GCA_946886405.1 uncultured Pseudoxanthomonas sp.
GGCTGGGGCGGCGATGGCGGTGGTGCGACCGGTGCATCCGGCGGCGATGCCGGCAGTGCCAGTGGCGACACCGGCGCGATCGCGGGCGCATCCGGTGGTGACGCGGGTGCCGGCAGCGGCAACGTCCGCGAGCGCGGCGCCGGTGACGGCACCAGTGGCGACGGGACGGCAACCGGTGGCGCAGGCACATCGGGGGATGCCACCTCCACCGGTGGCGCGAGCACCGCAACAGCCGGTGCCGGCACATCGGGGGACGCGACCGGTACCGGTGGCGATGGCATGGGTACCGGCGGTGCCGGCTCCGGCACGGGCGGCGACGCAACGGCCAGTGGTGGCGCCGGATCGGGCACCGGTGGCGCTGGCGGTACGCTGACCGCGACCGCAGGCAACGGGGGTGACGGCGGCGATGCCAGCAATGGCGATGCCACCAACGGCAGTGCGTCATCCAGCGCCAGCAATGGCGATGCGACGGCGGGGAACGGTGCCAGCGGTGCGGTGGGTGCGACCGGTGGTGCCGGCGGCGTCGGCAACGGCGGTGACGGCATGGGCGGTGACGGCAACGGCGGCGTCGGCAACGGCGCGACCGGCGGTGCCGGCGGCTCGGGCGGTTCCGTCGCGGTCGATGCAGGCGCGTTCGACATGTCGAACAACATGACCAGCGTCGGGCAGTCGGCGGCCGGCATCATGGTGGCGGCGCAGAACAGCGGCATGGCCTCGCTGATCCAGCAGGGCATCACTGTCCAGGCCAACCTGACCGTAGGTCCATAAGCGTTCCGCCGGTGTCCTGGCGCTGCCAGGACACGCCGCGCGGACGCAAGGCGCCCCGCTGTTCACGCGGGGCGCCCCATCGCGGCGCGGTGGACGCATGGCAAGGGAGACTGACCATGCATACGCATTACCAGGCCGGGCTGCGCATCGCCGCCTGCGGGTGGCTGTTCGCCGCCGGCGGCGCGTGGGCGGATGACAACGCCACCACGACCCTTCAATCCGTTACGCACGTCATCGGGATCACGCCTGCGGAGGTACCGCAGGTCGTCGTCAGCGACCTGGGACGTGCCATCGCGACCGATCGCCTGTCCGGTCTGCGTGGCGGCGATGGCGCGCATGTGGACAACCTGATCGACGTGGATGGCGCCGTCGATGGCAACACGGCGCACCACATCACCAGCGGTTCCAACAGCATCGCCGACGGCGCGTTCAACAATGCCAGCGGCATCAACACGGTCATCCAGAACACCGGCAGCAACGTGCTGATCCAGAACGCGATGATCGTGACGGTCGACTTCGCGGGCGGCCCGCAATGAAACGCGGCACGCGACGCGCGTACTGGCTGGCGCACGTCGCGTTGGCCTGCGCGTTCGCGACCCTCGGTGGCGCTTCCGCCGCCACCAGCGACCTGCGCGTGCCGGGCGGCGCCTACAGCGTCCGCCTGACCAGCCTGAAAGAGGCCCGTTTCAAGACCACCTTGCCGCAGCAGTACGACTTCAGCTGCGGCTCGGCCGCGACGGCGACGCTGCTGACGCACCAGTACGGGCATCTGGTCAGCGAAGTGGACGTGTTCGTGCAGATGTACAACAACGGCGACCAGGCGCGCATCCGCAAGGAAGGGTTCTCGTTGCTGGACATGCGTCGCTACCTGCGCTCGAAAGGGTACGAAGCGGACGGCTTCGAGTTGCCGCTCGACAAGCTGCAGCAGGAGAACGTGCCGGCGATCGTATTGCTCAACGACCGCGGCTACCGCCACTTCGTCGTCGTGAAGGGGCTGCGCAACGGGCGCGTGCTGCTCGGCGATCCGGCGCGCGGTACGCGCGCGATGCCGCGCTCCCGCTTCGAAGCACTGTGGGACAACCGGGTGATGTTCGTGGTGCACAACCAGCGCGAGCGCGCCCGCTTCAACCAGGCCAGCGACTGGAAGACCGCACCTCCGGCGCCACTCGACATGGGAATCCAGCGCGATGGCCTGCGCAACGTCACCGTGCCGCGGCGCGGTCCGGGAGATATCTGACATGGAGGCAACTCGGCTGGGCGCATGCCGCATCGCGATGATGCTGGCGCTAGTGATGGCGCCGCTTGGCGCGCGCGGGCAGGGCGGTGACCTCGGCGCCGAATGGCAACCGGTGGATCCCGGTCGACTGGCCCAGATGCGCGGCGGCTTCCAGATGCCGTCGGGCATGATGCTGTCGTTCGGCATCGAACGCGTCGTCTTCCTCAACGGCGAACTGACCGCGCGCATCGCGGTGCAGATCCCCGACGTGGCGCGCATCACGCCCGAACAGGCACAGGCGCTGGCCGACTTCAATCGCGGACTGATCGTGCAGATCGGCGAGGGCAACCGCGCTGACCCTGCACAGTTGGCAGGCGGTCTGGTCATCCAGAACACGCTCGACGACCAGGACATCCGCACGGTCACCCGCATCGACGTCGGCGTCGACACGCTGGGCGCCTACCAGAACCTCAATGCCAGCGGCGCACTGAACGACGCGCTGATCCGCGCACCCGGCGGGCCGTGAAGCAGCCACGCAGCACGGCCATCGCACACGACAAGGGGAACACCATGAAAGGGACGTCTCTGATTGAAGTCGCACCGCTGGCATTGGCCATCGGGCTGGGGATGCAGGCCGGGCAGGCGAGGGCGCAGGACGTGCCGTTGCCTGCCACGCCGCCGATTCCCGCGCAGCCGTATGAGGTCACGGCCGACGCGCGACTGGATGCGCTACAGCGGCAGCTCAACGAGCAGAACCAGCGCCTGCAGCTGATGCGCGAACTGATGCATGCGCAGGAGCAGCAGATCTTCGGTCTGCAGAACGCATTGAACGAGGAGATCCTGGCCAATGCGCGCGCACGCGGTGCTCCCGCGCCCGTCATCGTCCCATCGCTCAATCAGGCGCCGACCTTCCGCGATGCGCCGGCTCCCACGCCGACCTACCTCGTGGTCGGTCCATCACCCGCATCTCCCCACGTCGTCGCGCAAACGGGTGCACCGGAACGCAATGCACCGGTTGGCAGTGCGCAAGCGCAGACGGCGCCATCCCCGGCGGGCGACACGCCTGCACCGCAGCGCGTCGGGCAGGCACCGGAAAGCGACTCGCGGCCACCCGAGGTAGCGCAGATCTTCGACCAACCCGGCGTGCTGACGCCCAAGGGCAAGGGCGTGCTGGAGCCAGCCATCCAGTACGGCTATTCGGCGAACGACCGCGTCGCGCTGGTCGGCTACACCATCATCCCGGCGATCCTGATCGGCCTGATCGACGTGCGCCAGGTGAAGACCACGACCGCCGTCGCCACGTTGACCGGCCGCTACGGGGTCAGCCGGCGCATGGAAGTGGAAGCCAAACTGCCCTACGTCTACATCCACAGCGACACCGTCAGCCGCGAGATCTTCACCGGCTCCGCGCAGGACCGCGTGTTCAACGCACGCGGCAGCAGCATGGGAGACGTGGAAGTCACGGGCCGCTACCAGCTCAACCGCGGCGGCGCCGACAAGCCGTTCTACATCGCGTGGCTGCGCTACAAGAGCCGCACCGGTCGCGACCTGTTCGACGTCACCACCGATTGCGTCACGCGCTGCGTGGCCAACACCACCGGCACCGGTCTTCCCCTCGATCTGCCGACCGGCAGTGGCTTCAATGCGCTGCAGCCGGGTGTCACCTGGCTGTATCCATCCGATCCCGTGGTGTTCTTCGGCAGCGTCAGCTACCTGCACAACTTCAAGCGCAGCGACGTATCGCGGCGCGTGCTGGGCGGACAGACGGAGTTCCTCGGCGACCTCGAGGCGGGCGATATCCTCGGCTTCAACCTCGGCATGGGCCTGGCATTGAACGAGAAGGCGGCCATCAGCATCGGCTACGACACCAGCATCGTCGGCAAGACGAAGCAGGACGGCGAGGACGTCGCAGGCGCCGTGCGCACCACGCTCGGCACGCTGCTGCTGGGCGGCACCTATCGTTTCAGCGACCGTATGTCGCTCAATGTGGCCCTGGGTGTCGGCGTTACCCGCGACACGCCGGACATGACCTTCACCGCGCGCCTGCCGATCAATTTCTGAAGCGGCGTCAGGCCGGGCGGCCCTGCCACCAGAGCCAGACCGCCGCCGCCAGCATCAGCCACTCGGTCACCGCGAGCGCGAGCGTCGCGGTTTCCACGGGCCACCACCGCATCAGCGCGACGCTGCGATACAGCACGATGGGGACGTACAGCGCCAACGCCAGCACCAGCCCCGTGCGCATCTGCTGCGTCCAGGCGAACCACGCGAACAGGAATGCCAGCCCGAGTTGCAGGCCGCCATAGATCGTCAGGTACTCCGTCTGCCCGGAGCGGGTCAGCGAGGCATAGCCCACGGCCGTGGCGGTACGTGCCGGCGCCAGCGTGCACCAGGCCGCGAGCAGCAGATAGACAACCGCGTTGAGGTACAGGTACGCCGCTGCCATAGGACGCGTCTCCAGAAGGGTGAACGTTCTTCTTGCCCGGCTGCCGGTGACGGCACAGTGAATGCGGAGAAGTCCGACGACGCGCTGCGACATGGACCGATGCCGGACTGGCCACTCACCGGGGATGCTGCTGACTCCATCGCAAGGATGCGTGCCATGCCCAGATCCTCCTCGTGCGCCGTCCGCCTCGCGCTGGCCTGTGTCCTCGTCGCGGTCGGCAGCTCGACGTGGGGCAGCGATCCCATCCACAAATGCCGCAGTGCGGATGGGCAGTCGCAGTATCAGTCCACCCCCTGCACCCCGGCACAGCGCACTGAATGGGTGCGCGACTATCCCGAAGTCCCGCCGACGCCTGCCGCCTCCGTATCCTCTACGGCCCCTTCGCGAGTACAGACCCGTGCGAATTCTCCTTCCCGCACTCCTGCAGGTTCACGACGTTCGAAGGCCTCGGCGCAGGGCGCCGTGATCTCGATGCATCGCGACCCGGTCGCGTGCGCGCGGGCCAAGCAGGCGCGCGATCAGGCTTACGCACGACTCGGCCTGAAACGGGACTTCGCCACGAGCCGCAAGCTCGACGACCGCGTCAACGATGCCTGCCGTTGAAGGCAGCGCTCAGATCGTGCGCGAAAAGCGCGGCGCATCAGGCGACGCTGTCGCCGGCAGGTAGCGGTCGAAGCACATCGCGATCACACGCAGCAGCAAGCGGCCTTTCGGCGTGGCCTGGAAGCCGACGCGCGTGAACGTCAGCAGGCCATCGACGGCCAGCGCCTGCAAGCGGGGCAGGGCATCGGCGAAGTACTCGGCGAATTCGATGCCGTGGCGCCGGCCGATGCGCGCATAGTCCAGCCGGCCATGGCACATGAGCTCCTGGATGACGTCGGCCCGCAGCACGTCGTCGGCGTCGAGCGGCATGCCGCGCCAGACGGGCATCCGGCCTTCGTCGATGGCACGTTCCCAACTGGCGATGTCGCGCGGATTCTGGCTGAAGCTGTCCCCGATGTGGCTGATCGCGCTGACGCCGAAGCCGATCAGGTCGCTGTCGGCATGCGTGGTGTAGCCCATGAAGTTCCGGTGCAGGTCGCCGCGCTCCTGGGCGCGCGCCAGCTCGTCGCCCGGCAAGGCGAAGTGATCCATGCCGATGTAGACATAGCCGGCCGTCCCCAGTCGCTCGATCGCGCATTGCAGCAGCGCGAGCTTGGCCTCGCGGTCGGGCAGGTCGTCCGCGGCGATGCGCTGCTGGGGCTTGAACAGTTGCGGCAGGTGCGCGTAGCTGTACACGGCGACACGGTCCGGCCTGGCATCGACCACGATGCCGAGCGTCCTCTCGAACCCTTCGCGCGTCTGCTTCGGCAGGCCGTAGATCAGGTCGATGTTGACCGAGCGCATGCCATGTTCGCGGCATGCGGCGACGATGGCCATCGTCTCCTCGATGCCCTGGATACGGTTGACGGCCTTCTGCACCTTGGGGTCGAAGTCCTGTACGCCGAGGCTGGCGCGGTTGAAGCCCATGCACGCAAGCTCGCCGATGTCCTGCGGGCTGACGAAGCGCGGGTCCAGCTCGATGGAGAAGTCCATGTTGGCCGCTGCCGCGAAACTGAACTGGCTGCGCAGTTCCGCCACGCAATCGGCGATCTGCGACGGCGACAGGAAGTTCGGCGTACCACCGCCGAAATGCAGCTGCTCGACGGGTCGTCCGCTGTCGAACAGCGGTGCCATCCGCGCGATCTCGCGATACAGGTAGTCCAGATACAGCTCGCCACGGGCCTTGTCGCGCGTGATCACCCGGTTGCAGCCACAGTAGAAGCACGGGCTGGTGCAGAACGGGACATGCACGTAGAGCGAAAGCGGGCGTGCCTGTTGCTGCCGGTTCGTTGCATCGGCATGGTCGCGAAGTTCCTGCGCGCCGAAGCGGGCACTGAACTGCGGTGCGGTCGGATAGGACGTATAGCGCGGCCCAGGCGTGTCGTAGCGCCGCAGCAGGTCCGCATCGAACAAGGGGGAAGGGGAGACAATGCCCATGGCGCACAGGCTAGGGCGCGCCAACCACCGCCGCATTGATCGGGATCAATTCGCCTGCGGATCGCGAACCGTGGCTTCGGGGGCGTCGGGGATCTCGGGCAGCATTTCCAGCGCGGTCGGCGTGGTGCGCAGCATGGGGTGGAACCGGCCCGGATGAAGCAATCGGCGCGCCTTGAACAGCCGACGGCCGCCGGCAATCAGGGCCAACACGCCCAGCGTGCCGGCGAAAAACAGGGGCAGCACGTCCGCACCGAAACGCTGCATCAGCGCACCGGCCGCGGCAGGCCCGATCGCCGCACCGATGCCATTGAGCAGCAGCAAGGCGCTGCACCCCGCCAGCAGCTGTTCGGCCGGCAGGCGGTCCAGCAGATGGGCGACGGCCAGCGGATACAGCGCGAATGCGAGTCCGCCGAACAGGAAGAACAACGCGTGCGCCTGGCTCTCGAAGCGCAGCACGAGCACGGCAGTGGCGGCGCCGGCCGCAGCGACCAGTGCCAGCGTGCTGCGACGGTCGCCACGATCGGACAGGCGACCGATCGGCAACTGCAGGGCCGCGCCGCCGATGATGGTCACCGCCATGAAGGTGCCGATGCCGGCACGATCCAGCCCAATCGAGGCCGCGTACACCGCCCCCATGCCCCAGAACGCGCCGAGTGCCAGCCCGGCCAGCACGGCACCCGCCGCTGCACTGGGTGCCACGCGGCAGATCTCCAACAAGTGGATCTTCGGCGCCACGGTCATCACCGGCGGCACCAGGCGCGTGGCGCTGACCGGCAGGATGGCCAGCGCGAACAGGATTGCCACCACGCTGAACAGCACCGGGCTGCGTGGCGGCTGCCAATCGAGCAACAGCTGGCCTGCCGCGAGCGCCAGCAGCGACACCACCATGTACACGCCGAATACGCGACTGCGATGTTCCGGCGCCGCCTGCGCGTTCAGCCAACTCTCGATCACCGTGCACAAGCCGACCAGCGCCATGCCGGTGACCACGCGCAACAGCATCCAGCCGACCGGCTCCAGCCACAACGGATAGACCAGCACGGCGGCGGCGGCCAACGCGGCGTGGAACGAGAACGCACGGATATGGCC
>CAMPIO010000135.1 GCA_946886405.1 uncultured Pseudoxanthomonas sp.
CTGGTGCTGATGGGCGTGGTGGTGAACAACGGCATCGTGATGGTGGAGCACATCAACAACCTGCGCCGGCGCGGGCTGTCGCGGACCGATGCGCTGGTCGAAGGCAGCCGCGAACGCCTGCGTCCCATCCTGATGACGATGGGCACGGCGATCCTGGCGATGGTGCCGATCGCGATGGCGAACACGCAGATGGCGGGCGACGGCCCGGCCTACGCGCCGATGGCACGCGCCATCGCCGGTGGCCTGGCGTTCTCCACCGTGGTCAGCCTGCTGTTCCTGCCGACCATCTACGCGATCCTGGACGACATGCGCAGCGGTACGGCTCGCACCATCGAGCGGGCGCGCCAAGGACGCGGCGGCACAGCCGCCGCTGCCGGCAGCGTGGCGGCCTTGCACGCGGAGTAACCCGCGTACGAACGAAAAAGCCGGGCATTGCCCGGCTTTTTCGTTGGATCCTTTGGCGGATCCGCTCAGCCGACCAGCTTGCCCAGCATCCGCAAGCCGCCCGTCCAGACGCCGATGGCGGTGCCCAGGCTGGTCAGGAAAAAGTTCAGCAGCACGCGCGCCACGCGGTTCTTCCACCAGCCTCGCATCGTCTGCACATCGTCGCGCAACGCCATGAAGTCGGCGTACGTGGGCTTGCGCAGCGTCGCTTCCACGAAGGCGCTGACCGTGCCCGAAGCGAGCGCCGGATGCAGCGGCGTCAGCGGAGAGGAAATGAACGCCGCGAGGATGCTCAGCGGATGTCCACCCGCGATCGCGCAACCGATGGCACCGAGCACGCCGGTGGCCAGCACCCATTGCAGCAACAGGTCCGAGCCGACATCCACGCCGCCTTGCCAGAAGCCCCAGGCAAAGCCGCCGACCAGGAACAAGCCGATCACGACTTCCATCCACGGGAAGCGCGACTTGGCTTTCACGACCTCCAGCGATCGACGCGTTTCGGCAGGATCGGCCGTGTCGTCCTTCAGGTGCCGGGTCAGGCCGGGCAAGTGGCCGGCACCGACCACCGCCAGCACACGATAGGGTGACGGGGCGCCGGTCGGCTTGCCGGCGGCCACCTGGCGCAGCGCAGACGCCATGTACTGGTCGCGCTCGGCGATGATGGCCTGGTAAAGCTGCGGGCTTTCGGCAGCGAACTCGCCGAAGCTCGACTCCATCATGTCGCCCTGCTTGAGCTTCTCGATTTCGTCGTCCCCGACTTCTTCGTCACCGAACATGCTGGCGAGGATGCCGGCGCCCACCTTGGTCCGCTGCCACCACCCCAGTGACTGCAGGGCCCGCTTGAAGGTCAGGCCGACTTCGCGATCGATCAGGTGTACGGGCAGGCCGCGCGCCTGTGCGTCCAGCGCGCCGGCTTTCAGCTCCTCGCCGGGCTCGACGCCGAGTTGTTCGGCCAGGCGCCGCTGGTACGCAGCCAGCGCAAGATTGGCGGCGAACAGGTGCGTCTTGCCTTCGCGGATTACCTTGACCAGGTCCAGCTTCGCCAGCGTATCCGGGTCGGTGAGCGACTGCAGGCGGCCCGGGTCCAGTTCCACCGCCACGCTGTCGTACTCGCCACTGGCCACCGCCGCGCGCACGGCGTCGACGCTGGCGCGCGAGACGTGCGCGGTGCCGAGCAGGGTATAGCGAACGCCGTCGCGTTCGACGATCTCGTGGGGTTGTCCGTGCAGCGGGTCGGCAACGGCAGCATGCGATTCGGTCATCGTGTCATTCGTCTTGCGGGGGCGCGGTGGTGCCGGCGCCGAGGGTGCGCTGCATCTGCACGGTATCCAGCCAGCGGTCGTGCTTCCAGGCGATGCCGCGGAAGATGCCGACCAGGGTGAAGCCGAACTTCTCGTGCAGGCGGATGGAGGCGGTGTTGGTGGGCTCGCCGATCACGGCAATCATCTGCCGGTAGCCGCGCGCTTCGCAGGCGTCGATCAGCGCCTGCATCAGGGCGGCACCGATGCCATTCCCTTGCAGGCCAGGCACCACATAGACCGAATTTTCCACGGTCTTGCGGTATCCCGTGCGGGCACGGTAGCTGCCGGCATAGGCGTAGCCGGCGAAGCGGCCATCGAATTCCGCCACCAGGTATGGATAGCCGGCATCCAGCACGCCCTGCATCCGGCGCGCCATCTCGGCTTCGTCCGGCACGTCGTACTCGTAGGTGTTGACGTGGTCGCGGACTTCATCCGCGTAGAGGGAGGCGATGGCCGGCACATCGGCCGGCGTGGCTTCACGGACGATCAGCGGCACGCGTGGGTCTCAGTCGATGTAGCGCTTGAGCAGATCACCGTACGCGTCGATGCGGCGGTCGCGCAGGAACGGCCAGATGCGACGGACATGCTCGCTGCGCTGCAGGTCGATGTCCGCCATCAGGATGGTTTCCTCGGTGCCGGCTTCGGCGATGAACTCACCCTGCGGACCCAGTACGTGGCTGTTGCCCCAGAACTGGATACCCGAGGCGCCGATGGGCGAAGGTTCGTGGCCGACGCGGTTGCAGCTCAGCACCGGCAGGCCATTGGCCACGGCGTGGCCGCGGTGGCTCAATACCCAGGCATCGCGCTGCCGGTTCTTCTCGGCCTGTTCGTCGTCAGGATCCCAACCGATCGCGGTCGGGTAGAGCAGCAGGTCCGCGCCGGCGAGCGCCATCAGGCGCGCGGCCTCCGGATACCACTGGTCCCAGCACACCAGCACACCGAGGCGGCCGACGGACGTATCGATGGGCGTGAAGCCCATGTCGCCCGGCGTGAAATAGAACTTCTCGTAGAACCCAGGATCGTCCGGGATGTGCATCTTGCGGTACTTGCCCGCGATGCTGCCGTCCTTTTCGTAGACGACGGCGGTGTTGTGGTACAGCCCGGCGGCGCGGCGCTCGAACAGCGACGACACCAGGACCACGCCATGCTGCTTCGCCAACTTGCCCAGGCGCTCGGTGCTGGGACCGGGGACCGGTTCGGCCAGGTCGAATTCATGCACGGATTCGTGTTGGCAGAAGTAGGCACCGTTGTGCAGTTCCTGCAGCAGCACCAGCTTCGCGCCCAGCCTGGAGGCCTCGGCCACGCGCGCTTCGATCACCGACAGGTTGGCGTCGGCATCGCCGTGGTTCTTTTCCTGGATCAGGGCAACGGGCAGGGTAGTGCGGCTCATCGTGCGAGGCGGGGGCTAACGAGGGAGGGCGCATGGTACCGCGTCCTCCGTGACGGCAGGCATCCACGGTGTGAACGTGCGGATTCAGGGCGCGTCGCGCGTCGCTTCCAACCTCTTCTGCCTGCGGCCCAGCGTCACCCCGGTGATCGCCCACACTGCCGCCACGCCGGCGCCGATGAACATCGCGGCGGCCGGATGCTCCGCCAGCACGTCCAGCGCACGCTTCACCCAGCCACTCAGCGCATCGCCGCCGCGATACACCACGGTGTCGATGAAGTTCTTCGCCTTGTACTTCTGGTCTGCAGGGACGACGGTGTAAAGCATCTCGCGTCCCGGCCGCACGAAGGCGTATTCGCCTGCGCGCCGCACCACCATCACGACCACGAACACCGCGAACACCGGTGCCAGCGCCAGCCACAGGAAGCCCGCCGCGACGACCACCGGTACCGCGACCAGCAGCACGCCGACCCCCAGCCTCTGCGCAATGCGTCCTGTAATGAACAACTGGCTGAGGATGGCCAGCGTCTGCACGACCGTGTCGATCAGCCCGAAGACCTGCGTCTGCTCTTCCTTGCTCGTGAAGCGTTCGGCCACCAGCTTGGCCTGCTCGAAATAGAGAAAGGTCGTCACGGTGGCCAGCAACAGCACGAACAGCGCGATGCCGAGCAGATAGGGAGAGCGGAACACGGCGGTCGCACCGGCAAAAGGATTGCCGCCCAGCGGGCGTTGACGCTGTTCCGTCGAGCTGGCGCCTGCAGCAAGCGGATGGCGATCACGCCAGCGGTGCAGCCAGGTCGCCGTGGCGGCACTGGCGCCGATCAGCAGTGCCGACAACAGCATCAGCCCGCCGTGTCCCAGCGGTTTCACCAGCAGCGTGGTCAGCAGCGGTCCGACCAGACCGCCCAGGCTCGCGCCTGCGGCGATCAGCGCGAACAGCCGCTTGGCTTCGTGGCTTTCCATCACGTCGGCGAGCACGCTCCATGCCAGCGAGATCATCAGCAGGTTGATGACCGACACCCAGATGTAGAACGTGCGCGCCAGCCAGACATCCTCCGGGTTCGCCAGCATGGCCGCGCCGTAGCCGAGCAGGCTGGCCACCACCACGCCGAACACCCAGGGCACGATGCGGCGTCGCGACACCTTCGATGCGATCCAGCCGTACAGCGGCAGCACCGCCAGCGTTGCGACGAAGGTGCCGGTGAACAGCCACTGCAGGTTGTCGACGCCGCCTGCGACGCCCATCGTTTCGCGGATCGGGCGCAGCATGAAATAGCCGGCGAACAGCAGGAAGAACATCGCCAGACCCGCGCTTACCACCGGGGCTTCGTGGTCGCGGACGTTGAACAGGCGGGCAAGCCAGCCGGAGGTGCCGGGCGTGGGAGGCGACGGCATGGGCTCAGGCCACGGCAGTGATGAGGGCGTCGCGCTGGGCCGCAGTCAGGTCGGGCCCCGTGCCAGCCTTCAGGTTGTCGGTCTGCCGATCAGGCTTGCCGGTGGCGGGAATGACCGCCGTCACCGCAGGGTGACTCAAGGCGAACTTCAGGAAGGCCTGCGCCCACGAGGTGACGCCCGCTTCGACCAGCGCCGGCGGGACGGGCTTGTCCTTCACCTGAGCGAACAACTTGCCGTCCTCGAAGGCGCGGTTGATCAACACGGCCACACCGAGTTCCTGCGCCAACGGCAGCACGCGCTTCTCGGCGCCGCGGCTGGCCACGGAATAGTTGATCTGCAGGAAGTCGGGCTTCTCGGCCTGCACGACGTTCGCGAGTTCTTCCTGCGCCCGTTCGACGTAATGCGTCACGCCGACGTACTTCACCTTGCCCTGCGCTTTCAATTCGCGCGCGACCGCCATCTGGTTCTTCAGATCGCCCAGGTTGTGGACCTGCAGCAGCGCCACGTTGTCGGTCTTCAGCCTGCGCAGCGTGTCTTCGAACTGGGCCATGCCGGCCTCGCGCCCGGTCACGCCGGACAGTTTGGTGGCCAACCAGGCCTTGCTGGTGAGTCCCTGTTCCGCCAGCAGCGCGCCCATGACGTCTTCGGCGACGCTGTAGGTGGGTGCCGTATCGATGAGCGTGGCGCCCGCGGCAAAGAACCGCTTCAGCACTTCACGCAAGGGGTCGAGTTCGGCCGCGCTCTGGCCGACTTCGAAACTGCCGGACGTGCCCATGCCGATGACGGGAACCCGCTCGCCGGTCGACGGGATGAGGCGGGTGTTCAACGCGCCGGACACGGCTTCGGACGCGGGAGCAGCGGGCGCCGCGCCAACCCCGCCCGCCTGCGCTGCGTCACGGCAGGCGGCCAGGCCGAGGCCGGCCGTGGCCAGCGCAGTGGTCGTCAGGAACTTGCGTCGTGAATACACGGCCGTCTCCTCGATCAATGGGAAACGGTGGTTATCCGGGATCGTGTGAGGCGAGATGTAAACGAAGCGTTCAATCTGCGCCCAACTGATGTCACGGTGCCACGAACCGTGACGTGCGGTGATGACTCAGCCGAGCAATCCGGCGGGCAGCTGCATGGTGATGCAGTGCAGGCTGCCGTTCTGCCAGATCAAGGCCCGACAAGGCACCTGCACGATCTCGCGATCCGGGTAGGCTTGCGCCAATACGGCGCCGGCCTGCTCGTCGGCGGGATCGCCGTAGGCCGGCATCAGCACGGCACCGTTGACGATCAGGTAGTTCGCATACGACGCCGCCAGCCGGCGGCCGTTGTCGATCACCGGCTTTGCCCAGGGCAGCGGGAACGGGCGGTACGGACGGCCATCGGCGGTGCGCAGGGCGGCGATGTCGGCCGCCATGGCCTGCAGTTCCGCGTAGTGCACGTCGTCGGCATCGTCACAGGCCTGATAGACGATGGCGTCGCCCGGCGCGAAACGGGCGAGGGTATCGATGTGCGCGTCGGTGTCGTCGCCTTCCAGGTAGCCGTGGTCCAGCCAGAGCACGCGGTCCTGCTTCAGCCAGCGTGCCAGCTTGTCCGTCAGTTCCTCGCGCGACGCATCGGGATGCCGTTCGTGCAGGCACTGCCATGTCGTCAGCAGGGTGCCCGCACCGTCGGTCTCGATGGCGCCGCCTTCCAAAGCAAAATCAATACTTTGTACGAAATAGTTGTGAAACAGCTGCATGCCCGAGAGCTCGCCGACCAGTCGATCGTCGCGGCTGGCTTCGTACTTGCCGCCCCAGCCGGTAAAGCGGAAGTCGAGCAGTTTGAAGCGGCCGCCATCTCGCAGGGTGATGGGGCCGGAGTCTCGCAGCCAGGTGTCGTCGTATTCGGCCGGGACGAAGCGCACGCGAGCCATGTCCACGCGCGCGGAGCGCAGCCGGGCTTCGGCGTAGGTCTGCAGGTCATCGTCGGCGACACAGACCACCGCCGGCTGGAAGCGGGTGATCGCGGCGACCAGGGCGACATAGGTTTCCTCGACGTCGGCGAGGCGGTCGGCCCAGTCGGTCTCGGCGTGCGGCCAAGCGATCAGGATCGCGGACTGGGGTTCCCACTCCGCGGGAAAGCGATAGGCATCGGTCATCGGATTACGGAAGTGCGCGCGGCGCCGGTCAGCGGATGGGGGGCTTGGGGCCGATCTCTTCGGCGGAGGCCTTGTTCAACACCACGTCGATGACGCGGCTCTTCTCGAAGTAGACGGTGAAGCCCGGGTAGACCCAGCGCTGGATCACGGGCCACTGCCGCTTCTGGCCGCCACGCGGGTCCAGCTTCTGTTGCGGGGCGCCGAAGCGGGCCTCGACATCGGCGGCGCTCTGGCCGCGGGCCGGTGCTGCGGCTGCGGGTTTTTCCTGGGCACGTTCGATCAGCAGCGTATCGGCGCACGCCGTACCAGCGAGGCCAAGCAGGGCGATCAACGGAAGTGCGAGGGCGCGACGGGTCATGCTGGAACTCCCCTGGGTGATCTGCCTTTTATAACAAAAGCCGGGCAACAAAAAACCGCCCGAAGGCGGCTTTCCGCGCATTGCCGGCCGGAGCCGGCAGTGCCGTCGCTCAGCGCTGGCGCGCCTTGAAACGGGGGTTGGACTTGCAGATCACGAAGACCTTGCCGCGGCGGCGGACCACCTTGCAGTCGCGGTGACGGGCCTTCGCCGACTTCAGGGAGGACA
>CAMPIO010000136.1 GCA_946886405.1 uncultured Pseudoxanthomonas sp.
CTTGTTTTTCCCGTTTTTTATGTGGCACTCGGGGGTTTTGGCGGGGGCCAGCCCCGGGTTGCTTCCGGGGTCGCGGCCAGAAAAGCATCGCGGGCATGGCCCGCTCCTGCAGGTGCTATTTCGGCGCCAGACGTACGGCGCCGTCGAGGCGGATCGTCTCGCCGTTGAGGTAGGGGTTGCCGAGGATGTAGGCGACCAGGTCGGCGAACTCCTCCGGCTTGCCCAGGCGGGACGGGAAGGGGATCGAGGCGCCGAGCGACTGCTGCACGGCCTCGGGCATGCCGTCCACCATCGGCGTCCAGAAGATCCCCGGGGCCACCGTCATCACGCGGATGCCGAAGCGCGAGAGTTCGCGCGCCATGGGCAGGGTCATGGCGACCACACCGCCCTTCGACGCCGAATACGCGGCTTGACCGATCTGGCCTTCGTACGCTGCCACGCTGGCGGTGTTGACGATGACGCCGCGCTCGCCGTCGGCATTCGGCGTGTTGTGCTGCATCGCGTCCGCGGCTGCCTTGGCGACGTTGAAGCTTCCTACCAGGTTGACCATCACGGTCGACTGGAAGGTGGACAGCGGCATCGATGCCTCCTTGCCGAGCACACGGCCGGCACCGAGGATGCCGGCACAGTTGATCGCAGCGTTCAGGCCGCCGAGGAACTCCCTGGCGGCAGCCATGTTCGCCGCCACGCCGGCTTCGTCGGTCACGTCGGTGCGGAAATAGCGGACGTTGGCATCACCCAGTTCAGCGACGGCGGCGGCGCCCTTGTCGTCATTGACGTCGAACAGCGCGGCCTTGCCGCCGTGGGCGACGAGGTGGCGGGCGACGGCCAGGCCCAGGCCGGAGACGCCGCCGGTGATGACGGCGCGGGTGTCGGAAAGCTGCATGCGGCGAACCTGCTGCGGAAAAGGCGGCATTTTACGCGATGGCGGGCGTCTGGGAGTCCCGGGCTTCCTGTAGGAGCGACGTGAGTCGCGACCGCAGACCAGAGTGGCCAGTGCCTCTGGGTGGAGACAGAATCGTGGCGCCGCCCGGATTTGCGGCTCTGCGGAAGGAGTAATGGCGCAGAAGGCTTCCGGTCGCGACTCACGTCGCTCCTACAAGAGGGCCACCGCCTCAGGCGTGCAGCACCCGCTCCAGCGACGCATCGGCAAGGCGACGGGCGAACTCGTCGGGCGACAGACCGGGGGCGAACAGGAAGCCCTGGCCGACCGGCACGCCCAGGTTCAGCAGGAACTGGCGCTGGGCTTCGGATTCCACGCCCTCGGCGACCAGGCCCAGGCCCAGGCTGCGTGCGATCGCGGAGACTGCCTGGCAGACCGCGACGTCGGAGCGGTTGTTGGGCACGCCCTCGGTGAACAGCGGGCTGAGCTTCAGGCCATGGATGGGCAGGCGGCGAAGATAGTTCAGCGCGCTGTAGCCTTCGCCGAAGTCGTCGATGGTAAGCAGCACGCCCAGCTGGCGCAGGTCGGCGAACGTGCGCAGCGTAGCCGGTGCGTCTTCGATCAGTACGCGCTCGGTGAACTCCAGTTCCAGCGCACTGCCAGGCAGGTCGAACTCGTCGAGGATCGTGCGCACGCGCTCGGCGAGGTCGTCGCCGGCGAACTGCCGGTACGAGACGTTGACGGCCACCCGCACGATGCCCAGGCCCATGTCGCGCCACGCGGCCACCTGGCGGCACGCCTCGCGCAGCACCCAGCTGCCGATGCGCACGATGTCGCCAGTGGTTTCGGCGTGGCTGATGAACACGTCCGGGCGCAGTTCTCCCAGTTGGTGGTTCTGCCAGCGGATCAGGGCCTCGCCGGCGATGATGCGACCGTTGCGCAGGTCGACCTGCGGCTGGTAGACGAGGCGGAACTCTTCGTTGTCCACGGCGCGGCGCAGCTGCGTCTCGATCTGCAGGCGGTCCTGCTGCCGCTGCGCGAGTTCCTGCGTGAAGCTTTGCCAGCCATTGCGCGCACGGTGCTTGCTGTCGTACATCGCGATGTCGGCGTTCTGGATCAGTTGCTGTGGCCGCAGGCCGTCGCCCGGCGCGATCGCCAGGCCGATGCTGGTGGTGATGGCGAACTCGTCCTTGCCGAACCGGAAGGCGTCGGCAAATGCGCCGAGCACGGCATGCGCCATCGTCTCGGGCAGGTGAGGGTCTTCACCGGCATCGCAGATCACCAGGAATTCGTCGCCGCCGAAGCGCGCGATCATGCCGTCGGTGCCGACGGCGCCACGAATACGGTCTGAGGCCTGCACCAGCAGCTCGTCGCCCGCGTTGTGCCCCAGCACGTCGTTGACCATCTTGAAGCGGTCGAGGTCGATGTAGAGCACGGCGACGCGCGCGCGCTCGGGATCGGACAGTCGTGCCCCCAGTTCGGTCAGCACGGCGTCGCGATTCATCAGCCCGGTCAGCGGGTCGGTGCGCGCCTGGATGCGCAGCATTTCTTCGGCCTGCTTGTCCTGCGAAATGTCCTGCATGGTGCCGGTGATGCGCGATGCCCCCGGGTCGCCCGGCTCGGCATCACCGATCACCCGTATCCAGAACGGGTGCCCATCGGCCTGCGTACCCTGCAGTTCCAGATCGAAACCCTGTCCTCCGGCAGTGACCAGGTCCAGTGCGCTGCGCAGGCGGCGCCGGTCGGTCTCACGCAGGCACGACAGCATGTCGGCGAGCGTGACCAGCGGACGTGCCGCGCCGAGAATGCGCTGGGCTTCGTCGGTCAGGTACATCCGGTCGCGGCCGAGATCCCATTCCCAACCGCCGATGTGCGCCAGCGACTGCGCGCGGTCGAACAGCGCGCTGTCGCGCTTGAGTTCGGTGACGTCGCTGAACAGCGTACTGACCTGCGATGGCACGCTGGCGCCCGGCGCGAACTGCGGGACCGAGGTGGCGGTGAGCCACAGCAACTGCTTCTTCTCGCGGTGGTACAGGCCCAGCAGCACGCTCTCGACCATCTGGCCGGTGTCCAGCGCACGTTGCGAGGGCAGTTCGTGGCGCGCCATTTCGCGACCGTGTTCGTCGACGATATGCCAACGGCCCAGCGCGAGTTCCTGGTCCGCGCGCTGGTCCTCGCGGATGCCGAAGATGCGCATCGCGGCGCCGTTGCAGTACTGCACCTCCAGGTCGCGGTTGTGCACCACGATGCCCTTGTCGATGGTCTCCATCAGCTCGCGGTAGCGCATTTCCGCCAACCGGCGGCTGCTGATGTCGCGGGCGACGGCGACGATGCTCTTGCGGCCGTCGAAGCTGATGTTGGCCGAGTGCACTTCGACCGGGAACCGGGTCCCGTCGCCGCGCATGTTGGTGACCTCGATCACGTAGGTCTCGCCACGGTTCAGCGTTTCCCACACCGGCACCAGATGATCGCGCGGCAGATCGGGGTTGAGCACGTTGATGTTGCGGCCGACGATCTCGTCCCGTGGCCGCTGGTACGCCAGCATGCCGGCCTTGTTGAGGTCCAGGATGGTGCCGTCCTCGGCGATGATGCTGACCGGGTCGGGCACGGCGTCGAACAGGTTGCGATAGCGCGAGCGCTCCGTGTCGGCGTCGTGTTGCTTGGCGAGGAGCGCCGCGCAGGCCTGGCGAAGCAGGCCGGCGGTGTCGGCGTCGGTGCCTTCCATCGCAGCGGCGCGTTCCAGCGCGGCGGCCAGCGCCATCACGTCGACGTCGCTGGCGCGGCCCTGGTTCATGCAGCGGCCAGTGCCTTGCCGACACGACTGCCAGTCTCGCGTCCCAGGCGACTCGCCAGCCAGCGGCCTGTCTGCGCCAGCAGGTCCAGATCGACGCCGGTGCGCAGGCCCAGGCCATGCATCAGGTAGACCACGTCCTCGCTGGCGACGTTGCCGCTGGCGCCCTTGGCGTAGGGGCAACCGCCGGCGCCGGACACGGCGGAATCGACGACGCGCACGCCCAGCTCAAGGCAGGCGAGGATGTTCGCCAACGCCTGGCCGTAGGTGTCGTGGAAGTGCACGGCCAGTGCGGGCATCGGCACGTCGGCCGCGACCGCCTTCAGCATGTCGGCGGCCTTGCGCGGCGTGCCGACGCCGATGGTGTCGCCGAGCGAAATTTCGTAGCAGCCCAGCGCATGCAACTGTCGCGCTACGCGCACCACGTCCGCGACCGGCACCTCGCCCTGATACGGGCAGCCGAGCACGGTGGAGACATAGCCGCGCACTTTCACGCCATCGGCAGCGGCGCGTTCCAGCACCGGGCGGAAGCGCTCGATGGACTCGTCGATGGAGGCATTGATGTTCTTCTGGTTGAAGGCTTCGGAGGCGGCAGTGAACACCGCGACTTCGTCCACGCCGACCGCGCGGGCGCGGTCGTAGCCGGTTTCGTTCGGAACCAGCACCGGATACGCCGTACCGGGCCTGCGCCGGATGGCGGCGAACACCTCGGCGGCATCGGCGAGCTGCGGGACCCATTTGGGGCTGACGAAACTGGTGGCTTCGATGCTGAGCAGGCCGGTGCGCGACAGCCGGTCGATCAGCTCCACCTTGTCGGCGGTGGCGACCAAGGTTTTCTCGTTCTGCAGGCCGTCGCGTGGACCGACTTCGACGATGCGGACGAAATCCGTGCTGGAGGCGGGCAGGGTATCCATCATTGCTTCCCGTCCTTCGCACGGCGCATGCGCAGCGTCTTGTCACGCCCGTCGAAGCCATCGAAGAGCGCCGGCTCGGAGGTCAGCAGTGCACGCAGTTGCTCGGGCCTGCCTTCGAACACATAGGTACTGGCGTCGGCCTCACGCGCTTTCAGGGCGCCCTGTTGCACGCGTTGCATGATGTCCGCCGTGTCGAGCATCGCGATCTGCAGCGTATCGTTGCGGATGCGGTATTTCAGCAGTGTGACGGCGCCGGCCGGCATGCCTTTCGGGATCGGAGGCGCCGCCGTCTTTCCGGTGCCGAACAGGCCTTCCAGCTCGCGGAAGCCGAGCGCGAGATAGTGCTCGCCGTCGAGTTCGAACCCGAGCGCATTGAATTGCGGCGTATCGCTGCGGCCGACGTCGTGCAGGCGTACACGGCAGGTGGCGTCCACCTCCGCATAATCGTCCTTGCCCAACGGCACGCGGTCCTGCGGGCTGTCCGGCAACGGGATCCAGCGACCGACCAGCGCGGGATCGCAGGCCAGCGGCGCGGGGGGCTGTTCGAACATCACGCAGCCGCCCAGCGTGCAGGCCGCCAACAGCATTACGGCGGCACGCGACGATGACGGCAGGACGCGCCTCACTCCAGCGCCGCCAGGACGGTATCGGCGTCGACGAAATCGCCCGCGGCCACGCGCAGCTCCGCCACCACGCCGGCACGCGGCGCCTTGACGGCCAGTTCCATCTTCATGGCTTCCATCACCAGCAATTCCTGTCCTGCGTCCACGCTGTCCCCCACTCGTGCCTTGACCACCACCACGCGACCGGGCATCGGCGCGATGATGCGGCCGTCCCCGCCGCTGTCTCCGCCCGCCACGCGCTGGTAGGCCGGCAGCGTGTCCAGCGTGGCGCGCCGTTCCCCGTCGTGCAGGGTGAGGCGGTTGCCATGGCGGTGGACACGGAAACGCCGTGCCTGATCATGAATACGCAACTCGAGCAGCGCAGCGGTCAGCCGGGCGCCTTCGACCAGGTGCGCCGTGCCGTCCAGTTCGACGACATAGCGGCCGCCGTGACCGTGCGCGAGCGCCTCCCAGTGCTGGTTGCGGTGCTGGAAGGCCAGTGGCCGCCGGCCGGCATGCCCCAGCCGCCAACCGTCGGCGACCGCCCAGGGGGAGCCAGGCTCCATCGACGCCGCCGCCGCCTCGCGGGCCGCAGACTCCTGTTCCAGCAATACAGCGACCGCCGCGCCCACCTGCAGATCGGGCGTCAGCGTGGGGGCGGGCATGAACTCGTCCAGATGACGGTCGAGGTAGCCGGTATCGATGCGTCCTTCCACGACGGCCGGGTGGCGCGCCAGTTGCTCGAGGAAACCGATGTTCGACTTCGGCCCCACCATGTCGCAATCAGCCAGGGCATCCCGCAGGCGCGCCAGTGCGGTGGGCCGGTCTTCGCCCCAGACGATCAGTTTGGCGATCATCGGATCGTAGAAGATGGTGACCAGGTCGCCTTCCACCACACCGCCGTCGATGCGCACCTGCGACGACGATGCCGGCAGCACCAGTGATTCCAGCCGTCCCGATCCCGGCAGGAAACCCGCCTCCGGATCTTCCGCGTACAGGCGGACTTCGATGGCATGGCCGTGCTGCACGATGGCGTCCTGCGCCAGCGGTAACGGTTCGCCGGCGGCCACGCGCAGCTGCCACTCCACCAGGTCCAGGCCGGTAACCAGCTCGGTGACCGGATGTTCCACCTGCAGGCGGGTATTGATCTCCATGAAATAGAACTGGCCTTCCGGGTCGACGATGAATTCCACCGTGCCGGCGTTGGCGTAGTCGATGGCCTGCGCTGCCTTCACCGCCGCGTCGCCCATGGCGGTACGCAGGGCCGGGGTCAGGAACGGCGAGGGCGACTCCTCCAGCACCTTCTGGTAGCGGCGCTGGGCGGAGCACTCTCGCTCGTTGAGGTGCAGCGTGTGGCCGTGCGTATCGGCGAACACCTGGATCTCGATGTGGCGTGGCGACTGCACGTAACGCTCCAGCAGCACGCGGTCGCGACCGAACGCATTGGCGGCCTCGCGCTGGCAGCTTTCCAGCTGCGCGATGAAGTCCTCCAGCCGGTGCACCACGCGCATGCCCTTGCCGCCGCCGCCATGCGCGGCCTTGATCATCAGCGGGAAGCCGATGCGTGCGGCTTCGCGCGACAGCGTGTTCGGCGACTGGTCTTCACCCGTGTAGCCCGGAACGACGGGCACGCCGGCGGCCGCCATCAGTTCCTTCGCGCCGGCCTTGCTGCCCATCTTGCGCATGGAGGTACCGGACGGGCCGATGAACACCATGCCGGCGGCCGCGACCGCATCGGCGAACTCGGCGTTTTCGGACAGGAAGCCGTAGCCCGGATGGATGGCCTGGGCGCCGATCTTCCTGGCTGCCTCGATGATGACGTCGCCGCGCAGATAGCTGTCGGCCGGGCGCGGGCCACCGATCAGCACGGCCTCGTCGGCCTGGCGCACGTGCTGCGCGTCGGCATCGGCTTCGGAGTACACCGCGACGGTGCGGATGCCGAGCCGGCGGCAGGTACGGATGACGCGGCAGGCGATTTCGCCGCGGTTGGCGATCAGGATCTTGGAAAACATGCGATCAGCCCTCCCCTTCAA
>CAMPIO010000137.1 GCA_946886405.1 uncultured Pseudoxanthomonas sp.
CTCCGGGGGAGATCGCTCCAGGGGAAGGGAGAGATCAGTGACAGACGTTGCATCTGTCACGGGCTATATGACCACTCCGGACATGGATGGTTCGTGAAGATTCCGGTTAAAAAACCGTAAGATTCAGGAGGAATTCATTTTATTGAACTGATCGGTATACAAATATACCTGACAGGATTTCCCTGAACTTTCCGCAAGTCCATGTTCCGGAAGGAAAAGGCTTTTCAGGCCTGTTTAGTGGGCCTCTTCCCAGTTGTCTCCAACCCCGCTGTCGACCACCAGCGGAACGCTCAGTTGCGCGGCGGCGGCCATGCGGGCTGTCGCCTCTTCCAGCAACGTCGGCACGAAACCGGCGTCCGCCTCGAACACCAGTTCGTCGTGCACCTGCAGGATCATCAGCGCCTGCGCACGGTGATCCGCCAGCCACGCGTCCACGCCGATCATCGCGCGCTTGATGATGTCCGCCGCCGTGCCCTGCATCGGCGCGTTGATCGCCGCGCGCTCGGCACCGGCACGCTGGCCCTGCGTGCCCTTGTTGATGTACTCGAGATACAGGCGGCGGCCGAAGACGGTTTCGACATAGCCGTGTTCACGCGCCTGCTGGCGGGTACGTTCCATGTAGTCGCGTACGCCCGGATACCGGCTGAAGTACAGCGCGATGTAGTCCTGCGCCTCGCCGCGCCCGATACCCAGTTGTCGCGCCAGGCCGAAGGCACTCATGCCGTACATCAGGCCGAAGTTGATCGCCTTTGCGGCACGGCGCTCGTTGCCGGTGACGTCTTCCAGCTTCCTGCCGAACACTTCCGCTGCGGTGGCCTTGTGGATGTCGGCGCCGGATTCGAACGCGCGCACCAGCCCGGGGTCCTGCGACAGGTGCGCCATGATGCGCAGCTCGATCTGGGAATAGTCGCAGGCGACCAGTTTGCGGCCCGGCGGTGCGACGAACGCCTTGCGGATGCGGCGGCCGTCCTCGGTGCGGATCGGGATGTTCTGCAGGTTCGGATCGGTGGATGAAAGGCGACCGGTCGCCGCGCCGGCCTGGTGGTAACTGGTGTGCACGCGGCCGGTGTCCGGATTGACCATCTCCGGCAGCTTGTCCGTGTAGGTGCTGCGCAGCTTGGCCAGGCCGCGATACTCCAGGATCACGCGTGGCAGTTCGTGCTGGTCGGCGATGGCTTCGAGCGCCTCTTCATTCGTGCTGGGCTGGCCGGTCGGCGTCTTCACCAGCACCGGCAGCTTCAGTTCGTCGAACAGCAGCGCCTGCAGCTGTTTGGGCGAGTCCAGGTTGAACGTGCGGCCCGCCAGCTCGGTCGCCTTCTGCTGCGCTGCCAGCATGCGCTTGGACAGGTCGGCGCTCTGCCGGCGCAATTCGGCGCCGTCGATCATCACGCCATTGGCTTCGATGCGCGCCAGTACCGGTACCAGCGGCATCTCGATGTCGCGGTAGACGCTTTCGAGGCCGGGCTCGGCCGCCAGCTTCGGCGCGATCGCACGATGCAGGCGCAAGGTGATGTCGGCATCCTCGGCTGCATAGCGGGTGGCGTCGTCGACGGCCACCTGCGAGAACGGGATCTGCTTGGCCCCCTTGCCCGCCACGTCTTCGTACTTCACGGTGTCGTAGCCGAGGAAGCGTTTGGCCAGCCTGTCCATGTCGTGGCGGTTGCTGCCGGCGTTCAACACGAAACTCTCGAGCATCGTGTCGTCGGCGTAGCCCTGCACCTCAACGCCGTGGCGGCGCAGCACGTGCAGGTCGTACTTGCCGTGCTGGCCCAGCTTGCGCTTGTCGGGGTCGGCAAGCACCGGCGTGAGGGTCGCGAGCACGGCCGCGCGGTCGAGCTGCCGGGGTGCCCCGGGGTAGTCGTGACCGACGGGCACGTAGACGGCCTTGCCAGGTTCGGTGGCGAAGCTCAGGCCCACCAGGTTGGCGCGCATCGGATCGAGACTGTCGGTCTCGGTATCGAATGCGAACTCGTCGGCCTGCTGCAGGCGGGCCACCAGCGCATCGAGCTGTGCGGTGTCCATCACCGCAGAATATTCACCGGCCGCACCCAATGCAGGATCGATGGCAGCATCGTCGGCCGTGACAGCCGCCACGCGACCGGTGCCGCGCGCGCGGCCCGGTTCTTTCTCGGCGACGGACGACGCGTCGAGGGTGCCGCCTTCCAGTTCCTTCAACGCCTGGTTGAACCCGTAGCGCGCGTACAGCTCGCGAAGCTCGTCGACATCGCGATCCCGCAACGGCAGCGTATCGGGCCCACCTTCCAGCACCACGTCGGTCTTGATGGTCACCAGGGTGCGGTTCAATGGCAGTCGCGGCAGCGCGACGCGCAGGTTGTCGCCGATCTTGCCCTTGATCTCGTCGGCGCGGTCGATGATCGCGGCCAGCGTCCCGTATTCGGCCAGCCATTTGGCGGCAGTCTTCGGACCGCACTTCTCGACGCCCGGCACGTTGTCGATGGTGTCGCCCATCAGGGCCAGGAAGTCGACGATCTGCTCCGGCCGCACGCCGAACTTCTCCACCACGGCCTCAACGGAATCCAGCCGGCTGCCACTCATGGTGTTGACCAGCGCGATCGAGCCCGCGCCGGGTTCCACCGGTCGCACGAGTTGCGCGAAGTCCTTGTCGCTCGTGGAGATGGTGACCTCCATGCCCTGCGCCGCACCCTGCAACGCCAGCGTGCCGATCACGTCATCCGCTTCCACGCCGTCGACGCGCAACAAGGGAAAGCCCAGCGCCTGCACGATGCGGATCATCGGCTCGACCTGCGCGCGCAACTCTTCCGGCATGGGCGGACGGTTTGCCTTGTACTCCGGATAGAGGTCGTCGCGGAACGTCGGCCCGCTGGCGTCGAGCACGAACGCCACATAGTCCGGCTTTTCCTTCAGCGTGGCACGCAGCATGTTCACCACGCCGAACAGTGCGCCGGTAGGCTCGCCGTGCGCATTGGTCAGCGGAGGTAGCGCATGGAAGGCGCGGAACAGATAGCTGGAGCCGTCGATCAGTACGAGTCGTGTCATGCCCGCATTCTACGCCGCAGGTCCCTGCCCGGCGTCACGCGCGCGTGCCGGCATTCGGCGCATAATCGGCCCGTCATTCCCCCGACCGGATGCCCGCATGAACCGCATGACGACCCTTGCCCTGCCGTTGTCCTGCCTGCTGGCGATGGCAGGTTGCGCCTCTACCGCGAGCAATCCGGCTGACGTGGATCTGGCCAACGCCCAGGTTGCGGTGCGCACCGAGAAGAACGGCGACACCATCGAGGAGTATCGCGTGGCTGGCAATCTGCGCATGGTGAAGGTCACGCCCGCACGCGGCGCAGCTTATTACCTGTACGACTCCGACGGCGATGGCCGGCTGGACAAGAGCAAGGACAACAGCGACGTCTCACCGGTGTACTGGAAGCTCTACGGCTGGTAAGCCGCCGCGCTCAGCGGATCACCAGCACCGGGACGCCGCAGCGGGCCAGTACTTCGCTGGTCTGGCTGCCCAGCAGCAGTCGGCCCAGCGCGCGGCGACCATGCGACGCCATGACGATCAGATCGCATCCCTGTCGCTCCGCCGTGTCGACGATCGCCTCGGCTGCATAGCGATCCGCCACATGCAGCAACTGCGGCGTGACCCCGGCCTGCTGCGCCTGCACGGTGGCGGCGTCGAGCACCTTGCGCGCCGCTTCCTCGCGCGCCTTCTGGAAGTCCGGCAGCGAGGTCGCCACCGCGCTCCAGCCCAGCGCATCATCGAAGCCGGTACTGACGGGTTCGCTCACCGTCAGGACGGTCGCCCTGGCCTGCAGCTGCAACGCCAGGGCAAGGCCATGCTGAACGCCCTTGCCTGCCAGGTCGGAACCATCGGTCGCAATCAGGATATGCCGGTACATGCCGCACCTCATCGTGATGGGATGCGGCCATTACACGCGCCCTGGGCTTACGGCGCCGTGATCTGGATCAATCGCGCAGGCTAGACCGCCTGCAGGTTCGCGTAGGCCATTACCAGCCATTTGCTGCCTTCACCGTCGAAATTGACCTGCACGCGCGCATGCGCGCCGCTGCCCTCGTAGTCGGTCACCACGCCGTGGCCGAACTTGGCATGCATGACGGTCTGGCCCAGCTTGAGACCCGGCGTCTCGAGACTCGCGTGCCCCGGTGTCACCCGCGTGGCGAATCCGGAGGCCGGCCGGCTGACCTGTACGCGCGGGCGCACTTCGTTGAGCAGGTTCGCCGGGATCTCGCGCAGGAAGCGTGACGGAATGCCGTACATGTCCTGCCCGTGCAGACGGCGCGCTTCGGCGTAGCTCAACACCAGCTTCTGGCGCGCGCGGGTGATGCCCACGTAGGCGAGCCGCCGCTCTTCCTCCAGCCGCCCGCTCTCGTCCAGCGAGCGGTTGCTGGGGAACAGCCCCTCCTCCAGCCCCGCGAGGAACACCAGCGGGAATTCCAGGCCCTTGGCCGAATGCAGCGTCATCAGCTGCACGCCGTCCTCGCCGGCTTCGACCTGGCCCTCGCCAGCTTCGAGTGCGGCATAGGACAGGAACGCGACCAGTTCGCTCATGCCTTCCTGGCCGTCTTCCTCGGCTGCGATGTCCTCGCGGCGCACGAAGCGCGAGGCCACCGACACCAGTTCGTCGAGGTTCTCGGTGCGCGATTCGGAATCGAGGCCGCCCCGGCTTTCACGCGCCCAGTGTTCTCGCAAGCCCGAACGCGCAAGCACGTGGTCGACGCGCTCGGCCAGGGTCATCTCGGCAGTTTCCTCGGCCAGCTGTTCGACCAGCGCGGCGAACGCCGCCATTGCATTGCGTGCGCGTCCCGCCAGCTCGGTGCCTTGCGCCGCCAGCGATGCGGCACCCCACAACGACACGCGCGCACCGCGCGCCAGCCGGCGCACTTCATCCAGCGTGCGCTCACCGATGCCGCGCGTCGGCGTATTGACCACGCGCTCGAAGGCGGCATCATCGGCGCGATTGGCCATCAGGCGCAGGTAGGCCAGCGCGTCCTTGATTTCGGCACGCTCGAAGAAGCGCATGCCGCCGTAGACACGGTACGGCACCTGTTCGGACAGCAGCGCTTCTTCGAACGCGCGCGATTGCGCATTGCTGCGGTAGAGGATGGCGGCATCACCGAGGCTGCCGCCGTCGCGCACCCATTGGCGGATGCGTTCGACGACGAAGCGCGCTTCGTCCATTTCGTTGTAGGCGGCGTACAGGTCGATCGGCTCGCCGTCGCCGGTGTCGGTCCACAACTGCTTGCCGATGCGGCCCGGGTTGTGCGCGATCACCGCATTGGCAGCGCCCAGGATGTTGGCGCTGGAGCGGTAATTCTGTTCCAGCCGGATAGTGCGCGCAGACGGGTAGTCGCGCAGGAACTGCTGCATGTTCTCGACCTTCGCGCCGCGCCAGCCGTAGATGCTCTGGTCGTCGTCGCCGACCACGAACACGTGCCCGGTATCGCCCGCGAGCACGCGGACGAATGCGTACTGGATGGCGTTGGTGTCCTGGAACTCGTCCACCAGGATCTGCCGGAAGCGCGTGCGGTAGTGCGCCAGCAGCGCGGGGGTGTCGCGCAGCACTTCGTGCGCGCGCAGCAACAGTTCGGCGAAGTCGACCAGGCCGGCGCGGTCGCAGCGCTCCTGGTAGCCGGCATAGACCTGACGGCGCACGTCCAGCCAGTCGTCGTTCGGCGCCGGCTGGATGTGTTCGGGCCGGCGACCTTCGTCCTTCTGCTCGTTGATCCACCAGGTGAGCTGCTTGGGCGGGTACTTACCCTCGTCCAGCTCCATCCCCTGGACGACGCGCTTGACCAGGCGCTGCTGGTCGTCGCTGTCCAGCACCTGGAACGTTTCCGGCAGCTTCGCTTCCTGCCAGTGCAGCCGCAGCAGGCGGTGTGCGAGGCCGTGGAAGGTGCCGATCCACATGCCGCGGCTGCCGTTGCGCAGCTGCACGTCGGCGCGCGCGCGCATCTCGCCGGCGGCCTTGTTGGTGAACGTCACCGCCAGGATGCCGTGGGTGGGCACGCCGTGGACTTCGTTGAGCCAGGCGATGCGGTGGGTCAGCACGCGGGTCTTGCCGGAGCCGGCACCCGCCAGGACCAGGTAATGCCCGGGTTCGGCGGAAACGGCGTCGCGCTGGGCGGGATTCAGGTCGTCGAGCAGGTGGGAAACATCCATCCGCGCATTTTACGGCCTGCGGCGGCCCAAACCCTGAGACGCTGGCCGTTCAGGCGAGCTCGGCGACCTGCATCGAGACCTGCTTGCGGCCATCATCCAGCCATTGGCGACCCGCTTCGACGAAGCCATGCCGTGCATGGAACAGGCGCGAGGGCTCGTTCGGCGGCACCACGTTGAACTCGCAGGTGATGCGAGGGATGCCATGCGCACGGGCGAAGGCGAACAGGTCTGCGTACAGCCGCGAGCCCAGCCGGTGCCCCTGCGCGGCCGCGTCCACGACGATGCGGTCGACGTAGAGGAAGTCCGGATAGCGTTCGGCGAACCACCCGAAGTTGTCGTTGCGGTAATCCGCCCCGGCGCGCATGGCCAGCAGGAAGGCGACCACACGACCGTCGAGCGTCGCCACGCGGTGATAAGCGGACAGGGACGCCAAGTGGCGCAACCTGTCCGCATCCATGGGGCTGGTGTGGCGGACCTCGGCTTCGTTCAGCGCGACGATGGCGGCATAGTCGCCATCGTTCGCGTCGCGTATCCGAGGTTCGGCCGCCACGGGGTCAGTGTGCGGCGTGCTTCGGCTGAGCGCCGTTGCTCATCAGGCGGTCGGTGTAGGCGATGCCGATCGCCGACAGGATGAAGATGGCGTGGATGATCGTCTGCCACATCACGCCGGTCGGCGTGAAGTCGCTGCAGGTCTTCGCCGCCCACCCGGCCACCTTGGCCGCCTCCGCCGCAGCGAATGCAGCCGGCGTGCCGCACAGCGGCAGGCCACCCAGTGCGCTGGCGCCGATGAAGGTCTTCAGCAGGTGGATGGACGAAATGCCGATGATCGCCATCGCCAGCTTGACCTTCAGTACCGACGCGTTGACGTGGCTGAGCCATTCCGGCTGATCGGGGTGCTTTTCCAGCCCCATGCGCGACACGAAGGTCTCGTAGCCGCCGACGATCACCATCATCAGCAGGTTGGAGATCATCA
>CAMPIO010000138.1 GCA_946886405.1 uncultured Pseudoxanthomonas sp.
ACGTCGCTCCTACAGGGATCCCCAACAGAAAAACGCCCCGCATGCGGGGCGTTTTATTTCCGGTCACCGCAGGCCGATCAACCCGGTCCGTTGCGCTCGGCCTCGCGCTGCAGACGGATCTGCGCATCGACCGCGGCGATGGCGGTCATGTTGATCACCCGGCGCGGGGTGGCGCTGGTGGTCAGGATGTGCACCGGCTTCGAAATGCCCATCAGGATCGGGCCGATCGCCACGCCATCGGTCACCACACGCACCATGTTGTAGGCGATGTTGGCCGCGTCCAGGTTGGGCATGACGAACAGGTTCGCGCGGCCCGACAGCGTGCTGCCCGGCATCATGCGGCTGCGCAGCACCTCGTCCCACGCGGTGTCGCCCTGCATCTCGCCGTCGACGTTGAGGTCGGGCTTTCGCTTCAACAACAGCTCGCGCACCTTGCGCATCTTGATCGAGCCCGGCGTCTCATGGCTGCCGAAGTTCGAGTGCGACAGCAGCGCGATGCGCGGCTCGATGCCGAACAGCTTCAGCCGGTACGCGGCCTGCAGCGTGGCTTCGGCGATCTGCTCGGCGGTCGGGTCGTCCTGCACGTGCGTGTCCAGGAAGAAGTACGCGCCCTGGTTGTTGATCACGCCGGTCATCGCCGACGTCGACTGCACGCCCGGGTCCAGCGGGATCATGCTGCGCACATAGCCCAGCTTCTTGTGGAAGCGGCCAACGATGCCGGTGATCATCGCGTCGGCTTCGCCGCGCGCCACCATCACCGCAGCGATCAGCGTGGGCCGCGAGCGCATCAGGTTCTTCGCCGCCGACGGCGTCACGCCACGACGCGAGGTCAGCGCGTGGTAGTGCTGCCAGTAGTCGTTGAAGCGCGGGTCGTCGTCCTGGTTGGTAATCTCGAAGTCGACACCGGCGCGCATGCGCAGGCTCAGGCGCTGGATGCGCGCGTCGATGACGTCGGGGCGGCCGATCAGCACCGGGAAGGCGAGGCCTTCGTCGATCACCGTCTGCACGGCGCGCAGCACGGTTTCTTCTTCACCCTCCGCGTAGACCACGCGCTTCTTGTCGGCGCGCGCACGGTCGTAGACCGGCTTCATCATCAGGCTGGTGCGGTAGACGAACTGGCCCAGCTTCTCGCGGTAGGCCCACATGTCGGCGATCGGGCGCAGCGCGACACCACTGTCCATCGCCGCCTGCGCCACGGCCGCCGCCACTTCCACCAGCAGGCGCGGGTCGAACGGACGCGGAATCAGGTATTCGGGGCCGAAGCACGGCACATCGTCGCCGTAGGCACTGCCGAGGTCGGAGGCCTCGCGCCGCGCCAGCTTGGCGATGGCGTGTACGCAGGCGACCTTCATGTCCTCGTTGATGACCGTGGCGCCCACGTCCAGGGCGCCGCGGAAGATGTACGGGAAGCAGAGCGCGTTGTTGACCTGGTTCGGGTAGTCGCTGCGGCCGGTGCCGATGATGACGTCCGGGCGCACGGCCTTGGCGTCGGCCGGCGAGATTTCGGGGTTCGGGTTGGCCAGCGCCAGGATGACGGGATTGTCCGCCATCGTCGCGACCATCTCCGGCTTGAGGATGCCGCCGGCCGACAGGCCCAGGAAGATGTCCGCGCCGTCGACGATCTCGGCCAGCGAGCGCTTGGCGGTGTCGCGCGCATAACGCGCCTTGTCCGGATCCAGGTTGGGACGACCGGTATAGATGACGCCGTCGCGATCGAAGGCCAGGATGTTCTCCGGCTTCAGGCCCAGCGCGACCAGCATGTCGAGGCACGCGATGCCGGCTGCACCGGCGCCGCTGGTGGCCAGCTTCACGTCGCCGATCTTCTTGCCGATCACTTCCAGCGCGTTGACCACCGCCGCGCCGACGATGATCGCGGTGCCGTGCTGGTCGTCGTGGAAGACCGGGATCTTCATCCGCTCGCGCAGTTTGCGCTCGACGATGAAGCATTCCGGTGCCTTGATGTCCTCGAGGTTGATGCCGCCGAAGGTCGGCTCGAGCGAGGCGATGATGTCGACCAGCTTGTCGGGGTCGTGCTCGTTGATCTCGATGTCGAACACGTCGATGCCGGCGAACTTCTGGAACAGCACGCCCTTGCCTTCCATCACCGGTTTGCCGGCCAGCGCACCGATGTTGCCCAGGCCGAGCACGGCGGTGCCGTTGGTGACCACGGCCACCAGGTTGCCGCGCGCGGTGAGCTCGCTGGCCGCGTTCGGATCCTCGACGATCGCTTCGCAGGCGTAGGCAACGCCCGGCGAATATGCCAAGGCCAAGTCACGCTGGGTGAGCATCGGCTTGGTCGGTGCGACCTTGATCTTGCCGGGCGGTGACAGGCGGTGGTATTCCAGCGCGGCCTGCTTGAAATCGTCGTTCGTCATTGCGGAAACGGTGCCTGTGGTGAAGGCGGGGGAGCGCCAATTCTACCCCTTCCCCGCGGGGGCCGGACCGGGCCATTGCGGCGCTGCATCACGCTGCGCACATGCCTCGGACTCAGGGCGCGAGGAAGCGGCAGTCCTCGCGCGTGCGCGATGTCTTCACGCAGATGGCCTGGAACGCATCGGGCGCGGGACGTGTGCCGGTATCCAGCCACTGCTCGAGCACCCGCAATGCGCTGACGTACGTGGTGTCCCGCAGGCGGCTGTGGTCGCTCTCGTCGGTGAGCGCCTGCAACAGCAGGTCGCTGCGCCCCGCCGCCTCCACGGTCGCTGCATAGATCGCCTCGGCCTCGTATGACACCGTCGGATCATGACGTGCGTGCACGGTGACCGTGGGCAGCACGATCAGGCCGGACAGGTCGGCGTCGTAGGCGAGCGCCGCGACGGCCACAGGATCGGCGGTGAAACGTTCGATGCCGGCATTCAGCGCGGTGTCGTCGCGCGAGCCGCGATACACCGTCCCGCTGTTGTCGAACGGATTGCGTCCGCCGAGCCGCTTCTGCACCACATCCTGGAAATGGAACGTGCCCCACGCGAGGTGTGCCACCAACTGCCGCTCGGCCACGCCGGTGACGGCGAGGATGTCGCGCAGGTTCGCGGCCTGCGCCGGTGTGCGCTTTGCCGCCGGCAGGTCGACGCCGGTGCAGGCGTCCACGCGCTTGCGCAGGTCGTCGCGCGTCATCTTCGTACCCGCAGGCAACCCTTGCCAGACCGGATACTGCGCCTCCTCGGCGGCAGGATGGTTGCGGCAGTAGTACTGGTAGACCGCGCGCAGGTCGGCACGGAAGCCGTAGCCCCGCGTGCCGCCGGAGAGCAGGCCGTTGGTGGTCAACACGCCGTCGTAGTGCGGGCGCCCGTCGATGTCGAGGGCGTACAGTTCCGCGGCCTTCGCCGCCACGTTGCCGCCCCACGACTGGCCATGCAGCAGCGTGCGCTCCGGACGTCCGAAGCGCGACCAGAACAGGTGGCGACTGAGATCCACGTCGGCCGCCGCCATGCGCACGCCATAGCCACCACGGCGGTAGGTGCTGCCGATCCACGCGTAGCCACGGCGCACCATCACTGCGAAACGGTCCAGGTCTTCAGCGGAATCACCCGCCTCCGGGGCGCCGAGCCGAGGCCCGCCGTGCGCATGCACGATCAGCCGGCGGTTCCACGTCTTCGGCATCGCCACCAGCAACCAGGCGCCGTTCGCGTCCTGCGCTTCCTGGCAATCGACCCCCGGGCCGACCGAGGCAGGACAGGCGACGGGCGCGAACACGGCCTCTGCATCGGCCGCCGCCGCGCCGCCTGGCAGCGCGGTGGCGACCAGCATGGCGAGCGCAGCGGGGATGCAGGGGCGGCTCAGGCGCATCGCGACGGTTTCCTCAGAACGACCGGCTGATGTTGACGTACCAGTAACGGCCCCACGGATTGTGCAGCGAACCGCGGTAGCCGCCATCGGCCAGCGACGGGCCTTCGTCGGTCAGGTCGCGCACGCCCAGGCGCACGGCGGTGCCATCGGCAAAGCGGTACTGGCCATACAGATTGTGCGTCAGCCGCTGGTCGACCACCCACGGATCACCCGAGATGCCGAGCAGCTGCGGCTGTTCGAACGAGCTCATGTACTGCGCCGAGTACCCCACGCGCCACGCCGCCTTGTTCCAGGTCAGCGAACCGCTGGCGCGCCATTCCGGGCGACCGTTCTGGCCGATCAGCTGCGAGGAATCGGGCAGCGGCGTCAGCGGATCGATGGTGCCCGCCGCACGCGCGGCGTACAGCGCGTTGACGATATCGCCCGGATCGCGGGTGAATTCCAGCAGGCGGGTCGCGTTGAGGTTGACCGAGAACGATCCGAAGCGCGTGCGCCGCAGCGCCCAGTCCACGCCGAAGTCCAGGCCGCCCGCCGTCTGCGGCTGCAGGTTGATGAAGCGGTCGTTGATGGCGATGACGCGACCCACGGGATCGATCCCGGTACCGGCGAACGCGTCGATGTCCTCCTGCGTCGGCGCCTCGCGCACCACCAGCGGATTGCTGCCGCCGCCCACGCGCGCCAAGTAGTCCACCGTCAGCGCGGTCTGCGCACCCAGCAGGCCGACGATCTGCTCCTGCTTGATCTTCCAGCGGTCGACGGTGAAGGTGAAGCTGCCGAAGCGGTCGGGGATAAAGGTCGGCTGGAACACCACGCCGAACGAGGTGTTGGTGCTTTCTTCCGGCTCGAGATCCGGGTTGCCGGCGACCAGCAGCGACGCGCCAGCGGTGTTCTGACCGCAGGCGCTGAACGACGCGATGCGGCCGGCGCGCAGATCGGCTTCACAGCGGATGTGGTCCACGCCGCTGGCGAGGCGCGCGTACTGCGTGGCGTTGGTCTGCTCCAGGTTCGGTGCGCGGAAGCCTTCCGAGTAGGAACCGCGCAGGCGCAGGCCTTCCACCAGGTCCCACGCCAGCGCGACCTTCGGCTTGGCGACGGAACCGAAGTCGGAGTAGTGCTCGTAGCGGCCGGCCAGCTGCATGTCCAGGCGATGCACCAGCGGGATGCCCATGTCTTCCGACACCAGCGGCACGGCGAATTCGACATAGGCCGACCCCACGTTGCGCGAGCCGCGCGTGTCCGGATTCGGACTGACCGCCGCCACGTTGCTGAGGTTGGTCTCGCCGGTCACCATGTCGGTGAAGGTGTAGGTGCCATCGAGGTTGGCGTCGCGATCGTCGCGCTGCGTCTCGCGGCGCGCTTCCGCACCGAAGGCCATGCCGACGCTGCCGGCGGGCAGCGAGAACAGGTCGCCACGGCTCATCTTGAAATCCGCCATCGTCAGCGTGGTGCGTGACTCGCGCACCAGGTCGAACACGATGCCGTCGATGGCCGCCTGCGAACTCGGCGAGCAGTCGCCATAGGTCGGCGTGGACACGCAGCCGCCACTGAACGGGTTGTAGGCATCCGGCGTGGCGAGCGCCAACTGCTGCTGCAACAGCGTCATGTTGATGTTGGGCGAACGATCCTCGGCTTCGGCTTCGGAATACAGCAGCGCCGTTTCCCAGTTCCAGCCGTTCCACTCGCCACGCAGGCCGGCGAGGAAGCGCGCCTGGTAGTTCTCCACGCGCACGCGCTGGAAGCCGGTGTCGACGTAGCGGTAGTTGCTCATCTGCACCGGCAGGCCGGCGGCGGGCACGTTGGTCAGGCCCGGCAGGCGGTTCGGATTCGGCGAGCCATCGGGCAGCGTGGCCGCGCCGAAGGGATTCCAGTAGTTGGTCGCCGGGATCCACAGGCTGTTGAGGTTCACTACCGGCGGCTGCGTGGCTTCGCTGACCGCGTGGTAGAAACCGACTTCGCCGAAGGCCTCGACGTTGTCGCCGATGTCGTAATGACCGGTCAGGAACAGGTTGATGCGCTCCACCGACGGCCGCACGCTGGTGCCGTGGCGCGTGTCGTAGCGCATCTCGCGGTTGGTGGTGTTGAAGTTGTGGTTGCCGCTGGCCAGGCACAGATCGTTGCCGAGGCTGACGCCGCAGCCGAAGCTCGACGGCTGCACGCGGAACGCGCCCGCCGTGTTCGTCACAGCCGTGCCGTTGGAACGGATCACCGCGCGCGGACCTACCGTGAGGCGTGCCCACGGCGTGTGCGAGGACCGACCATCCAGAGCGGCCAGGCCTGCGAAATCCGGATAGTCGGCGAAAAGCGCACGCAGGTCGTCGGTCGCGGTGAAGTCCTGGTCGTCCGCCATCAGCTCGGAGCGGTCGACGTAGTTCAGGAACATCGAAACATTGCCGCGATCATAGTTGTGCCCGGCGAACAGGTTCACTTCGAACTCGTTCATGCCGGTGCCTTCGGCACCGCCGTAGCGCGTACTGGCGCTGACGCCGTCGAAGTCGGTCTGCAGCACCGTGTTCACCACGCCGGCCACCGCGTCGGCGCCGTAGATCGCGGCCGCGCCGTCCAGCAGGATTTCCATGCGGTCCAGGCCCGACACCGGGATCGCGTTGGAATTGAAACTCTGCACCGGCACCGTGCCGGTGTCGGACGTGCCCTGGCTGGTCGGGTGCTGCACCAGCCGGCGGCCGTTGAGCAGCACCAGCGTGTTGCCGACGCCCAGCGAACGCAGGTTGACCGAATTGACGTCGCCGCGCGCCGCGTTGCTGGTCTGCGGGTTGTTGGACGCATCGAACAGCACGTCGCCCATCTGCGGGATGGTGCGCATCAGCTCGTCGCCGGAAATCGCGCCGGCGGCATCGATCTGCTCGGCACCGACCACCATGACCGGCAGCGCGTCGGTGGTGGACGCGCCCTGGATGTGCGAGCCGACCACGACGACCTTGTCGAGCGTGGTGGTCTCTTCGGCCGCTGCCGACTGCGCGACCGGCGCATCCGGCGGCGCCGCATCCTGCGCTGCGGCGGCATGGATCACCGCCAGCAAGGCCAGCGTCAGGCGTTCCTCATCGGCGCCCGGCGCGAGGGCGGCCGCCTCTACACCCGCCACGCCGGACCGGGACCGGACGCCCTGGAGCGGACGGAAGGTCCAGCTGGTCTGGGGCAGCGTTCCTGTGCCGTATCCGGCGG
>CAMPIO010000139.1 GCA_946886405.1 uncultured Pseudoxanthomonas sp.
TCAAGTCGATCGCCGACCAGACCAACCTGCTGGCGCTGAACGCCGCCATCGAAGCAGCGCGTGCCGGCGAAGCCGGTCGCGGCTTCGCGGTGGTCGCCGACGAGGTTCGCAATCTGTCCGAGCGTTCCACCGCCTTCAACGAGCAGATCCGCAAGCTGGCGCACAGTTCGAAGGAATCCATCGCCAAGGTCCGCGACACCGTGTCGAACATGGCCTCGCGCGATCTGGACCGTTCGCGGGAAGCCCGCTCGGAAGCCGCCGGCATGCTGAACCAGGTCGCGGCGATCAACGCCTCGCTGGGCGACGGCATGCGCGAGGTCTCGATGTGCGGCCACGCCATCGACGCCAGCGTCGCCGAAGCCGTCCGCTCGCTGCAGTTCGAGGACATCGCCACGCAGTCGCTGGGCAGTGCCAACACCCACCTGGATCGCCTGACCGCGATCAACAAGGAAGCCCTCGCCCTGCAGGAGCTGCTGCATCGCTCCGGCGGCGCGACCGACAACGAGTTGCTCAGCGCGCTGCGCCTGATCGGCAACCGCCTGCGAGACCAGCGCACCGAATGGGAGCGTCCGCCGCACAAGCCGGTCGCGCAACAGAACATGGGCGCGGGTACGGTCGAACTGTTCTGACCGCTGCACGCGACACAGCGAGGATTCCGGAGGGGCGGCCAAAAGGCTGCCCCTCCGCGTTTCAGCACACTGCCGGCCGACGGATAACCCTCGCTGGCATACTGACGCCACGCCCGCCCGGTCATTGACGATGCCGCCCCCCTCCACTTCCACGCTCCTGCTGCAACTGTTCCGCCTGCAGGAGGCCGACCGCCACCGCGTCGGCCGCGCCTTGCACAACGAGGTCGGGCAGGCGCTGTCGGCGATCCGCATGGGCGCACACCTCGTGCAGTCCGAAGACGATGCGACGGTCCGCGAGGAAGACCTGCAGGCGATCATCCGCGCGAGCGACGAAGCGGTCGCCATCGTGCGCGACCTGCACGCCACGCTGCATCCGCCGCAACTGGACTCCATCGGACTCGATGCCGCCCTGCGTGCGGAACATGAACGCCTGTTTCCCGGGAGTGCCGTCGTACTGCCACCCTTGCCGCAGGTGCCCGCCGTGGACAACGCCCTGGTCGCGTTCCGCATCGCGCAGACCCTGTTCCGTGCCGCCGCACAGGCAGGCGCTCCTGCGAGCGTGATGCTCGCCGGCGATGCCGGTGCGCAAGGGGGTTTCACGCTGGAAGTACTGGTGGAGATCGACGTGGCCGAACAAGCGCTGCTGCACGCGCTGGCAGAGGCCGTGGGCGGCGAGCTCCGTGTCGTCGCGGGCGCGCCGTGGCGACTTCGCCTACCCTATGGGTCCCTGCCCGCTGCACCTGCCGATCCCGCGTGAACGCCGAGCACATCCGCCTGCCGCGCCTCGGCGCGGGCGAACCCGACCTGCAGCGCATGGTCGAGGCCGCCACCCACGACGGCACCCCGTTGATGCTGCTGTACGTGGACATCGACCATTTCCGTTCGATCAACGAGAACATGGGCGTGGAAGTCGGCGACGAGGCCCTGGCCATCCTCAGCGATCGCCTGCAGCAGGCGTTGGGCCCGGAGGCACGCGCCTGGCGGCACGGCAGCGACGAATTCATCGTGGCGGTGCCGCGCGTGCCCGGCACGCTGCCGCCCGAGCGCTTCGGCGACCTGCTGCGCGAGCAGATCGAACTGCCGATGACGGTACTGCCGTACACGCTGTTCCTGACCGGCACGCTCGGCGTTGCGCTTTGTCCGGAGCATGCAGACACCGCTTCGGGCCTGCTGCAATGCGCGGAGAGCGCGATGGAACAGGCCAAGCACGAAGGCATGAACCTGGTGCGCCTGTACCGGCGCGGCGCTGCGATCACCGCGCGCAGCGACAGCATCATCGCGCGGCAGATCGTCAACGCGATCCACCACAACGAACTGCGCCTCTTCTACCAGCCGCAGAACACTGCCCCCGACGGACGCGTGGTCGGCATGGAGACGCTGTTGCGCTGGTACTCGACGGCCTTGGGCCTGCTGGTGCCGGAGAGCTTCATGCACGTGGCGGAAAAGCTGGGCGTCATCGTGCAGATCGGCGACTGGGTGCTGCGCAACGCCTTCAAGCAGGCGCGCGTCTGGCGCGACTGGGGCTTCGACGACTTCGAGATCGCGGTCAACGTCTCCACGCTGCAACTGTTGCGCCCCAGCTTCGTCCCCGAAGTCCTTGAGGCCATGCAGGAAGCCGGCATCCCCCCGCAGATGGTGGTGCTGGAAGTCCGCCAGAACGCGCTGGCCAAGGACATGAACCTGGTCCACCGCACGCTGGCCCAGCTGCACCGCGAGGGCGTCCGGCTGACGCTGGACGATTTCGGCATGGGCGATTCCAACCTGGATTCGCTGGTGCGCTTCTCGGTGGACAAGATCAAGATCGACCGCAACTTCGTGAAGGGCGTCCCGTCCGGCAACCGCGAAGTGGCCATCACCTGCGCCATCATCGCCATGGGCCACCAGCTCGGCATGAAGGTCATCGCGCATGGCGTGGAAACCGACACGCAGTTGGGCTTCCTGCGCAGGAACCAGTGCGACATGTTCCAGGGCCACCTGTTCGGCGAACCGATGTCGGCCGAGGATGCCGGCGCGGTCCTCCGCCGCCGCTACCTGCGCGCGGATGCGTTCGCCGCCACCAAGCCCGACCGCACGCTGCTGCTGCTGGACGACGAAGAGAACATCCTGCGCTCGCTGGTGCGCCTGTTCCGTCGCGACGGCTACCGCATCCTGGCGGCCAGCAATGTCACCGATGCGTTCGAGCTGCTGGCGACCAACGACGTGCAGGTCATCCTGTCCGACCAGCGCATGTCGGACATGAGCGGCACCGAATTCCTCGGCCGCGTGCGCGTGCTCTACCCCGACACGATCCGGCTGGTGCTGTCGGGCTACACCGACCTGGCGACCGTCACCGAAGCGATCAACCGCGGCGAGATCTACCGTTTCCTGACCAAGCCATGGAACGACGACGACCTGCGCGAGCATATCCGCCAGGCCTTCACCACGTACGAGAACCAACCGCACCATCGCGCGCATGCCTGACACCGACGAGGCACCGGGCGACTGGTGCGTGTACCTGCTCGAGTGCCGCAACGGCGCGTACTACGCCGGCATCACCAACCGCCTCGACGTGCGCTACGCCGCGCACGTCGCCGGCACCGGCGCGAAATACACGCGCGCGAATCCGCCGGTACGCGTGCTGGCAAGCCGTCGTTATCCGGACCGCAGCGCGGCGTCGCGCGCGGAGGCGCAGCTGAAGCGGCTGCCCAGGGCGAAGAAGGTGGCTTTCTTCGAAGCGCCGACCGATTCCCCTCTCCCTGCGAAGCGGGGAGAGGGTGCCGAAGGCGGGTGAGGGGCGAACGAAGACCAAGAGCCGGGACACGTGGCGCCATCGCAACAATCGCAATGTATACCGCGAGGTGTATTCCCGCGCTCGCCCCTCATCCGCCCTTCGGGCACCTTCCCCCCCCGCCTCGCGGGGAGAAGGAAGTGAGGTCACACCGCGTCGAGCGACGGCTGCCGGATCGGCAGCGTGATGCGGAAGCAGGCGCCGGTGCCCGGCACGTTGCGCGCTTCGATGCGGCCGCTGTGCTTTTTCACGATGCCGTAGGAAATGGACAGGCCGAGCCCGGTGCCGCTGCCAACCGGCTTGGTGGTAAAGAACGGATCGAAGATGCGCTGCAGGATCTCGTCCGGGATGCCATGGCCACTGTCCTGCACGTCCACCCAGACCTCATCGCCTTCGACGCCCGTGCTGACGGTGATCGTGCCGCGTTCGTCGATGGCGTGACTGGCGTTGAGCAGGATGTTCATGAACACCTGGTTCAACTCGGAGGGCCGGCACTGCACCAATGGCAGCTTGCCGTAGTGCTTCTCCAGCGTGACCTTGTACTTCAGCTCGTTCCAGATGATGTTGATCGTGGAATCGAGGCCGGCATGCAGATCGGCGGATTTCCAGCTGTCGTCGCGCCCGGAGTACGAGAAATCCTTCAGGTTGCGCACGATGGCGGTCACGCGCTCGATGCCTTCGCGCGATTCGGACATCAGCTGCGGCAGGTCGCCGGTGATGAAATCGATGTCGGCGCGCGCGCGCAGGTCCTCGATCTCGGGCAGCATCGTCTTCGGGTCCGGCAGGCGCAGCGCGCGCTCGTAGACTTCGATCAGCGAGAACAGGCTGTGCAGGTATTCCTGCAGCGAGCCGAGGTTCGAGTGCACGTAGCCGATCGGGTTGTTGATCTCGTGCGCGACGCCGGCCGCGAGCTGGCCGATGGAGGCCATCTTCTCCGACTGCACCAGCTGCTCCTGCGCACCGGCGAGCCGCACCAGTGTCTGCCGAAGCTGCGCATGGCGGCGCTGCAGTTCCTGCTGGCGCGCATGCGCCTCGCTCACATCGTGGAACACGACCATGCAGTGGCCGCCGCCCGGACTGTCGTGGAAATACGCGCGCACCTGGAGCACCAGGCCGTCGTCGAGCGTCAGGTCGGCATTCCAGCGGCCCGTCTCGCGCGCGATGCGGATCGCGTCGGCGGGCAGCAGGCGGGACAACGCAGCCAGCACATCCCCTTCGTCGTTCACCAGCGCGCGCGCGGCCGCATTGGCATGCAGCGGACGTGCATCGCCACGGCACAGCAGGTAACCGTCGTCCATCAGCTCGGCCAACGCCTTGAGGTCGGCGAAGGACGGGATGTCGTCCACGGTGCAGGCGCCGGAAGGCGGATTCGTCAGCGGGTCTGTGGCCACGGATGGATCGGGTGGCGGCGATGGGGCGCCAGTATCCGGCGCGACCGCAGGAGCGGCAAGGTGCGGTGTCGCAGTTTGCGGATCCGGCACCGGGCTCAGGCCACCGCGATCGGACGCGGCGCGGCGGTCGTCGACGTCTGGCCCTGGGCATCATAGGCGCCGTGGCTTTCGGTGCGGCCGAGGTGGCGCAGCGCCCAGTTCACTTCACGGCGACGACGCGCGAGCAGGATGCCGTTCGCATGATTCATGTCGGCCAGCGCGGCAAGGCGCTCGCGCAGTTCGTCAGGGAAGCCGTAGCCGGCGGCAGCGGCCTCCAGCGAACGCAACGCATCCAGCTTGTCCTGCGTGCACCGCACCAGCGCTTCCACGTCGTGCTCGACGATGGCGCGACGCTCCTCATCCAGGGCCGCGGACAGTCGCTGGAGGGGGGCGTCGGTCATGGTGCTCAGCCGCCCAGCTGGTCTTCCAGGCCGAGCATGCCGTCGGCGATGGCCTCGGCGTTGATCTTGTACGTGCCCGCCTGCAGCGCTTCACGCACGGCCTGCACGCGAGCCTCGTTGATCGCGGGGGCCGTGGACAGCTCGCGCTGCATGGCCTGCAAACTGGTGGCCTCGCCGGTCAGGCGCAGGCTGTCGCCCGCCGCGCTGGCTTCCACGGGGCTGGAGCGGTCGGCGCCCGCCGGGGCGACACGGCCGCCGATGGGGCCGGTGCTGCGGACGGCGGCAGGGGGAGTGCCTTCGATTTTCTGGTTCATGTCAGTCACCTGTAACAGGGTTCAAAAGAGTTATCGGCCGCCACCCGGTCGACTTTAGTGACGGATCGCACAATTCCGAGGAAGGCCTGTTTTTGCCCGATGTCCTTCCACCCAGCGTCGGTATCGGCCGCCCGTTGCGCATCTTGAGGGCCAATCGCGAAATTCTTTCATCGGCTCACCCAGACGTCGCCGCCCGGCCCGACCACACCCTGCACCACGCGACGCGAGGACAGGTTTTCGACGGTGACCCGCTCGTTCTCCCCGGCATCGGCCAGCGCCTTGCCAGCCACGCGGACCTCCACACCGCCGCGCCGGGACACCAGCGCCACGTTGTCGCCCCTCCTGACCAGGCGCTGCGCGACCAGGTCGGTCGATGACAGTACGGCGCCGGCCGACAGCATGCGCCGGGCCACCCGGCCCACGGCCTGCGCCGGGTCGGCCACGGCAGCACCGACGATGCGCGAGGCGTCGCGGCGCTCGGCGACGAACGCGTCGGCGGTGATGGTTTCTCCGGGCGCCACGCCGCGCGCCAGCACCAGCACGGTCTGGCTGCGTCGCACGCGCACGGGCACGAACAGGCGCCAGCCGGCGTCCTGCGGGCAACTGACTTCCACGCTGTTGCTGCCCTGGATGCGGGCCACCAGCGCGGCGCCACAGCGCGGCAGGCGCAGGGCGGGATCGAGCGTGGCTTCGGCTTCGCTGCCGGCAGGCAAGGCGCCAAGGGCGGCGGCCTTGATGCTGTCGACGGGCTGGAAGTCCGCAGCCAGCACGGCGCATGCGGTCAGACCGCCGATGAGGGCAGTGGCGAGACGCAGCAGCATGGGCGGGCTCCGGTGGTTCATCGACGGGGTGGGTGCAAAGCG
>CAMPIO010000140.1 GCA_946886405.1 uncultured Pseudoxanthomonas sp.
CACGGCTACGACGACCAGGGCAGCCGCTTCGGGCCGACCGGCAAGTTCGAGAACTGGTGGAGCGATGCCGACTCGAAGGGCTTCAAGGCGCTGACCGGCAAGCTGGTGGCGCAGTTCGACGGCTACCGTACCGAAGACGGCCAGAAGCTCAACGGCAACCACACCCTGGGCGAGAACATCGCCGACCTGGGCGGCTTGGCCACGGCTTACGACGCGATGAAGAAGGCCACCGACGGCACACCGGATCCGATGACCGATGGCCTGACCCGCGACCAGCGCTTCTTCCTCAACTGGGCCACGGTGTGGCGCCGCAACTTCACCCCGGAAGAACTGAAGAACCGCATCGCCACCGACGAGCATGCGCTGGCGCAATTCCGCGCCACGGGTGCCCCGTCGAACCTGCCCGCGTTCGCTGCCGCGTTCTCGTGCAAGGCCGGCGACGCGATGGTGCGCACCGGCGACCAGCAGGTCGTCATCTGGTGACCTCGCGCGTCCCGTCGTAACGCAGGAGAGGCCCGGCATGTCCGGGCCTTTTCTTTTGCCGGTCGGGATCCCTCGTCCCGTCCAATCACCGAGCTGTGACACGGGCCCGCAAAAGTCGCCACCTGCGGCGGGATTCCCGCCGATCAGCGACGGGGCATCGACGGCTCCCTTGCTAGAATCGCCCGACCCCTGAACTCCGGATGTTCCTGATGCCCAGCCCGCGCCATGCTCTCGGCCGCCCCACCCTGATCGCCTTCGCCCTCGTCATCGCCCTGGGCGCCCCGGATGCCGACGCACAGCGCAAGAAGCGCAACGCCGCCCCCGCTGTCAGCGCACAGTGCACGGACTTCTACAGCGCCACCAACGCCGACTGGCTGAAGAAGCATCCTGCCTCCGCCGATGCCGGCGCGGTGAGCGTGCTGGGCGCGTTCCGCGAACGTACGCTGGAACAACAGCGCGCGCTGCTCGATGCCGCGATGAAGACCCCGCAAGGCAACGTGCAGAAGCTGCTGGGCGACTTCTGGGCCAGCGGTCTGGACGAAGCCGCCGTTGACGCCGACGGCTCCAGGCCGATCGCGCCGCTGCTGGACCGCATCAACGCCATCAAGAAGCCGAAGGACGTCGCGCCGGCCATCGCCGCGCTGCACCAGGTCGGCGTGCCGGTGGCGTTCAACTTCAGCCCCGACGTCGACCTGCAGGCGCTGGACCGCCACATCGGCTACTTCATGCAGGGCGGTCTGGGCCTGCCGGATCCCGCCTACTACACCCGTACCGACGCCGACACGCGCGAACTGCTCGGTCGCTACCGCACCTACGTGAAGCAGGTACTGGCACTGACCGGCACGCCGGCGAACAGGCTGGACGCCGAGTCCGCGCTGGTGATCGACGTGGAGACCAAGCTGGCACAGGTGTCCAAGCCACTGGTCGACCTGCGCAGTCCTTTCGCGAATTACGCCCCGGTACCGACCAAGGACCTGGGCAAGCAGTACCGCAACCTGCAACTGGATGCCTTCCTCAAGGCGCAAGGCGTCAGCGACGACATTGTGTCGATGGCCGATCCGGCGCTGTTCAAGCGCCTCGACGGCCTGGTCGGCAGCCTCAAGCCGGACCAGTGGAAGGCCTACCTGCGCTGGCGCGTCGGCGATGCGATGGCCCCCTACCTGGCCAAGCCGTTCCGCGATGCCGAATTCGATTTCCGCGGCCGTGTGCTGCGGGGTGAAACCGCGCCAGCGCCGCGCTGGCGCCAGGTGCTGGATGCCATCAACCTGGCCGCCGGACCGATGCTGGGCAAGGAATATGCCGAGCGTTACGTACCCGCCGACCACAAGCGCCGCGCCGAGCAGATTGCCGGCCAGGTACGCGATGCACTCGGCCGTGGCATCGAACGCAATACGTGGCTGAGCGATGCCGCCAAGACCGAAGCCAAGGCCAAGCTCGACAAGCTGAAGATCGAAGTCGGCACGCCGAAGCGCGACCTCGACTACAGCGTGCAGCCGATGGGCCGCGGCAGCTTCGGCGGCAACATCCTGATCGCCTCGACGTGGCGCCATCGCGAAGAAATGAAGCGCATCGGCAAGGGCAATGCCGACCGCCGCTGGGACGTGCTGCCGCAGCAGCCCGCGCTGGCCTACGACCTGGCGCAGAACCGCCTGATCGTCACCGCCGCCGTGCTGCAGGAAGAGATCTTCGACGCGAAGCAGCCGGCCGCCGTGCAGTACGGCGCGTTCGGCGCACTGGTCGGCCACGAGCTGAGCCGCGGCTTCGACGTCAAGGGACGCATGGTCGACGCCAAGGGCCAGCTGCGTGACTGGTGGACGCCCGCCGACGTCGCTGCGTGGAATGCGCTGGGCGACAAGGTCGTCGCGCAATACAACGCCTACGCCTTCCCCGACCTGAAGAACGTCAAGGTCAACGGCGCACTGACGCGCGACGAGAACCTCGCCGACCTGGCCGGTGTGGAACTCGCCTGGGATGCTTTCGTTGCCGCCGAGCCCCAAGCCAACGCCGCTGCGAAACAGTCCTTCTACAAGGCCTGGGCCACGCTGTGGGCACAGAACCTGTCGGGAACCGAAGCCGCCCAGCGCGCCGCCGTCGACGTGCACGCACCCGGCCAGTGGCGCGCCAATGGCCCGCTGACCCAGCAGCCGTCGTTCGCGCAGGCGTTCACCTGCAAGGCCGGCCAACCGATGCAGGCGCAGGAAGCGGCGCAGGTCCGGATCTGGCGCTGAGCCTGGCGTAGGCCCCATGGAAAACGGCGCGGAATTCCGCGCCGTTTTCTTTTGTTCTGCCGCCCGCTTTACTTCACGCTGCGCAAGTGCGGCGGCTTCGGTTTGCGCGGTCCCTTGCGGAACGGCGGCTGGCCGCGCCAGTAGCGGATCATCAGCCAGCCGAACACCATGCCGCCCAGATGCGCGAAATGCGCCACGCCCGGCTGCAACCCGCTGAAACCGAGCACCAGTGCCAGCACCGCGTAGAAGATCACCAACGTGCGCGCCTTGATCTCCATCGGCAGCGGAAACACGATCATGCGGTGGTTCGGGAACAACATGCCGTAACCGAGCAGCAGGCCGAATACGCCGCCGGACGCGCCAACCGTGGGATACGGCAACGCACCGGCCGAGACCATCCACCAGCCCACGGCGAGCTGCAGCAGGCCTGCACCGGCGACGCATACCAGGAAGTACGTCAGGAAGCGCTTCCGGCCCCATGTCTGTTCCAGCGGCGACCCGAACATGTAGAGCGCCAGCATGTTGAAGGCCAGGTGCGCGAGACCGCCGGTATCGTGGAGGAAGCCATACGTGAGCAGCTGCCACGGCATGAACCCGTGGCCGACAGGCCACAGCGCGAACCACGCCTCGAACGCACGACCCATCGTGAGCTGCAGCAGATAGATCGCGACGTTGGCAATCAGCAGATTGCGGGTGACGGGAAGAAGTCGGGGGAGCATGGAATACCTCGTGACAATCGCGTCACATCATAAAGGGGCGCGTCACCGGGCGCCCGGTCCCCACAACGCTGCATCCAGATCGTCCGCCTTGCGCGGCCGTTTCACGCGTCCGTTCTCCACCTTCACGCCTTCGGCGCGCAGGCGCCGGCTCTGTTCGCGGAACGCTTTCGAGCCTTCGGGAAACGCAATGCGGCCGTCAGAGCGCAGCACGCGGTGCCAAGGCAACCCGGGGTCGTCATTCTGGCTGAGGATGCGCGCCGTCAATCGCGCACGTCCCGGCAGGCCCGCCCGATGCGCCACTTCGCCATAGCCAGCGACCTGACCGTGCGGTATCGCACGGATTGCGGCAAGAATTCGATCTTCGGGAGACTTGGCGCTCATGCGGGATTAGCATAGCGGCATCGGCAACAGGGGAGCATCCCATGCACAACTTCGAACAGGTCCGCGGTCACCTGAATTCCTCCGGCTACAAGGTGACGATGCACGACCCGTATGTCGCCTGCGTGGAACTGTCGCTGGGCAACGGCAAGCGCCACCAGACGATCTACCTGTCCGAGCTGGGCAACGACGATGAGCGCGGCTACCTGCGCGTCAGCACGGTGATCGCCCCGATGACCGGCGTCGACGCCAAGCGCGCGCTGAAATTCAACTGGCAGAGCAGCGTGGGCTACCTGGCCATCGGCGAGCTCGACGGCGTGCCCTACCTGCAGCTGTGCGAGAACCGTCCTTACGAAAGCCTCAGCCCGGCCGAAGTCGACCGACTCGTGCTGGAGATCGGCGGCCTGGGCGACAGCATGGAGCGCGCCCTCTCCGCCGAAGGCGACCTGCTGTAGGGCGGGCCCAGGCCCGCCATCGCGGAGTCGAAACAAAGAACGCCGGGCAAGCCCCGGCGTTTTTCGTTTCAGCAGCTACGCAGGTGCATCACGCCCAGCCGATCGATTCCAGCAATCGCAGCAGGCCGTAGGCGATGCCACCGGCGGCGGGAATCGTCAGCACCCACGCCCACAGGATGCGTTCGATCACGCCGAACTTCAGCGCGCGAGGATTCTTCGCGAAACCCACGCCCATGATGGCGGTGGAGATGCTGTGCGTGGTCGACACCGGCATGCCGAAATGCGCGGCCACCGTCAGGATGGTGGCCGAACTGGTTTCCGCAGCGAAGCCGTTGATGGGGTGCAGCTTCACCATCTTGTGGCCCAGCGTCTTGATGATCTTCCAGCCGCCCGACGCCGTGCCCAGCGCCATCACGATGGCGCAGGTGATGACGATCCACATGGCGATGTCCTGCTCGCCCGCCGCGCCCGGATGCAGGAACGCAAGCCAGTTCGGCAGGTCGTCCAGCGCACCGCTCGCTTCGGCGCCGAACAGCGTCAGCGCGATGATGCCCATCGTCTTCTGCGCGTCGTTGTGGCCGTGCGCATAACCCATGTACGCGGCCGACAGGATCTGCGCCTTGCCGAAGAACTTGTTGACGAAGTGCGGACGCGCCAGCCGGCCTAGCCAGCCTCCTGCACGCGACAGCAACGCGATCAGGCCCCACAACGCCACCATCACCAGGATGCCGAGCAGGAAGCCCGCCACCGGCGAAGTGACCATCGGCAACACGACCTTCCACAGGATGCCCTTGTTCTGGGTCCAGTCACCGGCCACCTGCGACCAGATCAGCGCACCCCAGTCGTTGTGCGCAGCGGCCAGTGCGGCGCCGCACAGGCCGCCGATCAGCGCATGCGACGACGACGACGGCAGGCCCTTCCACCAGGTGATCAGGTTCCAGATGATGCCGCCCAGCAGCGCGCACAGGATCACCTGCGACGTCACCTGCACCACGTTGGTATCGACCAGGCCGGAGGCGATCGTCTTGGCGACGGCGGTGCCGGTCAGCGCACCGATCAGGTTCATCACCGCCGCCAGCATCACCGCCTGGCCCGGCGACAGCACCTTGGTGGCGACGACGGTCGCAATGGAGTTGGCGGTGTCGTGGAAGCCGTTGATGAACTCGAAGACGAGCGCAGCGAAGATCACCACCAGCACGAGGGTAAGCATGGGCGCGACCCGTCAGCTGTTCTTGAGGACGATCTGGTACGCCACCACGCCGGCCTCGCGGCAGCGGTCGATGGCCTTTTCCAGGATCTCGAAGAACTCCTTCAGCAGGAACATCTGCAGGTGGTCGAGGCGGCCGGAATAGATGTCGCGGTACAGTTCGAGCATCAGCCGGTCCGCTTCGTTCTCGATCGCGCGCAGCTTCTCGTTGAGCGAGGTCATGCGATCGATGTTCATCTTCTTGATCTCATGGACCATCTCGACCACCACGCTCGCGGCCTGCTCCAGCATCGCCGCACGCGGCGCGAAGTCGATGCCGTCCAGGTGCTGGATGGCCAGCGAGTAGCGGTCGGCGAACTTCTCGACCTGCTTGGGGATCTTGTACAGCGCCGAGCCCAGCGCCTCGATGTCCTCGCGCTCGATGGGCGTGATGAAGCTGTCCACCAGCGCCTTGCCGATCTTGTCCGAAGCCGCGCGCTCGCGCAGCCGTGCCAGCTTGAAGGCATCCAGCGCCGGCTGGCGGTCGGTGGCCTTCATCATGCTGTGCAGGGCCTTGGTGCTGTCGTGGGCAGCTTGGGCGGCCTCGTCCAACAGCGTGTAGAACTGCTGGCCGGAGCCGAAGATCGTCTGGAGGGAGAACATCGGGCGGTCCCACCGTCACGGGATGGACGGCTTCAGGGGCGGAATTATGACCGTTCCGTGACGGTTCCGGACACCCCGACCAGACCGCTGACGCCGTCTGCGGCCTCCGGACTAGCCGAATGTCTCGTTCAGCTTCACGCGTCCGCCCGACGGTCGTTTGCTAAACTCGCCCCGCGCCTCCGGGTGCACCCTATGGACGACGACCCTACTTCCCCCCAC
>CAMPIO010000141.1 GCA_946886405.1 uncultured Pseudoxanthomonas sp.
GTCCTGGAGGCTCAATCGCCCATTCTAAACGGAGGCGCCGGTCCGCCCGCCTGCGACAGACGGTCGCGCCCCGGGTCAGCCGATCCAGTCGGTATGCGGGTCGTCGTCGGCCTGCGGCGGGCGCGGCCACATCATCCGCAACCGCACCGGCGCATCGGCATGCCAGAACAGGGTGCCGCCCTGGCCGAATTCGTGTGCCAGGGCGTCGGCCTGTTCCAGCGTGGCGTCCAGCACCAGGCAGCCGTGTTCGACCATGCCGCCCTGGTTGTTGCACCCCAGCGCGGGGTGGAATCCGAGTCGGAGCGTGTGCAGGCGCGCATGCAGGCGCTCCTGCGCGGCGTCGTTGACGGGGCGGGATGCCTCGCCGGGCGGAGGATTCCACGCGGTGATGAACAGATAGCGGTTCGCCATGACCTGGCGCTCGACGTCCGGCGCGGTCATGCCGGTCCGGAACAGCCACTCCTGGCGGCCCACGGTGACGAAGTAGTGCGCCGCCGCCCAGGCCGTGGCCAGTCGTGCGCGTTCCGCCTCGGGGACTTCCCGGGTTCCGGTGCCGTCGGTGGGAACGCGGTGGTCGGCCATGGCCGCATCATCGCGCGTAACGCCCAGCGCGTACACTCCGCCTTCCTGTTCATCGAGTGCCCGAACCCGGATGTTCCAGCCGCAGACCAAGCTGCCCAAGGTGGGCACCACCATCTTCACCGTGATGTCGCAGCTCGCCGCCGAGCATGGCGCGGTCAACCTGGGGCAGGGGTTCCCGGATTTCGCGGTACCGCAGCGGCTGGTGGACGAACTGGACGCCGCCATGCGTGCCGGCCACAACCAGTACGCACCGATGACCGGCGTGGCGCCGCTGCGGCAGGCCATCGCCGAGAAGGTGCTGCGCTGCTACGGGCGCGAGGTGAACCCGGACACCGAGATCACCGTGACCAGCGGTGCGACCGAAGCGCTGTTCAACGCGATCCACGCGGTGGTGCGCCCGGGGGAAGAGGTCATCGTGCTGGACCCGGCCTACGACAGCTACGAACCGGCGATCGAACTGGCGGGTGCGCGTGCCGTGCACGTGCCGCTGGATCCGCAGACCTTCGCGGTCGACTGGGACCGCGTACGTGCGGCCGTCACCTCGAAGACGCGCCTGCTGATCGTCAACAGCCCGCACAACCCGTCGGGCGCGATGTTCGATGAAGCCGACATCCGCGCGCTGTCGTCGCTGCTGGAAGGCACGGGCATCTACCTGATTTCCGACGAGGTCTACGAGCACATCGTGTTCGACGGCCGTCGCCACGAATCGATCCTGCGCTATCCGGACCTGGCCGCGCGTGCGTTCGTGGTGTCCAGCTTCGGCAAGACCTACCACTGCACCGGCTGGAAGATCGGCTATGCCATCGCGCCGCCGGCGCTGAGTGCGGAATTCCGCAAGGTGCACCAGTACAACGTGTTCTGCACGTTCGCGCCGGCGCAGTTCGCCTTCGCCGCGATGATCCGCGACGAGCCGGAACACTACGAGCAGCTGGGTGCGTTCTACCAGGACAAGCGCGACGGATTCCGCGAGCAGCTGCTGGGCACAAAACTGAGGCCGCTGGCGGTGCCGGGCGGGTATTTCCAGTTGGTCGACTATTCGGCGGTCAGCGATCTGCCGGATGCCGAGTTCGTGAAGTGGCTGACCGTCGAGCACGGCGTCACCGCGATTCCGCTGTCGCCGTTCTACGAGACGCCGCCGGTCGGGCAGCGCCTGGCGCGCCTGTGCTTCGCCAAGAACGAAGCAACGCTGGATGCGGCGATCGAGCGGTTGAAAGCGCTGTAATGATTCGTCATTCCGGCGAAAGCCGGAGTCCATCCGGCTTTTGCTCCAGGTTCCGGGAAACGGCAAAGCCAATGGATCCCAGCGTTCGCTGGGATGACGTCGGAACCATTGTGCGATCGTCGTCATGCTGATGGCGGCCTGGAGACAGAACCCATGCAGGACCTCCGCATTTCCCTCGTCCAGGGCGAGACCCGTTGGCATGATCCGGCGGGCAACCGCGCGTACTACGGTGGCCTGATCGCGCCGCTGGCGGGACAGACCGACCTGGTGATCCTGCCGGAAACCTTCACCAGCGGCTTCAGCAACGAGGCGATCGACCAGGCCGAAGGCATGGACGGCGCCACGGTGGCGTGGATCCGCGAACAGGCGGCGAAGCTCGATGCTGCTGTTACCGGCAGCGTGCAGTTGCGCGCTGACGAAGGCGTGTTCAACCGGCTGTTGTTCGCGACACCGGATGGCGGCCTGCAGTATTACGACAAACGCCATCTGTTCCGCTATGCCAACGAACACAAGCGATACGCAGCGGGAAGTGGGCGGCTGACGGTGGAGTGGAAGGGCTGGCGGATCAATCCGCTGGTCTGCTACGACCTGCGCTTCCCGGTGTTCGCGCGCAACCGCTACGACGTGGAGCGTGCGGGCCAGCTGGATTTCGATCTTCAGTTGTTCGTCGCCAACTGGCCGGCGGCGCGGGCGTATCCGTGGAAGACGCTGTTGCGGGCGCGGGCGATCGAGAATCTCTGCTACGTCGCGGCGGTCAATCGTGCGGGCACGGATGGTAATGGGCACGACTACAGTGGCGACAGTGCGGTGATCGACATGCTGGGGCAGCCGGTGGTGGAGTTGCCGGCGGGCGAGGGCGTGGTGACGACGACGATCTCGGCCGAGGGGTTGGTGGCGCATCGGGAGCGGTTTCCGGCGATGCTGGATGCGGACAGGTTCGAACTGCGCTGAGCTCTTCCCATGAAGCCCCTCTCCCGGCGGCAGAGGGTTGGGGTGAGGGGCAACGAAGCCCGTTTCTTCGCTCCACATTCTATTTCTGCCGCATCCGTGATGGCTTTCGTCTTTATGGCCTCGCGGGATGAATCTTTTTTGCTTACGCATGGTGCCGCTGGCCGCGGGGGCCTTACTTTTCTTTGCTTGTGCAAAGAAAAGTAAGCAAAAGAAACACCCCCCGGCGGTCCGCCCACCGCTGCGCGGCGGGTGCGCAGTCCCAACGGGAATTTTCGGACGGGGCATCCTGCCCCGGCCGAAAACGCCGCACATCCATGTGCGGCGCCCCTGCGGGGTTTTACCCGCCGGGACTGCCGGACCTCAGGGGCCCCAGGAGCGGCGTCGGACGGACCAACGCGTGCTTTTGCTTTTGATGTTGCCTTCGGGTCCCCATGAGGCACGGCGAGTGGGCTGGGTAAAACCCGAAGGGCGCCGTCATGGTTGACGGCGTTTTCGTATGGCACAAGGATCTGCCTTACGAAAATTCCCGGCCCGCTCGCGGACCCGTAGCGAAGCGAAGGGCGTGCTGCCTGGGGTGTGTTTCTTTGCTCCTTTCTTTGCACAAGCAAAGAAGTGCTCCTCAACAGCCGAATGGCTGGTCAAGGAGGCCCCCGCGGCGAGCGGCGCCATATGTAGAAAAGAAAATCTGTCCCACAAGGCCAACGACCCAAGCGGCATCGCGGATGTGGCGACAACACAGGGAAACTTGAAGGGACGGACTTCGTTAGCCCTCACCCCAACCCCTCTCTCCCACAGGGACTTCCTTCAGTCGCCGCAGGGAGAGGGGCTTACGGGGCTCAACGGCGTCAGCCCGCCTTCTGCGGCAGGATCTGGCACACCGCCTGACACATCACCAGCACACGCCCCGCCGCGTCGCGAACCTCGCCGGCGAGGAACAACTGGTTGCGCGTGCGCTCCACCAGACGCGCATGACAGACGATGTGCGGCAGGTCCGGCGTCACCGGGCGCAGGTATTGCGTGTTGAGCGACGTCGTCACGCTCGGCGGTGCGATCAGGTACGAGAACGGCCCCAGCGTGTTGTCCAGTGCCGCCACGATGAAGCCACCCTGCATGTGCCCGATCGGATTCTGGTAGCGCGGCAATACCGGGAATCGCATGGCCAGCGACTGGCCTTCCACGTAGTCGACCGGTTCGCCCTGCATGTCGAGCAGGCAGGGCGGCGGAATCTGCAGCGGCGCGCCGGCGGGCAGGCGGGCGCGCAGCAGCGCGTTGATGTCGGTCGCAGGGTCGCTCATCGGGTGAAGCTCAACTCGAAGGAGGTGAAGAAGGGCGCGCGCGGTGGCGTGGACAGCGTGCTGCCATTGATCCGCTTCTGCACGCAGATCGCCAGCGGCGTGCCGCCTTCCCGCCAGGTGCGTACCACCTTGCCTGCGACATCCAGTTCCGCCACCACCACGAACGGCGACGTATCCGCAGTGGGCGTGGCGCAGCCGGCGATGGCCGCCTCCAGCGCGATACCCTGCGCATCGCGCATGGCGCTGGCCTGGGCGACGGGCAATGAAGCTTCGTCCGTGTCCGCTCGCTGCTTGGCGCCGGTGTAGTCCGGGGGCGATTGCGCGTGCGCCAGCGAGGCGGCGCACAGCGCGCAGGCAAACAGGACGGCGCGCATCATCGATGGCCTCCTCACGGCGTCTTCGGCGGCTCGATGCGCCAGATCTTGCCGTCGTCCTCGTCGGTGACGACGTAGACATGGCCATTCGCATCCACGCGCACGTCGCGCACGCGCTCGCCGATCTCGTTGAGCAGGCGCTCCTCTCCGACGATCTTGTCGCCCTGCAACGTCAGGCGGATCAGGTTGCGCTCGGCCAGCGCGCCGAGGAACAGGCTGTCGTTCCATGGGCTGTCGGCCTTGCCGGTCAGGAACGCCATGCCGGAAACGCCGGGCGACTTCTCCCACAGGTGGTAGGGCTGCTCCATGCCGTCCTTCGCCTTGCCTTCGGCTTCCGGAATCGGCTGTCCGGAGTAGTTGATGCCGTAGGTGATCACCGGCCATCCGTAGTTCTTGCCGGCTTGCGGCAGGTTGATCTCGTCGCCGCCACGGGGACCATGCTCGCTCTGCCAGATCGTGCCGGTGCGTGGGTCGCGCGCCATGCCCTGCATGTTGCGGTGGCCGTAGCTGTAGATTTCGGCGCGCGCATCGGTCCGCCCGACGAAGGGGTTGTCCTGCGGCACGCTGCCGTCCAGATTCAGGCGTACCAGCTTGCCTTGCAGCTTGCCGAGTTCCTGCGCGGTGGGCCGCTGGTTGCGTTCGCCCTGGCTGATGAACACATGGCCGGCATCATCGAACACGATGCGCGAACCGAAATGGTTCGGGCCTTCCAGCTTGGGTTCCTGACGGTAGATGACCTTGACGTCGGCCAGCGCCCCGCCGGAAAGCGTGCCGTAGGCGACGGCCGTGCCCGCCGTGCCGTTCTCGCCGGGTTCGGCGTAGCTCAGGTAGATGCGCTGGCTGCTGGCGAAGTCGGGCGCCAGCACCACATCGAGCAAGCCGCCCTGGCCGGTGGCCCATACCTTGGGCACGCCGGCGATCGGCGCGGATACCGCGCCATCGGCGCCGACGCGGCGCAGCTGGCCGCTGCGTTCTGTGACCAGCATGCCGCCGTCCGGCAGGAAGGCGAGGCTCCAGGGATGATCCAGGCCGCTGGCCACGCGGGTTACGCGGATCTGGCCCTGCGCACTGGCCAGTGTCTGCGTCGGCTGGTTGCCGGGCGCTGCCTGCGCGGCGGCGGGCGCGGCGTCCTTTGCGGCATCGCCGTTGGCCGAGGAATTGCACGCGGCCAGTGGCAGCGCGAGGAGGAGGGCGGTGGCGAGTCGATGGGGTGCGTGGCGCAACGTCGTGTCTCCTGTGGGGGTATTCAGCGGTAACCGGCGGCTTGCAGTTCGAACAGTTCGGCGTAGCGGCCGCCGGCGGCCATGAGCTGTTCGTGCGTGCCGCTGGCTTCCAGACGCCCCTGGTCGAGGACCAGGATGCGGTCGGCCATGCGGACGCTGGAGAAGCGGTGCGAGATCAATACCGCGGTCCGATTGTCCGACAATTCCTTGAAGCGTTGGAAGACCTCGAATTCCGAACGCGCGTCGAGTGCGGCCGTCGGTTCATCCAGGATCATCACCTGCGCGTCGCGCATGTAGGCACGCGCGATGGCGATCTTCTGCCACTGGCCGCCCGACAGGTCCACGCTGTTCTTGAAGCGGCGGCCTACCAGCTGATCATAGCCACGCGGCAGGCCCTCGATCACCTCGTCGGCCATCGCGCGCGCGGCAGCGGCGCGCACACGCACGTCGTCGTGCATGGCCTCGATGCGACCGACGCCGATGTTTTCGCCGGCAGTGAGGTGGTAGCGCACGAAGTCCTGGAAGATCACGCCGATGTTGGCGCGCAGGTCGTC
>CAMPIO010000142.1 GCA_946886405.1 uncultured Pseudoxanthomonas sp.
GGCGCCTTCATCGACCAGTCGGCCTCGCTCAACCTGTTCATGGAAAGCCCGAACATCGGCGCGATGTCGTCCATGTACATGTACGCGTGGAAGCAGGGCATCAAGACCACTTACTACCTGCGCTCGCGCCCGGCCACCCGGATCGCCAAGACCACGGTCAGCAGCGTCGCGGTCACCGCCGAGCCCAAGCGCGAGTACACGCCTACGGAAGCAATTGCCTGCTCCTTGGAGAATCCGGAAGCGTGCGAGGCGTGCCAGTAAACCGTCTCCCACGTCGGGCTCCCCGACGGATCACGGCACACGGACGTGCCGGGCGCAGGGATGCGCCGACCCCTTGATTCGAGCCCCTCTCCCACCGGGAGAGGGGTTGGGGTGAGGGTACGGCGACATCAGGATGCCTGACCGCCGTTGCCTTCGCCGCACCCTCATCCGCCCTACGGGCACCTTTTCCCGAGGGGAGAAGGAGAACCACGAGAACACCGCACCATGTCCGCACACCCCAAGCAGATGCTGCTAGATCCCGGCTTCGAACTGACACTGCGCCCGATGCGCTACCCGCAGTTCTATGACATGTACCGCGACGCCATCAAGAACACGTGGACGGTGGAGGAGATCAACTTCCAGATCGACATCACCGACCTGCATTCCAAGATGACCCCGGCCGACCGCCACCTGATCCACCGGCTGGTCGCGTTCTTCGCCACCGGCGATTCGATCGTGTCGAACAACCTGGTGCTGAACCTGTACCAGCACCTCAATGCGCCGGAAGCGCGCATGTACCTGTCAAGGCAGCTCTACGAAGAAGCGCTGCACGTGCAGTTCTACCTGACCCTGCTGGACAACTACCTGCCCGACCCGTCGGAGCGCTTCAAGGCGTTCGCGGCGGTAGAGAACATCCCGGCGATCAAGAAAAAGGCCGACTTCTGCTTCAAGTGGATCGATTCCATCCAGGACATGAAGCGGATCGAGACCCGCGACCAGCGCCGGCAGTTCCTGCTCAACCAGATCTGCTTCGCCGCGTGCATAGAAGGCCTGTTCTTCTTTGCCGCGTTCGCCTACGTGTACTACTTCCGCTCGCGCGGCCTGCTGCCGGGCCTGGCCAGCGGCACCAACTGGGTGTTCCGCGACGAGAGCTGCCACATGGAGTTCGCGTTCGAGTGCGTGCGCACCGTGCGCGAGGAGGAACCGGACCTGTTCGACGACCGCATGCAGCAGCAGGTCTACGACATGCTGGAGGAAGCGATCGAGTGCGAGGTGCAGTTCGCCGAGGACGTGCTGTCCGGGGGCGTGGCGGGCATCTCCACGCGCGACATGCGCCAGTACCTGCAGCACTGCGCCGACCAGCACTTCGCCAAGCTCGGCATGCCCAAGCGCTACGACGTGCGCAACCCGCTGCCCTTCATGGAGTTGCAGGACGTGCAGGAGCTGACCAACTTCTTCGAGCGCCGCGTGTCCGCCTACCAGCTGGGCGTACAGGGCGAAGTCGGCTTCGACCACGCGTTCTAGCGTTGGCATTTTGTAGGAGCGACGTGAGTCGCGACCACACAATGAAAGCCCCGTGGCGCCGCACCGTCCCGGGAATGTCGGCGACAGACCCAGCGCCATCGCGAATCCATCGGGCATCCGGGCCATTCGTTCTTGCGGTCGCGACTCACGTCGCTCCTACACCGGCACAACATCCGGCGCGCTATGCTGCCGCCGGGAGCACGCGAACCGGAGCACCACAATGACCGAACTGGCCAACGCCGAAGCGCGACCCCTCGAGGCGCGTCTGCTGCACATGGTCTTCCCCGACCACACCAACCACCTGGGCACGCTGTTCGGCGGCCAGGCGCTGGCGTGGATGGACATGTCGGCCTTCATTGCCGCTTCCCGATACGCACGCACCACGGTGGTCACCGCGCGCTCGGAACAGGTGGATTTCAACCAGCCGATCCACAAGGGCGACCTGGTGGAAGTGGTCGCGCGCGTAGTGAAGGTCGGCCGCAGCTCGATGAACGTCGACGTGGAAGTCATCACCGAGAACCTGCTGACCGGCGAGCGCAAGCTCTGCACGCGCGGCCACTTCGTGATGATCGCCCTGGATCCCCTGGGTCGGCCGACGCAGGCGCCGCCCTTGCCGGCCGCGACGTAGGGCGGGCCCCGGCCCGCCACCACGGCACCGTCCGTTGTCGTAGAAGATGACAGTGCGCGGCAGGGGGCGACCTGCGCGTGATCGCGGCGAAGATCGATCCGGCCCTGGAGCGGGGTTCGGCTTGGTTGTTCGTCATGCTTCTGCAAGCTCCATCATCGTGCAGCCCCATGACGCCTGACCCCGCTCCGTCTTCCCCCCAACGCCGCCGCTGGTTGACCGCCCTCGCCGCAACGCCGCTGGCCGCCAGTGCCTGGCCACGCCTCGCGTCCGCCGCTGCCTGCGACGACGCCGCGAACTGGATCCCGTCCGACGCCTTCCTCGTGGACCTGCCGCGCCTGATGCAGGCGCTGCGTGTGCCGGCGATCGGCATGGCGGTGGTGGAGCGCGGCGAGGTGGTGTGGTCGCGCAATCTTGGCGTGTTGAATGCGGAGACACGGACGCCTGTGGCGGATGACACGCTGTTCGAGGATGCATCTCTGAGCAAGCCGGTGTTCGCGTACCTGGTGCTGCAACTGGCGGACCAGGGCGTGATCGGCCTCGATGCGCCGCTGGTGCGCTACCGGCGCATGGCCTATCTGGCCGAACACCCGTGGGTGGACCTGGTCACGGCGCGCGACGTGCTGCGCCATTCCACCGGCATGCCGAACTGGCGCAAGGATCCGGCGAACGAGAAATTGGCGCCCGCTGTGAAGCCCGGTATGCGTATCGACTACTCGGGCGAAGCGATCTTCTGGTTGCAGCTGGTCGTCGAGACGCTCACGGACGAGAGCCTGGACGAATCGATGCAGCGCCTGCTGTTCGGTCCGGCCGGCATGCGCGACAGCAGCTACACGTGGAGCGCCGACCTCGCGGCGCGTTCGGTATACGGCCATCGCGCCGTCGAGGACGAGGGCTCCGGCATGTCGCCGCAGATGCTGCGCGACACCTGGAACGCCGCGCAGACCGTCGCCGACCGCTGGGGCAAGCCGCTGTCCGCGTGGCGCTATGAGGACGCCGTGCGCGCGCTGCCCGAGGTACAGGCCATCACGCCGAAGGGCCTGGTGAACTGGCCGGGCGACATCCTGGCCAACGCGGCCGCCAGTCTGCGTACCACCCCGACCGATTACGCACGCTTCATGGCGCTGATGGTGCGCACGCCGCGTGCCTCGTGGCAGATCACCGACGCGACGCGGACGGCGATGCTGACCCGGCAGATCGACGTGCCCGGTCGCTGGACCGACAAGGGCCTGGGCTGGAACCTGGAGGCCACGCCGCGTGGACCCGTGTTCTACCACTCGGGCAGCAATGGCGGCATCTTCAAGAACTTCGCGCTGGGCGACGCCCGCGGCCAGCGCGCGCTGGTGGCACTGACCAACGGCGGCAGCGGCAACGTGCTGTACCGCCGCGTGGTCCGCGCCGCCACCGGGCATGACCTGTTGGCGTTCGACCTGTAGGCGCGGCGACAGCGGGCCTCTCGACAATATGCTAAACAGCGATCCTCACTGCCTCGGAGACGCTGCCATGGCCTTCCCCCGTCCCTCCCTTCGCTTCTTCTTCCACGGCCTCGGCATCATCGCCGGTTCCCTGGCGCTGTCCGCCTGCGTCAGTACGCCAGGGCCGCAGGTTGCCGGAACCGGCCGATGCACCGACGCAGCACTGGGCTGGGCGGTCGGGCAACCGGCGGACGAGGCCACGCTGAAGCGGCTATCGAGCGAGAGCGGCGCGGGACTGGTCAATCCGATCGGCCCCACGACGGCCGTCAAGCACGACACGCGCAACGACCGTCTGCGCGTGTACATCGATGCGCAGAATCGCATCACCGCCGCACGCTGCGAATGAAACCCGATCCGACACCCCCATGCGCCGCGACCACATCCTGACCCTCTCCTGCCCGGACACCACCGGCATCGTCTATCGCGTGACCGGCCTGCTGTACGAGTCGGGTTGCAACATCCTGGACGCGCAACAGTTCGGCGACGACGAATCCGGGCGCTTCTTCCTGCGCGTGCATTTCGACGTACCCGGCGCGACCGAGATCGACGTGCTGCACGAAGGCTTCGCGTCGCTCGCGGAGATCTTCAACATGGACTGGCAGCTCCACGACGCCAGCCGCAAGGCGCGACTGATGGTGCTGGTCAGCAAGCAGGGTCACTGCCTCAACGACCTGCTGTTCCGCGTGCACAGCCGCCAGCTGCCCGTGGAGATCGCCTGCATCGCGTCCAATCACGCCGATTTCGCACCGCTGGCGCAGTCGTACGGGGTGGCGTTCCACCACCTGCCGGTATCCGCTGCGCATCGCGAGGAGCAAGAGCAGCGGATCATCGACCTGGTGGATCGCGAGCAGATCGACCTGGTCGTGTTGGCCCGCTACATGCAGATCCTGTCGCCGACACTGTGCGATGCGCTCGCCGGCCGCGCCATCAATATCCATCACAGCTTCCTGCCCAGCTTCAAGGGCGCCAAGCCGTACCACCAGGCACACGCGCGCGGGGTCAAGATCATCGGCGCCACGGCGCACTACGTGACGCGCGACCTGGATGAGGGCCCGATCATCGAACAGGACGTCGCCCGCGTGGACCACGCCATGACGCCCAAGGAACTGGTGCGCATGGGCAGCGACATCGAATCGCTGGTACTGGCGCGTGCCGTGCGCCGCCATGTCGAGCACCGCATCCTGCTCAATGGGCACCGGACGGTGGTGTTCCGCTGAGGGAGCGCATCTTGTGGGAGCGACGTGGGTCGCCCCCTCCACAAGTAATCGATCCGGACGCATCCGGACCCCATGATGCCAACTGCTCTCGCGCCTCAAGGCCCGCGGTCGCGACTTACGTCGCTCCTACAGAAGAGCATGCACGTCCACAATGCCTTGACATCATTGGACGCACGCACGGCAGGCGCTAGCATCGTGTCCTTCGTTCTTTCGGACGTGCCGTCATGTTCCCTGCCCTCCGCCTGTTCGCCGCCCTGCTCGCCGCTACCATCTCGCTGTCAGTCGACGAGGCGCGTGCACAGGACGCCATTGCCGTCGCCGCGCTTGAGCGTGCGCAACCGACACTGGTGCAATGGCGCCGTGACATCCACCAGCATCCCGAACTGGGCGAGCAGGAGACGCGCACCGCGAAGCTGGTCGCCGACCACCTGCGCGCGCTCGGCCTGACGGTGCGCACCGGCGTCGGCAAGACCGGCGTGGTCGCGGTGTTGAAGGGCGGCAAACCCGGCCCGCGAATCGCGCTGCGCGCCGACATGGACGCGTTGCCGGTCACCGAGCAGACCGGCCTGCCGTTCGCGTCCAGGGTGAAGGCCGAGTACCGTGGCCAGCCCGTCGGCGTGATGCATGCCTGCGGCCACGATGCGCACGTCGCCATCCTGATGGGCGTCGCGCAGGCCTTGGTAGCGGCGAAGGACGCGCTGCCCGGCGAAGTCATGTTCGTGTTCCAGCCCGCCGAGGAAGGTCCACCCGTCGCGGGTGACGTTTTCGGCGCCGCGCTGATGCTGCAGGAAGGCGTGTTCAAGGACTTCAAGCCCGACGCCGTATTCGGACTGCATGTCTGGGCCGGCCTGCCGGTCGGCAGCGTGGGGTATCGCAGCGGCCCGTTGATGGCGGCGGCAGACGAATGGTCGCTGGTGGTCAAGGGCAAGCAGACGCACGGTTCGCGGCCATGGGATGGCGTGGACCCGATCACGCTCGGCGCGCAGATCCTGCTGGGCACGCAGAGCATGATCGCGCGCCAGGTGAACATCGCCACCAGTCCGGTGGTACTGACGGCGGGGCAGTTCCAGGCCGGTGTGCGTTTCAACATCATTCCCGACGAAGCGACGCTGGTCGGCACGCTGCGTACCTTCGATCCGGTCGTGCGCGAGGACGTGATCGCCCGCTTCCGCCGCATCGCGACCGATTACGCGCACGCGAGCGAAGGCACGGCCACGTTGCAGGTGGTCAACAACGCGCCGGCCACGATCAACCAGCCCGCACTGACCCAGCGCGTGCGTCCGTCGCTGGAGAAGGCGGTCGGTGCGGCGAACGTGGTGGAGATGCCGCTGGTAACGGTGGCCG
>CAMPIO010000143.1 GCA_946886405.1 uncultured Pseudoxanthomonas sp.
CCCTGCCCGCCCACTATCGCGCCGCCGTGCTGATGCTGGGCAGCACGGTGTTCTTCGCCCTGATGGTGGTGGCGATCCGGCTGGCCTCGGCGACGCTGCATACCTTCGAGATCGCCTTCTTCCGCAACTTCTTCGGCTTGCTCGCGGCGGCACCGCTGATCCTGCGCCATGGCCCCGGCTTCCTGAAGACCACCCAGTTCCCGCGCTACCTGTTCCGCTGCGTCATCGGCATCTGCTCGATGCTGGCCGGCTTCTGGGCCATCGGCCACCTGCCTCTGGCGCAGGCGGTGTCGCTGTCGTATTCCACACCGCTGTTCGTCACGCTGGCGGCGGCCGCGATGCTCAACGAACAGGTGCGCGCGCGCCGCTGGACAGCGGTGGCGCTGGGGTTCGTCGGGGTGTTGATCATCGTGCGGCCGGGCACGTCGCAGTTCACCGTCGACGCGATGATCGCGGTACTCGCCGCGGTGATGAGCGCGCTGGTGGCGATCCAGATCAAGCAACTCTCGAACACCGAGCCGGCCGACCGCATCGTCATCTACACCACGCTGCTGTGGGTGCCGATGTCGCTGGTGCCGGCGCTGGCCGTGTGGGAGTGGCCGCAGGGCATCACCTGGGTGTGGGTGATCGCGGCCGGCTTCCTCGGCACCGGCGGCCACATGCTGTGGACGCGTGCGCTGAAGCTGGGCGAAGTGTCGGCACTCACGCCCATCAGCTTCATGCAGCTGCCCGTGGTCGCCGTGTTCGGCTGGCTGCTGTTCGACGAGTCGCTGGATCGCTGGACCCTGCTCGGTGCCGGCATCATCTTCGGCGCCAATGCCTACATCGCCCATCGCGAAGCCGTGCTGTCGCGGCGATCAGCGTCGGAAGCTTCCAGCGCGGCCGCCAAACCCGGCGAATGACCGCCGCGGGAACTCAGCCCCGCTTGGTGGGCTGCTTGCCAGGCCGCTTGCCTTCGCGATAGAGCCGCACGAAATCGGCGTCATCGTCGTCCAGCGTCTTCGGGTCCATGGCCAGCAAGGGGGCGACGTACTGACGATACAGCGGCTGTGCATCCGCCTTGCGTCCCAGCTCGTTGTAGGTGTCGATGAGGTTCCAAGCCGCGACGCGCGTTTCCAGGTGGCTTTCGCCCAGCAGGCGCCGGCGAAGCTCGAACAACCGCTCGTACTCCGGCACGGCGTCCGCCGCACGGCCCAGCACGCGCAGCGCTTCGGCACGGATGACCATCGTGATCTGCGCCTGTGGATGCTTTTCACCGAGCGTCTTCAACGCCAGCGGCTGCACGTCGCCCAACAGCCGCAACGCCGCTTCCGCCTGGCCCGCATTTAGCAAGGTGCCGGCGTGGTTGACGAGGATCGACAGCGTGTCCGGATGTGCCGGGCCGAGGGAACGGCTGCGCGCCGTGATCACCTGTTCTTCCAGCGGCAGTGCGGCGGCGAAATCGTCCAGCCTGGCGTAGGCCGTCGCCAGGTTCAGGCGGGTCCGCACCGTCTGCGGGTGGTCGCGACCGAGCACGCGCTCGCGTGCGGCCAGCACCTCCTGCAACAGGGGAAGCGCCTTCTTCACCGATGCGACGTCGGCCCCGTCGATCATCATCGTCGCCAGCGTGCTGCGGGCTTGGAGTGCGACGGGATGTTCGCTGCCCAGCTTGCGCACGTACCGGTCCGTCAGGTCGCGCTGCAGCGCGATCGCAGCCTCCTTCTCCCGGTTCATGATGCGCAGTACCGCGAGGTTGCCCATCGCGGACAGGGTTTCCTCATGATCCGGGCCGAGCGTTGCGGTACGCCGTGCGACGACGGTTTCCATGTTGGCGCGCGCCTCGCCGAGTTCGCCCAGGTTGCGCTGCACGGCGGCAAGGTCGTTGGTCGCTTCCAGCGTGGCCGGGTCGTCTTCTCCGGCGCTGGCCAGCAACCGCGCCCGCACGGCTTCGATCACGCCCTTCGCACGTGGACGATCGCCGCGCGCCGAGATCACCTGCGCCTGCGCCAGTTCCAGCTTCACCCGCACGCGGTCGTTGTCCGGCAACGCGAATGCACGCGGCAGGGCCTTCTGCAATGCGGTTTCGGCCTGGTCGATGTGCGCGCCCTGCAGCAGCGCCTGCACCTGGTCGTTGCGCGCACGCAGGGTTTCCTGTGCACCATCGCCGAGCACGCGGCTGCGGTAATCGGCCACCTGCGCGAAATGCGCGGCCGCCTTGTCGTACAGCCCGATGGCGGCATACACGTGGCCGACCGACTCGCGCAGGCTGGCGGCGACGTCGGGTTGGTCGGCAAAATCGCGCGTGATCGCCTCTTCGGCGTTCGCCAGCAGTTGCCGGTCGACCAGGTCGCGCGCCAGATCATTCGGACTGGTCTTGGCGAGCGTGGCGCCGAAGGCATCAGCGGCGGACGGGTCGAGGCTGCTGACCTGCCGCACCAGCCCTTCCGACAGGCCGATGCCCATCGTCTCGATATCGATGCCTTCCAGCATCGACTGCTGGAACGCCGCGACTTTCTCCAATTCCGCGCTGCGCGCCTCGGCGACGCTGCGTTGCGTGCGCGCCTGCTGCAGTCCGTACAGCGACAGGCCCAATCCGCCCAGCAGCGCCAGCAGGGCGAAGCCCGCCGCCGCCGCCGCCGCGCGATGACGACGCAGGAACTTGCGCCACGCGTAGCGGCGGCTCGCCGGTACGGCCGTCACCACGCGGCCGTCCAGATAGCGCTGCAGGTCGTCCGCCAGTGCCGCGACCGAGTCGTAACGCGCGTCGCGGTCGTGCTGCATGGCCTTCAGCACGATCCAATCCAGATCGCCGCGCAGCCGCTCGCGCATCCGCGCCAGCGACAGTCCGCGTTCCTGCGCCATCTGACGGGCCTGCTCGGCGGGCAGCGCTGCCAGGCGCGACGACGGCGCGATGGCCGTCGGCGTTTCGGCAGCCCACGTTTCGCCCACCGCGTCCGGACGCACGCCGGTCACCAGTTCGCACAGCACCACGCCCAGCGAGTAGACATCGCTGCGCGTGTCGACCTGGCCAGCGTCGCCCTGGGCCTGTTCGGGGCTCATGTATTCCGGCGTGCCGGCGCGCTCCAGCGCGGCGTCACCCGCCAGCGACGCGGCCATGGCGATGCCGAAATCGATGATCTTCGGCGCCGGACGGCCATCGACCGTATCCACCAGCAGGTTGCCGGGCTTGAGGTCGCGGTGCACCACGCCCTTGTGGTGCGCGTGCTGCACGCCCTCGCAGACACGGATGAACAAGGCCACGCGCTCATCCAGCGGCAGACGATGGTCGCGGCAGTGGCGCGTGATGGGGCTGCCGTCGATCAGCTCCATCGCGAAGAACGGGTAGCCCTCTTCGGTGGTGCCGGCGTCATAGATCTGGGCGATGGCGGGGTGGCGCATCTGCGCCAGCACCTGCCGCTCCACCTCGAACCAGGCCAGATGGCGCGCCTGCAGGCGCTGGGCACGCATCAGCTTCAGCGCCACGTCGCGACGCACCGGCTCCAGTTGCGCGGCCCGGTAGACCTCGCCCATGCCACCACGGCCCAGCAGGTCCTCGATGCGGTATCGCCCCAGCCGGGCACCGGGCGCGAGCGTGCCGTCCGGCGCCGTCGGGGCGTCCTGCAGGCGCGTGGCCAGGCTCTCGGTGGGTGCGAGGTCGTCGTAAGGTTGCGATGTCATGCCACTGTCCCCGGTGCGCCCGGCCATGGTAGCGGAAGCGTGAGTTGACCGACCTATCCGTTACACTCGTGCCCGCACCTGCCAGCCGTCTTCGCATGTCCCGGGATTCCCACGAGCCACCGACCACGCAACGGACCGTCCTGAGCGACGGCCCGCGCCCGGCGTCGCACCGGTCCGCCTGCGTGGTGGTGATCCATGGCGAAGGCCTGGGCCGGCGGGCCGACATCGACACTGCGCGCGTGCGCGTGGGCCGTTCGCAGGAAGCCGACCTGCACATCCCGCACAACAGCGTCTCGCGCCTGCATTGCGAACTCTGGCGCGACGGCGACAGTTACCGCGTGCGCGACCTCGGTGCCACCAATCCCACCCGCGTCAACGATGACCCGGTCGTCGAAGCGGTACTGGCCGACGGCGACCACATCACGCTGGGTGAGAGCATCCTCAAGTTCATCAGCCACAGCAGCGTGGAAGCGCATTACCACGAGGAGATCTACCAGCTCGCCACCCACGATGCGCTGACGGAGATGTACAACCGCCGGCATTTCATCGAGTCCGTCGAGAAGGAGATCGCGCGTGCGATGCGCCACCAGCGCGAACTGACCATGTGCATCATCGACGTGGACCTGTTCAAGCCGATCAACGACCGCTACGGCCATATCTCCGGCGACCACGTGCTGAAGCAGATCGCCGGACTGGTACGCCGCCATGTACGCAACGACGATGCGGCGGCGCGGATCGGCGGCGAAGAGTTCGCGGTACTGCTGCCCGAATGCGGGCCTGAGGCGGCCTACGGCTTCGCCGAGCGCCTGCGCGAAGCGGTCGAAGCGGTGGTGTTCAAGCCCGGCGGCGAAGCGCAGACGATCACCGTCAGCATCGGCATCGCCGCGCTGACGCCCGACCGCGACACGGTAAGCCGCATGATGGCCGCCGCCGATGCGGCGCTGTACCGCGCCAAGAGCGAAGGCCGCAACCGGGTCTGCATCGAACACTGAACCGACCGGGCGGCGTCAGCCGTCGATGCGTTCCACCCCGTAGCCGGCACCGCGCCAGGCATCGATCCCGCCACGCAGCGGCAACACGTCACGGAAGCCCGCCTTGCGCAGCTTCGCTGCCATCCAGGCGGCCGACACCTCGTCCGGGCAGGCGCAGTAGATGACCACCTTGCCGTCGCGCGGGTAGGTCGCCAGGATGCCGCCCAGCTCGCGTTCGTCGGCGAACACGGCGCCCGGGATCACGAACGGATCTACATTGCGGAAGCCCGGCGCGCGGATGTCGAACAGCACCGGCGACTGTCCTGCCTGCCGCAGCGCCTCCAGGTCCATCGGCTCGATCCGCGCCGCCTCCAGCGAGGCCAGCAGCGCGCGCCGGCGCCACCAGCGCCAACCGACGTAGACCGCTAGCGCAGCGCCGATCAGCACGCCCGCTCCGGCGCCCAATTGCGACAGGATGTTGATGACCGTTTCGACCTGCCGCGAGAACACCACGCCCAACCCCAGGCCCAGTGCGGCCCAGAGCGTCGCACCCAGCCCGTCGTAGCGCAGGAACGATGGCAGCCGCGCCTGCATGGCGCCGGCCAGCGGCACCGAGACCATCGACAGGCCGGGAATGAACTTCGCCACCGACAGGACGCGAATGCCGAAGCGGCCGTAGAACCGCTCGGTGCGCTTCATGCAGGTGTCGCGCGACAGCGACAGGCGGCACAGCGACTGCAGCGTGCGGTTGCCATAGCGACGGCCGGCATAGAACCACACGCTGTCGCCGATCAGGCTGGCGGCCACCGACACGGCCAGCACGCCGATCAACGGCAGCCACATCGCCTCCGGCTGCAACGCGAGCCCGGCGCCGACCAGGATCAGCGTGGGCATCGCCGGCACCGGCAGGCCCAGCGACAACGCCAGTACGTTGGCGAAGACCAGCAGTACGCCGTATTTGTCCACCACGTCCTGCATCGCGTTCCCCGTCGTCCTCGCCGCGCACGGCGGCGAGCCCGCATGTTCGATCCACGCCGGCGCGACGGCAAGGCATCGGGCCGCAACGATCCGTTGCCGGGTCGCGATGACGGCTGATGCGGAACCGAGTGCGTGCTGCGACGCGAGATCGCTGCATTTACCTGAGCGGCGACGGCGCTGGCGAAGGGGGGCATCGCGGCCAATGTCGGGGGCTTGGGCAGCCAAAGCCCGCGCCATCACGCGCATTTAATCCTGACGGACGGCGGACGCATCACCATCCGCCCCTGTACGGTCGCCGCCCCCATGCGTGCCGCACGCCAAGGCAGTCCATCCCGTTGAACGTCCCATCTGACTCTCGCCGGAGGATCCGATCATGGTTGCACCCGTACGACCCGCCCGCCTGCCCCTCGTCCTTGCCGCCGCCACGTTGACGCTCGCCATC
>CAMPIO010000144.1 GCA_946886405.1 uncultured Pseudoxanthomonas sp.
GATCGTCGGGCTGGACATCGGCACCTCCAAGGTGACGGCGCTGGTCGGCGAGTACGCACCGGGCAATCCGATCGAAGTGATCGGCATCGGCTCGCACGAATCGCGTGGGCTCAAGCGCGGCGTCGTGGTGGACATCGAATCCACGGTGCAGTCGATCCAGCGCGCCATCGAGGAAGCCGAGCTGATGGCCGGCTGCGAGATCCGCTCGGTCTACGCCTCGATCTCCGGCAACCACGTGCAGTGCCGCAACTCGCCCGGCATCGTGCCGATCCGCGACGGCGAAGTGACCTGGGGCGACCTTGACCGCGTGCTGGAGGCAGCGAAGGCCGTCGCCATCCCGGCCGACCAGAAGATCCTCCATGCCATCCCGCGCGAGTACAAGCTGGACAATTCGCAGGAAGGCATCCGCAATCCGGTCGGCATGACCGGCGTGCGCCTGGAAGTCGACGCGCACCTGGTTTTCTGCGCGCAGTCCGCCGCAGCCAACATCAGCAAGTGCGTGCAGCGCTGCGGCCTGCAGATCGACGACCTGATCTTCTCGTCGCTGGCCTCCAGCGTGGCGGTGCTGACCAGCGACGAGCGCGAGCTCGGCGTGGTGCTGGTCGACATGGGCGCGGGCACCACCGACCTGGCGGTATTCGTGCAGGGCGCAATCTGCCACACGGCGTCGCTGCCGATCGCCGGCGACCAGGTGACCAACGACATCGCGCACATGCTGCGCACGCCGACGCCGGAAGCCGAGCAGATCAAGGTGCGCTATGCCTGCGCGCTCGCGCAACTGGCAACGGCAGAAGAAAGCATCCAGGTGCCCAGCGTCGGCGACCGCCCACCGCGCCGCCTGCCGCGCCACGCGCTGGCGCAGGCCGTGCAGCAGCGCTACGAAGAGATCTTCGAGATGGTGCAGGCGGAACTGCGCCGCTCCGGCTTCGAAGAACGTGTGCGCGCCGGCATGGTGCTGACCGGCGGCGCCGCGAAGATGGAAGGCGTGGTCGAGCTGGCGGAAGAAATGCTGCAGATGCCCGTGCGCGTCGGCATCCCGCAGCACGTCACCGGCCTGGGCGAAGTGGTCGGCAACCCGGTGCATGCCACCGGCGTCGGCCTGCTGCTGATGGGTAGCCAGATCGAACATCCCCGGCGTCCGTCGTTGCCCACGGGCAAGGCGGGCAGCTGGTTCAAGAAACTGCAGAACTGGTATCGCGGCGAGTTCTGAGTGAGGCGACACCTACCGCGAAGTTGAAGGCATCACGACGTTCGTTCCACACAGCACCACATAACTAAATAAACGAGGACAAGGACATGGCACATTTCGAACTGGTTGAAAAGATGGCTCCGAATGCAGTGATCAAGGTCGTGGGCGTGGGCGGCGGCGGCGGCAACGCCGTGGCGCACATGGTCAACGGCAGCGTCGATGGCGTGGAGTTCATCACCGCCAACACCGATTCGCAGGCGATCAAGAACTGCGGCGCCAAGCTGCAGCTGCAATTGGGTGGCAACGTCACCAAGGGTCTGGGCGCGGGCGCGAATCCGGAAGTCGGTCGCCAGGCCGCGCTGGAGGACCGCGAGCGCATCATCGAGGCGCTGGATGGCGCCGACATGGTGTTCATCACCGCCGGCATGGGTGGTGGTACCGGTACCGGCGCCGCGCCGGTCGTCGCGCAGCTGGCCAAGGAAATGGGCATCCTGACCGTCGCCGTGGTCACCAAGCCGTTCCCGTTCGAAGGTCGCCGCCGCATGCAGGTCGCGCTGAAGGGCATCGAGGAACTGAGCCACCACTGCGACTCGCTGATCACCATTCCGAACGAGAAGCTGATCACCGTGCTGGGCCGCAATGCGACGATGATCCAGGCCTTCCGCGCCGCCAACGACGTGCTGCTCGGCGCCGTGCAGGGCATCGCCGACCTGATCGTGCGTCCGGGCCTGATCAACGTCGACTTCGCCGACGTGCGCACCGTGATGAGCGAGATGGGTCTGGCGATGATGGGTACCGGTTCGGCCCGCGGCGACGACCGCGCGCAGGCTGCGGCCGAGGCGGCGATCCAGAACCCGCTGCTGGACGACGTGAACCTCAACGGTGCCAATGGCATCCTGGTCAACATCACCGCCGGCCCGGACTTCACCATGGCCGAGTTCGACGAAGTGGGCCGCACCATCGAAGGCTTCGCTTCGGAAGACGCGACCGTGGTCGTGGGCACCGTGCTGGATCCGGACATGCAGGACGAAGTGCGCGTGACCGTGGTGGCGACCGGCCTGAACCGCACCGCCGCGGCCCGCCAGCCGATCGGCCGCGGCGGCGACCTGCGCGAGCCGATGCGTGCACCGATCAAGCTGGTCCGCGACGCCACCACCGGCATGCCGATCGACGACGGCTTCTCCATGGACCCGATCAGTGCTGCCACCAGCGGTCTGGGCCTGCGTCGCGGTTCGGCCTCGCCCGCGCCGTCGGCCCCGGCATCCGCGCCGGTCTCGGCGGAACTGCCGTCCGACTACCTGGACATCCCGGCGTTCCTGCGCCGCCAGGCCGACTGATCCACGTACTGCCCTCCCCGAAAGGGGAGGGGCCTTACCGCACGACAACGCCATGTCCTTTCGCTGCCGGACCTTCACCGGTCCGGCAGCCCTTTCCCGACGGCCTTACCAGATCGTTGTTGCAGGGGTGGGACAGACCGGTTCTTCCGTTAAGATTCAGTGGTCTGCGTGATATTCTCGCTGCCCGCTCAGGTTCCCCCCACCTGCGATTCCCCTCCATGGCCCAGCAACGCACCCTCAAGAACGTGATCCGCGCGACGGGCGTGGGGCTGCACAGTGGCGAAAAGGTCTACATGACCCTGCGCCCGGCTCCCGTGGATACCGGCATCGTGTTCCGGCGCATCGACCTGGCCCCGGTGGTGGAGATTCCCGCCAGCGCGGAACTCGTCACCGAGACCACGCTGTGCACGGGGCTGACCTGCGAAGGCGCGAAGGTGCAGACCGTCGAACACCTGATGTCGGCGATGGCCGGCCTGGGCGTCGACAATGCGTACGTGGAACTGTCTTCGGCCGAGCTGCCGATCATGGACGGCTCTGCGGGTCCGTTCGTGTTCCTGATCCAGTCCGCCGGCATCGCCGAGCAGGACGCACCCAAGCGCTTCATCCGCATCACCCGTCCGGTGGAAGTCACCGAAGGCGACAAGGTGGCGCGGTTCGAGCCGTACGACGGTTTCAAGCTGGGCTTCACGGTCAAGTTCGATCACCCGATGATCCCGGCGTCGCAATCGCGGGCGGAAGTGGATTTCTCCACCGGCGCCTACGTCAAGGAAGTCGCGCGCGCACGCACGTTCGGCTTCATGCGCGACCTGGAGTACATGCGCGAGCGCAACCTCGGTCTCGGTGGTTCGATGGACAACGCGATCGTGCTGGACGAGTACCGTGTGTTGAACGAAGACGGTCTGCGCTACACGGACGAATTCGTCCGCCACAAGATCCTGGACGCCATCGGCGACCTCTACCTCGCCGGCCGTCCCATCCTGGGCGCCTATGAGGGCTTCAAATCGGGCCATGCCCTGAACAACAAGCTGGTCCGCGCCCTGCTGGCCGAGACCTCGGCGTGGGAAGAAGTGACCTTCGAGGACCGTGCCCTACCGTCCCCGGTCACGTACGCAGCACCGGCCCTGGCCGTCTGAGACGTCCGTCCCGCGAGGACGGTGAATCCGTTGTCGCCCGGTTTCCCACCCCCGTCACGCGGTGGTGTGAGAATGGTTACGCCTTGGCGAAAGTGTGAACCCGGTCAGGAAATGGGCCGGAAAATAACGCGCCCTTAACTTCTGACTAACGCTCCGACCGGCGGTGGCCGGTACCATGCCCCGTCCCTCGTGATGGCCGAGTCAATTTTTCCGCCGATCACGATGACTGCCCCGAGGGGCGGGCGTACCGGCGGAGTCCGGTTCGGACAGGAGGTCGAGGGCCGCTTGCAGCCCTTTGCGGGACGCCTCCGACACGGGTACGGCCGGGCCTTGCGCAGGTTTCACGAACGGCGCGGGGCTTGTCTTGGCGGTGACATCGGTGACCGCCAGTCCGATGGATTGGGCCACGTTGATCAATTCGGGTGCCGCCAGGCGAAGCCGGGCGTTCCACACGGGGGAGTCGACGATAAAAACGAGCCGCTTGCCCGCCACGTTCGCCAACCGGCAATGGGGCGCGAGGGCAGGCGGAAGGCAGGGGCGAAGCTGCTGTTCCAAGGCGTCGAGCCACAAGGCGCGACGCACCGGGTCGGTGGCGGCATCCGTCAGGGCGGCCTGCAGGGCAGGTTGCACGATGCCGGCGCGGCGCGGCTTGGACTTCGAATCAGACATCGGTATCTATGAGCTTTAAGACCATCGTAAACAATACGCGTACCTGGTGGGCCCATGCGTCCGCCCATGGTGCCTATCGCATCCGCCTCGCGTTCCACGCACGTCCGTTGGCCAGCGCCGCAGTGCTGGTCGCCGCCGGTCTGCTGGTCGGTGCGGCCGGGCGCAGTGCCGCGGGCATGGGGCAGGTGTCGCTGCTGCAGGCCAAGACCGAGCAGCGCGACGCCGAACTGGACCAGGTGCGCCGCGGCGCCCAGCAGGAAATCAACGCCATGGCCGCGCGCCTGGGCGAACTGCAGGCACAAGCCAACCGCCTCAATGCGCTGGGCGAACGTCTGACCCGCGTGGGCCAGCTGCAGGACGGCGAGTTCGATTTCAACGAACCGGTCGGCGTCGGCGGCAACGACGTGTCCTTCGACATGAAGCCGGCCGATCTCAAGGACGGCGTGGACAATCTGGAGCAGCAGTTCGCCGCTTCCGGTCGCCAGCTCTCCGTGCTGGAGGCGCTGTTGTTCAACCGCGAACTGGACAAGAACGCCACCCCGGGCCGCATGCCCATCGCCAACAGCTACATCACCTCCGGTTTCGGCGGTCGCGCCGATCCGTTCGGCGGCGGCGGCCAGAACCACAAGGGCATCGACTTCAAGGCACGCGTGGGCGACCCGGTGTTGTCGGTCGCCGACGGCGTGGTCAGCTTCGCCGGTGTGAAGGGCGGCTACGGCAATGTCATCGACGTCGATCACGGCAATGGCTATATCACCCGCTACGCACACAACTCACGCCTCAGCGTGCGGGCCGGCGATCTGGTCCGCGTGGGTCAGGAAGTCGCCAAGGCCGGCTCGACGGGCCGCTCGACCGGTGCGCACGTGCATTTCGAGGTGTGGGAGAACGGGCGCGTGGTGAATCCGCGCAAGTTCCTGGGCGAAGGCCCGACGCCGGTGGGGCAGGTGACGCGCGGCTGAGGCCTGACGGAACCAAACGGGAAGGCGGCGGTCCTACTGCCCGCCTTGATTCCCCGGGCGGCGCCCCAAGCTACAATACGGTGTTGCCAGACAGGGCGCCTTGCGCCCTGTTTCGTTTTGGGCCCGCCGATGCCGCGCGGCCCCGGCGTCCTTTTCCTTTCCGGTTCCCTACATGATCAACAACCTGCTTACCCGCGTCTTCGGCAGCCGCAACGAGCGCCTGCTCAAGCAGCTGCACCGCACCGTCGACAAGATCAACACGCTGGAAGCGGAGCTGCAGACGCTCACCGACGAGCAGCTGAAGGCGAAGACGCCGGAGTTCCAGCAGCGCATCGCCGGCGGGGAAGCCCTCGACAAGATCCTGCCCGAAGCCTTCGCAGTCTGCCGCGAAGCCAGCCGCCGGGTGCTGGGCATGCGCCACTACGACGTGCAGCTGATCGGCGGCATGGTGCTGCACCTGGGCAAGATCGCCGAGATGCGCACCGGTGAAGGCAAGACGCTGGTGGCCACGTTGCCGACCTACCTCAATGCGCTGGAAGGCAAGGGCGTGCACGTCGTCACCGTGAACGACTACCTGGCCCGTCGTGACTCCGCCTGGATGGGCCGCCTGTACAACTGGCTGGGCCTGAGCGTGGGCGTGGTCTATCCCGGCATGCCGCACGGCGACAAGCACGCTGCGTATGCCGCCGACATCACCTACGGCACCAACAACGAATTCGGCTTCGACTATCTGCGCGACAACATG
>CAMPIO010000145.1 GCA_946886405.1 uncultured Pseudoxanthomonas sp.
CCGCGCTGGCGTGGTGCGGCACCGATCCAGCGCGCGATCGAAGCCGGCGACGAGGAGACCGGCGTGTGCCTGATGCAGATGGAAGCCGGCCTGGACACGGGCCCGGTGCTGCTGGCGCAGAGCCTGCCGATCGGGCCTGACGAGACCGGCGGTCAGCTGCATGACCGTCTCTCCGATCTGGGCGCGCAGGTACTGCGCGATGCGCTGGGGTTGTTGCGGGCCGGCATCAGGCTGCCGCCCCATGCGCAGTCCGACGTCGGCGTCGAGTACGCAAACAAGCTGGACAAGGCCGAAGCGAAGCTGGACTGGACGCAGCCTGCCGATGTGCTGGCGCGCAAGGTGCGCGCGTTCAACCCGTGGCCCATCGCCGAGGCGCAGGTCGCCGGCGAGCGCTTGCGCATCCACGGCGCGGTGCCGGTGGAGCAGGCGCATGCCGCGACGCCCGGCACCTTGCTGGCTGCGGGCAGGCAAGGCCTGGACATCGCATGCGGTGCGGGCGTGCTGCGGCTGCGCGTCGTCCAGCGTGAAGGCGGCAAGGCGATCACCGCCGCGGATTACCTCAACGCGCGGCGCGACCTGGTGTCGTCGTGACGACCCAGGCGGGGGTCGCGGTGCGGGTCCTTGCGACCCGGGTCGTGGATGCGGTGATGCACCGTGGACGGTCGCTGAAGGTGGAGTTGGCCGCGACCCTGCCGCGGATCGACGATGCGCGCGACCGCGCGCTGCTGGAGGCGATCTGCTTCGCCGTGTTGCGCACGCGTTCGCGCAGCGAGGCGGCGATTGCGACCTGGATGACCAAGCCCCCCGGACAGGCAGACAGCGAGCTGCGCGCGCTGCTGCACGTGGGGTTCGCGCAACTGGTGGTGATGGAACTGCCGGCCCACGCCGCGCTGTCCGCAACCGTCGAAGCTGTGAGAGCGATGGGGCGGCCCCACCAGGACAAACTGGTGAATGCCCTGCTGCGGCGTGCGCAGCGCGAAGGACTGCCGGCGGCGCCTGCCGACGCGCTGTGGCCGGCATGGTTGCGGCGCCACGTGCGCGCGGACTGGCCGGAACAGGCGGACGCGATCTTCGCTGCCAGCCAACGCGAAGCACCGCTCTGGCTGCGGGTCAATCGCCGGCACGACACCCGGGAGGCCTACCTGCAACGGTTGCAGGAAGCCGGCATCGAGGCCGAACTCGTGGATGGCGTCCCGGACGCCCTGCTCCTGCGCACACCGGGCCCCGCCACCGCGTTGCCCGGCTTCGCCGAGGGCCACGTGTCGGTGCAGGACGGCGCGGCACAGCGCGTGGCCGACCTGCTTCGCGACCTGTCTGCCGGTGCGCGCGTGCTGGACATGTGCGCGGCCCCGGGCGGCAAGACCGCGCACCTGCTCGAACGCGACCCTTCGCTGCAACTGGTGGCGCTGGATATCGACGAGCGCCGGTTGCAGCGCGTGCGCGAAACGCTGGATCGCGTGGGCGTCAGCGCACAGCTGCAGGTCGCCGATGCCGCCGATCCGGCAGCGTGGTGGGATGGCCGGCCCTTCGACGCCGTGTTGCTCGATGCGCCATGTTCGGCCACGGGGATCGTCCGCCGGCAACCGGATGTCCTGTTGCACCGCCGACCCGAGGACATGGTGGCGCTGACCGGCCTGCAGGCGCGCTTGCTCGATGCCGCCTGGCAGGTGCTGCGCCAGGGCGGGCGGCTGGTCTACGCGACCTGCTCGCTGCTGCGCATGGAAAACGCGGAGCAACTGCGCGCCTTCGTTGCGCGTCATCCCGAAGCATCGCTGGAGCTGCTGGACGCCGGCTGGGGGCACGCCGACGAGGGCGGCAGGCAACGGTTTCCGGGAGAGCAGGACATGGATGGGTTTTTCTATGCCGTCGTGCGAAAAGCGTGAGCGCGGTTGCAGGATGTTGCATCGCGTTATCGGGTCAATGCCGGGATACGGAACGGACGCGCCGCATGTCGCATACTTCCGCATCGCTATCGGTGAATCGATGCGGTGTGCCGCGACGCTGGTCCGGCTTTCCTGGGTCTGGTAGCCGGCGGCGGCTCGACGGGCCGCTTCACGGATAGTTTCGTCGCCCTTTGCAGGATCCGAGGCCATGCAGGACAGGAGTGAACGTCGACAGGAGGTCGCGCGGGGGCTGACATGGCTGGCCGGGTTCGCTGCCGCAGCCCTGCTCGTGGTGCCCAAGGGCCTGTCTGTCTTCGCTGCGTTGATGTTCCTCGCCACCTTGTTGGTGTTGCCCGACGCGCTGCGCGGCGTGCGTGCCGTGCCGCGTGCGGTGTACGCATTGCTGGCGGCGGCCGGCGGCGTGATCGCGGTCTCGGCGGCGTCCATGTGGATGGGCGAAGCGCGGCTGGCCGTGCTGGACAACCCGTCGCGTGTGTTGCTGCTGCCCTGGTGCGCCTGGTTGGCCTGGGTGACGCGCGTGCGCATGTCGGGCGTGTGGTACGGCGCGCTGGTTGGGCTGCTGATCGCGTTCGCCATCTCGATCGCGCAGATGTCGCTGGGGGTCGAGCGAGCGGGCAGCGACGCCAACCCTATCGTATTCGCCAATGCGGTGCTGGCGCTGCTCGTCGTCGCGGTCTTTTGCAGGCCTGCGAGTGATGGCGGTCGGATGCGCCTGCTGGTGTTGGCGGCCATCGTGCTGGCCAATGTCGCGGTGACCCTGAGCGGCAGCCGGGGCGTTCTGCCCGGCCTGGGGCTGGTGGTGCTGATGTGGCTGGTGGGTACGGCGCCACGACGTCGCTGGTGGCGGCTGGGGGTTGCGGTCATCGTGTTGACGACGCTGTTCGCCGCGATGTGGATGGTGCCGTGGTTGTCCGCCCAGTTCCGCCTGGACCAGTTGCACGCGGATGTGGCCGGTCTCGCGCAGGGTCATGTGGACAAGCCCATCAGCGCGCGTATCGCGCTGCTGTCGGTGGCGTGGGACGCGTTCCGCGAGGCGCCGCTCACCGGCGTCGGCATCGACGCCTTCGCGGCGCGGATCGACGCCAGCCTGTATTGCCGAGGCGCCGAACGACATTTCTGCGGACTGGAACACGCACACAACGACGTCGCCCAGTGGGGGGCGACGATGGGCGTGCCCGGCATCGCCGCGCTGGCAGCGCTCTATCTGGTGCCGCTGGCGATCGCGGCGCGACAGATACGGGGCGCACGGCTGGACCGGCCTGTCGGTGCGCCGTGGACGGCAGGCATGCTGGTGGCAACCTACCTGGTCTCCGGTGTGACCCAGTCGATGTTTTCCCATGCCCTCAGCACGAGCACCTTCGTGGTGCTGATGGGCCTGTTGCTTGGAAGCGCGATGACGGAAGTGAAGGGAAGCCGCCAGATCGATTCACCTTCATGAATTGGGGTGAAATGCCTCGGCGCGGAGCTTGATGCCTCTCACAATCGAGTCATGGAGCGATTCCTAGAATCGGCGCTCCCCCGCCTTCCTTAACCCCCCATGCCCCACGTGAACCTGATCGGTTGGGACAACGGTGTCGGTCTGAGCCGCGATCTCCGTCTCATCGAACAGGCATTGCGGGACGCCGGCTACCGGGTCAGCCTGCAGCCGGCACGCGGTCGCGGCAAGCTGAGAAAGTGGTTCGGCCCCTGGCTACAGCGGGCTCGCCTCGCCGGCCGGCGCCTGTTCGGCGCAGAGCGGTTCGATCTGAACATCATGCTCGAGCACGTGGCCCCCGAGTATCTGCAGGCGGCGGCCCGCAACGCCTTCATTCCCAATCCCGAATGGTGCCTGCCGCGCGACGTGCGACGGCTGCGCCGTGTCGACGGGGTGATGACGAAGACCCGGCATGCCGAGCACATCTTCCGCAGCCGGGGCGCCGCCATTGCGCCCATCGGTTTCACCAGCAGCGATCGCTACCTTCCCGAGGTGGAAAGACAGCGCACCTTCCTGCATCTGGCGGGGCGCAGCAGCGCCAAGCGCACGCGCGTGGTGCTCGAGACGTGGGCGCGGCACCCGGAATGGCCCACGCTGACGGTGGTGCAGCACCCGCGCATGGCGGAGATCCGGCCACAGGCCGCGAACATCGTCCACCGCGTGGATTACCTGGCGGACGCCGAACTGCGCGAGTTGCAGAACGCCCATCTCTTCCACGTCTGTCCGTCGGAAACAGAAGGGTTCGGCCACTACATCGTCGAGGCGCTCAGCGTGGGCGCCGTCGTGCTGACGACCGACGCCGCGCCGATGAACGAACTGGTCACCCAAGAGCGCGGCGTACTGATGCCGTACTCGCGCACGGATCGCCAGCACCTGGCGACGCGTTACCTGGTGGATGCGCAAGCCCTGGAGGCGGCGGTCTCCACCGTGTTGGCGATGGATGACGCCGCACTGCAGGCCAAACAGCAGGCGGCGCGCGCGTTCTTCCTAGACAACGATGCCGCGTTCCGCGCGCAACTGGTGGATGCGGTGGCCGCGATGGTCGGCCAGCCGGGAAGCGTCGGCGCCAGTGTCCATGACGCGCAAGCGCCCGCCGTGGATCCCTATCCCTTGCCGGAAGCCGCCTTGCCGGTCGCGCAGGCCTGACGCCACCACGGCGCGGGGCGCACGGGTAGAATCGGCGGATGCCCCTACTTCCGTTTTCCCTCGTCGTCATCACCCACAACGAGGCGTCCAACATCGCGCGTTGCCTGGACAGTGTGCCGTTCGCAGCGGACAAGCTGGTGGTCGATAGCGGCAGCGAGGACGAGACGGTCGACATCGCGAAGGCGCACGGCGCGCGCGTGGTGCACCAGCCCTGGCTGGGCTTCGGGCCGCAGCGCGCGTTCGCGGACACGCAGGCTGCGCATGACTGGATCCTGGTGCTGGATGCGGACGAATTCCTTTCCCCCGAGTTGGCCGCGCAGCTCGAGGCCGGACTGCCGGCCCTGATGGCGTCGGACAAGGCCGGCGCCTGGTTGCGTCGGCGGACGTGGCTGATGGGGGCTGCGATGCGCTGGTATCGCCCGATGGTGGGCGAGCGCATGGCGCGGCTGTACCACCGGGGGCGAGCGCGCTGGAGCGATGCGCGCGTGCACGAATCCCTGCGTTTCGACGGCGATGCGGCCGAATTCAAGGCGCCTTTCAACCACGCCGACAATCCCAGCCTGGTGCACAAGCAATTGAAGGTGCTGCGCTACAGCGAGCTGAAGGCGCTGGACTGGCGCGACAAGCGGCGGCCGGTGCGCATGTGGCTGACGCCCTTGGTCTACCTCGCCAGCTTCATCAAGGATTACCTGGTACGACTGGCCTTCTTGGACGGCTGGCGGGGCTTCATCATTGCCCAGACCGCTGCCAGTTACGCGGTCTACAAGCGCATGCGCTACTACGAGATGCAACACAATCCGGCGTCCGTCGACGCCGCACACCGCAAGCTCGTCCGACACGAACTGGAACGCTGATGGCCAAGCATTACCTTCTCTACGGCTCGGAGCGCTACGCGCTCGCCATCCTGCGGCCGTTGCAGGACGCGATCCGCGCCCGTGGCGGCGAAGCCGCGTGGTTCTTCGACGGTCCCGGCGCGGAAGACCTGAGGCCGGACGAGAAACTGCTGACCACCACGGAACAGGTCCGTCGCTGGAACGCCATCGCGGTGATCACCGGCAGCAACGCGGTGCCGCATTTCTTTCCTGGCGTGAAGGTGGAAACCTTCCACGGCTTCGATGCCGGCAAGCCGCGGCACATCTACATCCGCGGGTTCTTCGACCTGTACTGCACCACCGGGCCGAACGACACGCGCGCGTTCTCCGACATCGCCGAGCGCGTCGGCCACTTCAAGGTCGTCGAGACCGGTTGGCCGAAGATCGATCCTTTCATGCAGGACATCGCCGGCGACCTGCCGCCGGTGCGGAACCCCCCCGTCATCCTGTACCACTCGACGTTCTCGCCCTCGTGGAGCGCGGCCGAGACGCTGTACG
>CAMPIO010000146.1 GCA_946886405.1 uncultured Pseudoxanthomonas sp.
GGCATAGCCCTGGTTGAACGTGCGCGCCTTGATGATCTTGTCGACCAGCGCCTGCGGCATCGCCTCGCCGGTCTGGTGGTGCCTGGCGTAGTGGGCGAACACCTTCGGGTCCAGCGCCCAGTGCTCGTTGAACTGCGACGGGAACTCGACGAAGTCGCGCGGCACGTTGGTCCCGGCCACGCTGGGGTACTGCGTCTTCGAGAAGAAGCCGTGCAGCGCATGGCCGAATTCGTGGAACAGCGTGGTGACGTCGTCGAAGCTCAGCAGCGCGGGCTGGCCGGCGGCGGGCTTGGTGAAGTTCTCCACGTTGTAGACCACCGGGATGTCGCCGGTCAGGCCATTCTGCTCGACGAAGTTGCCCATCCACGCGCCGCCCTGCTTGCTCTCGCGCTTGAACGGATCAAGATAGAACAGCGCCAGCTGCTTGCCATCGGCATCCATGATGTCGAACACGCGCACGTCGGGGTGATAGACCGGGATGTCCTTGCGCTCTTTCGCGGTGATGCCGTACAGCTGGTTGGCGGCGAAGAACACGCCGTCCTTCAGCACACGGTCCAGTTCGAAGTAAGGTTTGATCTGAGATTCGTCCAGATCGAACTCGGCCTTGCGCACCTGCTCGGCGTAGAAGTCCCAGTCGGCCGCGCCTGCCGTGAAGCCGCCCTTCTGCGCATCCACCACGCCCTGGATCTTGGCCAGTTCGGCGCGCGCACGCGCGGTGGCGGCAGGCACGGTGTCGGTCAGCAGCTTCAGCGCGACCTCCGGCGTGCCGGCCATCTGGTCGGCGATGCTGTAAGCCGCGTAGTTCGGGAAGCCGAGCAGCTGTGCCTTGCGGGCGCGCAGTTCGGCCAGGCGCTGGATGGTGGCGCGGGTGTCGTTGCCGTCGCCCTTCTCGGCGCGGCCCAGCGAGGCGGCCATCAGCTGCTCGCGCAGCGCGCGATCCTTCAACGAACCCAACGAGGGTTGCTGGGTGGTGTTCTGCAGGCTCAGCAGCCACTTGCCGTCCTTGCCGGCGGCCTTGGCGGCATCGGCCGCGGCGGCGATGGCGCCTTCGTCCATGCCGTCGAGCTTCGTCTTGTCGGCAACGAACACGCCACCCGCGTTGCCGGCGGCCAGCAGCTTGTTGCCGAACGCGGTGGTCAGCGAGGACTCCTCGCTGTTGAGCTTGCGCAGCTCGGCCTTGTCGGCATCGGACAGCTGTGCGCCGGCACGGACGAAGTCGTCATGGGTGTGCTCGACCACGGTCTTCTGCTCGGGCGTCAGGCCGAGCGTGTCGCGCTGGTCGTAGACCGACTTCACGCGGGCGAACAGCTTCGGATCCAGGTGGATGCTGTCGCCGTGCTCGGCCAGCTTCGGCGCCAACGCCTCTTCGGCGGCCTGCAGCGCGGGATTGGTGTTGGCGCCGGTCATCGCGAAGAACACGCTGGTCGCGCGCGTCAGCAGCGTGCCGCTGCGCTCCAGCGCCTCGAAGGTGTTGGCGAAGGTGGCCGGCTCGGCGTTGTCCGCGATCTTGCGCACCTCGGCCAGGTGCTGGCGCATGCCCTCTTCGATGGCGGGCTGGTAGTCGGCGTCCTTGATCCTGTCGAACGGCGGCGCCTGGAAGGGCAGCGTGCTGGCGGCAAACAGGGGATTCTCGTTCTGGGCGGGCGTGGTGGCGGTGGCGGGCATGGCGGATTCGGAAGCGGGGCGGTCGCCGCAGGCGGACAGGGCGACCGCGATGGCGGAGGAAAGCAACAGCGTGCGCAGCATGGAGAGCTCCGGGAACGGACTTCGACGGGATCGCCCGTCACGGTGGTGGACCGGTGCATAGCGTGCGCCTGGTCGCGTGGCTTGGCGAGTGCCGGCCCACGACTGCCGCATCCACGCGCCCGTTGGTACCGTAAAGGGCCGGGCAGACAAATGCGTTATCCTCCCCGCCCCCCGCAGGAATCCATGCGATGAACCCGTCCGACGACAATCCCGGCAAAGTCACCCAGGCGCAAGCCGAGGACGCGGTACGCGTGTTGTTGGAGTGGGCCGGCGAGGATCCCACGCGCGAAGGCCTGCTGGATACGCCCAAGCGCGTGGCCAAGGCCTACCGCGACTGGTTCAGCGGTTACCAGATCGATCCGCGCGAGTACCTGGCGCGCACGTTCGAGGAAGTCGCCGGTTACGACGAGATGATCGTGCTGCGCGACATCGAGTTCGAAAGCCACTGCGAGCACCACATGGCGCCGATCATCGGTCGCGCGCACGTGGGCTACCTGCCCGACGGCAAGGTGGTCGGCATCAGCAAGCTGGCGCGCGTCGTGGATGTGTATGCACGCCGTTTCCAGGTGCAGGAAAAGATGACCGCGCAGATCGCGCAGTGCATCCAGGACGTGCTGCAGCCGCGCGGCGTGGCCGTCGTCGTCGATGGCGCGCACGAGTGCATGACCACCCGCGGCGTGCACAAGCGCGGCGTCAGCATGGTGACCAGCAAGATGCTGGGCACCTTCCGCGAGGACGCGCGCACGCGTGCCGAGTTCCTGCGCTTCATCGAGACGGGCCACGGCAAGCGTTGAGTGCGTGCGGCTGTTGTAGGAGCGACGCAAGTCGCGACCGCGTGATGTCACTGTCCATGTGCCTGCTCATCTCAAGGATTCAACCTTCCTGTTGCCTGAGGGCGCCCGGTCGCGACTCACGTCGCTCCTACAGTGAAGCGACGCCATGAACGCCTGCCCCTGCGGCACCGGCCGTACCTACGCTGCCTGCTGCGGCCGCTATCACGCCGGTGAGCCCGCGCCCGATGCCGAGGCGCTGATGCGTTCGCGCTACAGCGCCTTCGTCACCGGTGACGCCGACTACCTGCGCGCCAGCTGGCATCCCGATACGCGACCGGCCGAGCTGGGCCTGGATGCGCCGGGTGCACCGAAGACCACGTGGCTGGGACTGACGGGGAAGACGCACCGCATCACCGGTCCGGACACCGCCGAAGTCGAATTCATCGCCCGTTACCGTATCGGTGGCGGCAGCGCGGTACGGATGCAGGAGCGCAGCCGCTTCGTCCGCATCGATGGACGATGGCTGTATCTGGATGGCGAGCATCGGTGATGTCGAGCCCTTCTCCCCGCGAGGCGGGGAGAAGGTGGCCGGAGGCCGGATGAGGGGCGAACGAAGCGGCGATGCTGGCCATGTCGCGCGCCCGTTACATGCGTGATCACTTCTTTTGATGGTTTCGCGTGCCGTCGAGGAACAGGTCTCCGTTCGCCCCTCACCCGCCTTCGGCACCCTCTCCCCGCTGGCGCAGGGAGAGGGAGACACTATCTCAGCCCTTCGGCTTCTCCAGGTAATCCAGCGTCACCTGCAGCAACGCGCGCAGGCCGACGTCCAGCGAGCCTTCGTCCAGCATGAACTCCGGTGAGTGGTTGCTCGGTGCGGTGACGGGGTCGACGCCCTTGGACGTGCTGCCGACGAAGAAGAACATCGACGGCACTTCGCGCGCGTAGAACGAGAAATCTTCCGCGCCCATCTGCAGCGATGGGGTGATCACGTTGTCCGCGCCGACCGCGGCCTGCAGGCTGGGCAGCATGCGCGCGGTGAGTTCCGGGTTGTTGACGGTGACGGGATTGCCGTCGTTGTCGGGCACGCTGGCTTCCACCTTCGCGCCATGCGCGGCGCTTACGTGCGTGGCCACGTTCTTCAGATCGGCGAAGATCTTCTGCCGCATGCCGTCGTCGAAGGTGCGGATCGTGCCGACTACTTCCACATCGTCGGGAATGATGTTGTAGCGGATGCCGCCCTTGATCGCGCCGAAGCTGACCACGGCCGGCAGCTTCGAGATGTCGGTGCGCCGGCTGACGATGGTCTGGGTGGTGCCGATGATGTCCGCCATCGCGACGATAGGGTCGATACCGCCCCACGGCCGCGAGCCGTGCGTCTGCCGGCCGATGACCTTCAGCGTGAAGCTGTCCGACGCCGCCATCAGCGGGCCCTGCCGCACGCCGATCTGGCCTACGGGGATCGACGAGAACACATGAAGTCCGAACACCGCCTCCGGCGTGAAATCCTTGAATACGCCCTCCTTCAGCATCAGCTCGGCGCCGCCCTCCTCGCCGGCGGGCGCGCCCTCCTCGGCGGGCTGGAACACCAGCAGGACTTCGCCCGGCAACGTGTCCTGCATGTCGACCAGCGCCTTCGCCACGCCCAGCAGGATGCCGGTATGCGCGTCGTGGCCGCAGGCATGCATCACGCCGACGGTCTCGCCGCGGTAGGTCGACGTCGCCTTCGACGCGAACGGCAGGCGGTTGCGCTCGGTGACGGGCAGCGCATCCATGTCGGCGCGCAGCGCGATGCGCGGCCCCGGCCTGCCGCCCTTGATGACGGCGGTGACGCCGTGATGCGCGACGCCGGTGCGTGGCTGCAGGCCGAGCTTGCGCAGCTCCTCGGCCACGCGCTTCGCCGTCTGTTCCTCGCGGTTGGACAGCTCCGGGTACTGGTGGAAGTGCCGGCGCCAGTCGATCACCTGCTGCTGCATGGCCTTGCCGGCGGCGATGACCTCGGGGCGTTGGACCGGCACTGCATCCTGCGCGGCGACGGGGAGCGCGCAGGTCAGCGCGGCGGCGAGCAGGGAAACGGCAAACGAACGTGCGTGGCGCATCGGGTCGGACTCCGGACGGGACAGGGCGATGCTAACCGCAATGGCCCTCCTGCAAATGCGTCGCCGCTTCTAGAATACGCAGGCGGACACGCACCGACTGCGTCCGGAACCCCCATGCCCGACCTCGCCTTGCAGGTGCTCCTGCTGCTGTTCCTCGCCGCCATGCTGGCGGGCTTCATCGATGCCATCGCCGGCGGTGGCGGCATGGTGACCATCCCCGCCATGCTGCTGGCCGGCATCCCGCCGCTGCAGGTGCTGGGTACCAACAAGCTGCAATCGCTGTTCGGTTCGGGTTCGGCCAGCTGGTCCTACGCGCGCCACGGCCACGTCGATCTCAAGGGCCAGCTGCCGATGGTGCTGACCGCCGCACTGGGCGCGGTCGGTGGCGCCTTGCTGGCGACGGTGATTCCGGTCGAGTGGCTGAAGTGGGCGCTGCCGTTCCTGCTGGTGGGCATCGCCATCTACTTCGGCCTGAAGCCCGACATGGGCCACGTCGACCGGCACCAGCGCATGCGCCCACAGGTGTTCGCGCTGACCTTCGTGCCGGCAATCGGGTTCTACGACGGCGTCTTCGGCCCCGGCACCGGCTCGTTCCTGATGTTGGGCTTCGTGGCGCTGGCGGGCTTCGGCATGCTGAAAGCCACTGCGCATACCAAGTTCCTCAATTTCGGCTCCAACCTCGGCGCGTTCGCGGTGTTCCTCGCGCACGGCGCCGTGCTGTGGAAGGTCGGGCTGTTGATGGGCGCGGGCCAGTTCCTGGGCGCGCAACTGGGGTCGCGCTTCGCGATGAAACAAGGCGCGCGCATCATCAAGCCACTGTTGGTCACCGTGTCGATCGCGCTGGCGATCCGCCTGCTGGCGGATCCGCAGCATCCGTTGAGGGTGTGGATGGCGTCTGTCTGAGCCCTTTGCAGGAGCGACGTAAGTCGCGACCGCACGGCTGGCGTCTACGGGGGCGTGGTGACAAGCGCCTCCATCGTCCAGGCGAATCATGGATTCCTGGATCGCGCGGCCTTCATGCGGTCGCGACTTACGTCGCCCCTACAACGGCCCAGCCTGCATCACGGTATCGACCGTGCACGTGGGCCGGGGGCCACCTACGGCTACGGCGTACGCAGGTAATCCAGCGCCACCTGCAGCATCGCCTTGCTGCCGGTCTGCAGCGCCTGTTCGTCCAGCAGGAACTGCGGCGAGTGGTTGATCGGCGCGGTGGCCGGGTCGATGCCCTTCGACGTCGAACCGACGAAGAAGTAGAAGCCCGG
>CAMPIO010000147.1 GCA_946886405.1 uncultured Pseudoxanthomonas sp.
TACAAGGACACCGCCGGCCCGGCGATCAATCCGCTGATCAAGATCATCAACATCGTCGCGCTGCTGCTGGTACCGGTGCTGCCGGTGAATGGCTGGCTGGGCGGTACGACGTCGGTCGAGGCCGCTGCGCATGTCGCCCCGATGGCGGCCAGCGACATAGTGGACGGACGTCATGCACGCATCCTGTTCGACAGCGGTTCGGCCGTGGTGCCTTCCGATACCACCGCGCGGATGGCAGGCGTGCTGGGTACGCTGGGAGCGGACCCCGGCAAGGCGGTCCGCGTGTCCGGCTTCCACGATGCCAGCGGCGATGCCGCCGCCAATGAAGCACTGGCGAAGCAGCGCGCCGAGGCCATCCAGCAATGGCTGGTGGTCAACGGCGTCGCGGCGGAGCGCATCTCGCTGGACAAGCCGGCGCAGACCACCGGCAGCGGTGATGCCGACGAAGCCCGTCGCGTGGATGTGCTGGTGGAGTAAGCGCAAGCACGATGCGTCAGAAAAAGGGCGGCCATGGGCCGCCCTTTTTCTTTGCCTGTCATGTAGGAGCGACGTAAGTCGCGACCGCACGCTATCGGCGGGTGGAAGCCGGATCTCCCGAGGCACGCAAAGGAAAGGCGGTGATCTGATCCTTTCCTGCCTGTCCGACCCTTCCGGGCATGTACAACCATGCGGTCGCGACTCACGTCGCTCCTACAGGGGCCTCACGTCGCAAGGGGATCGATCACGACGTCGGCTGCAGCGCCACCACGCGCACGTCGACGTCCTTGCAGGCGGCGTCCTTGCAGATGCCGTTCACCCAGGCTTCGCCGTCGCCGAACATCACGCCTTTGTAGTTGACCAGCAGCTGCGAGTACTTCTGCCGCTTGATCGTGTCGGCGATGGCCGGCGTCATGATCCGGTCGTACTCGCGCACGAAGGCATCGGCATCCGCCACCTTCAGCGACTCGCCGTCGCGCACGGTCACGAACGGATAGTTGACCAGCGCGGCCACGGCAGCGGTGTCGTTCGCCGTCACCGCCCGCTGCAACTGGCGGATCACCGCCTCGTAGCGGGCGTGGTCGCCCAGTACTTCGTCGATGGCCTGGTTGACGGCGAGCGGATCATCGACGACCTCGGCCACCGACGACGCGGGTGCAGGAACGGCTGGCGCCGCGTCCGCGGCAGGCCCGGCCGGCGTTGCGTCCGCAGTGGTCGCGGCCGGATCGGGCGTGGCCGGCGTGCAAGCAGTCAGCCACACCATCGCGAGCGCGGCGATCAGTGTCTTCATCGTACGGATTCCTGGTCAGGTGGAGATGCGGAGCGACGGTCCATCCATGGCGACTACCCAACTCCGGCGATGCGGCTCCATCGTAGCCAGCCCTGCGTCGGCTTGCGTTCGGGAATCGTTAGGGAGCACGGCACATCGTGTACCCCATGCACCGCACGTCGCTGCCCTTGCCGTCATCCCGGCGCGCGCCGGGATCCACTGGCATGGGCTGCCGCCTATGGACACTTGCTCGCGACCGCACAGGCAAGCTGGGTCCCCGCTTACGCTGGGACGACGGCATCAACTCAACACGTCGGCCAATACTTTCCGCCCGACGGCCACCGCCGCTTCCGCTTCGGGTGTCGCTTCGGCCGCCGCACGCGCTTCCGCCTGCTGCTGCAGGTACACCGGACAGTGCTGCATCATGTAATCGACGTCGAACTTCATGCGCTCGACCAGGAAGTCGACGAACGCACGCACCTTCGGCGACTGCACGTGGCCGCGCGGGAACACGGCGTTGAATTCGTACTCCGGACCCGTCCATCCCGCCAGCACGCGCTGCAGGTGGCCCTGCTCGAGGTACGGCTTGACCATCACATCGGCGCCCAGCATCAGTCCCTCACCGCACAGCAAGGCGCCTTTCAGCGCTGCGGGATCGTTGGCCACCAGGATGGGGTTGATCGGGTAGTCGTGTTCGCCGTCGGTGCCGTGCAGCGTCATCGCCCAACCGCTGCCGCGACGATGCTTCTGCATGGCCAGCACGCGATGGTGCTGCAGGTCGTCCGGGTGCAGCGGTTCGCCGTAACGCGCCAGATACTTCGGGCTGGCATACACCTGCGTGCGCAACGTGCTGAGGCGGCGCGCGACGAGGTTGGAGTCCGGCAGGCTGCCGATCCGCAGCGCCACGTCGATCTCGCCGGAGATCAGGTCCAGCGTGTCGTTGGCGAGCAGCATCTCCACGCGGATCTCGGGGTACTGCGCATGGAACTCGCCCAGCAGGGGTGCGATCTTGTCGATGCCGATCGAATACGGCGCGGTGAAACGCAGCCAGCCGCGCGGCCCGGCATGCAGCTGGCTCACCGCGCTCGCGGCTTCGTTCAATTCGCGTGCGATGCGCTGGCAGTGTTCGTAGTAGACGTTGCCTGCTTCGGTCAGCCCCAGCTTGCGCGTGGTCCGGTGCAGCAGTTGCGCGCCGAGGCGCGTCTCCAGTTCCTGCACCTTGCGGCTGACGGTGGTCTTGGGCAGGCGCAGCACGTTGGCGGCCGCGATGAAGCTGCCCTGTTCCACCACCTTGACGAAGATCAGGGTGTCGTTGAGATCGTGGGTCATCGAAGGACTCCGGTAGGCGAAGGGCACATTGGCCCGCTGACGGGATGATTATTCCCCTAAATCAGGACTAATCAAGTCCTCATTGGGGGCGTAACGTGGCACCCATCGTCCCCCACCGGGTACCGCCCCCATGCTGCTCGCCCGTCTCTTCCAGTCACTGGAACATCACGAAGATACCCCCGAATCCCCGTACCCCCGGGCTTTCCGGCGAAGCAAAAGCCTTCTGTTACAGGACATTTCCGGCCATGTGGCAGCCCCGCGCTCCCAGCGTGGCGGCGTGATGGGTGGTGGCCGCCGCATCGGCAAGCTGATGCCGGCTTCCGGGATTATCCCGATCACGGGAGGATTCATCCCATGAGCGGGACACTTGCCCTGCGTGCCCCGACGAACGGCGCGGACGACGCCCCTGCACCGGAACTGCAGCTTGGCCGTTGCCGTACGTTCGTCGCGCCGGCCATCGACGGCGCGCAGGATCAGGCAATCGCACAGCAGGATCCGGATATCACCATCCCGGTGCCGGTCGCCAGACTGCGCCCCATGCCCGTTTCCCTTCCGACTGCCGCCCTGCGCCGGCTGCGTGCCGTTGCACGCACGCTGGCCGAACGCTTCCGCAGGCCGACCGACCCGTCGTCATCCTCCCCCGCGACGGGTCGGTCCGCTGTGCGCCTGCCGTTCGCCGGCAAGCGCGCCGGCTTCCGCGAGTTCACGCTGCCGCGCCCACTGGCCGACGGCGGCGCGCTGCGCCTGCGGGTGAAGTCGGCCGGCGTCACCACGCGCATCGCCCGGGCCAAGTGGCAGGGCACGCCGTGAACGCGATGAGCAAGGACACGCTGACACCTGGCGCGCTGGTCCTGGGCGCAAGCGGCAACGTCGGGTTCGGCGTGGTCGGGGCGTTGCTGGAAGCCGGCTGCCCGGTCCTGGCCGTCGGTCGCGAAGGGCCGCGCATGAGCGCACTGGCCGAACACTTCGACGACGAACCCGGCCTGCAACTGCTGTACTCACCGTGCGTCCACGACGATCGTGGTGCCGCACGCCTGGCCGATGAAGTGCGCGAGCGCGGCCGTCCGCTGCGCGCCGTGTTCGCCAGCATCGGCACGCCGCTGCAGAGCGGCCGCCTGCTCGACCGTCCCGCGTCGTTCCTTCTGGAGAAGCTGGAGGCGGATCTCATCCCGCATCTCGCCGCCGCACGCCATCTGTTGCCGCTGCTGTCCGAAAGCCAGACCGCAGCGAACTACGTGCTGATCGGCGGTCCGTATGCCGAGCGCGGCTGGTCGGGTTACGGACACGCCTCGGTGACCGGCGCGGCGGTGCGCATGCTGACGCAGGTGCTGCACGAGGAAGCGCAGACGATGGGCGTGCGCGTGCAGCTGCTGTCGGTGGACAAACCGGTATGTACGCCCGAGAACGCCATCAATGCCTGCGCCGAATGGCCGGATGCGCTGGCGGTCGGACGCAGCGCCGTCGCGCTGCTGTCGCGCGGCACCCGCTCGACGCAGTCGATCGTCACCTGGTCTGCGCAGGACGCGAAGCCGCCGGAGCAGACGCTCGCGCGCGACTTCGAAGACGCGCTGTGGGCCGTGGCGGGTGCAAAGCGCAATGGCCGCGCATCCGCCTGACGGTCACGCCACCGCGTCTTCCTTCGTCCCTGCCACGTCGCCAACGATCTTCCGCTTGACCTCAACCTGACTTCAGGTCGCACCCTTCCCTCCCGATTCCTCCTCTCCCCCAAAGAGACCACCACCCATGAACACGCCTTCCCCTTCTTCTCCGCGTACGCAGCGCCTGCTGGCGCTCGCCGCGTTCAGTGCCCTCGCCATCGCCGTGCTGGCCGGCTGCAGCGGCCAGGCCGCCGAACAGGGCGCACCGCCGCCGCCGGAGGTCAGCGTCGCCGCCGTGCCGGTCAAGTCGATCAGCCAGTGGGATGAATTCAGCGGTCGCGTCGAAGCCATCGAACACGTCGACCTGCGTCCGCGCGTCTCCGGCTACATCGACCGCGTCAACTACACCGAAGGCCAGGAGGTGAAGAAGGGCGAGGTCCTCTTCACCATCGACGCACGCAGCTATCGCGCCGAACTGGCGCGCGCGCAGGCCGAACTCGCTCGCGCCCGCACCCAGGCCGAACTCGGCCGCAGCGAAGCCGCACGCGCCAAGCGCCTGTCCGACATGCAGGCGTTGTCGACGGAAGAATACGAGCAGCGCCGCGCCAACGCCGACCAGGCGCAGGCCAACGTCGCCGCCGCGCAGGCTGCCGTGGAAAGCGCGCGCCTCAACTTGGAATGGACCCAGGTGCGTGCGCCCATCGACGGTCGTGCCGGCCGTGCGCTGGTCACCGCGGGCAACCTGGTCAGCGCCGGCGATGCCGCCAGCGTGCTGACGACTGTCGTCTCGCTGGACAAGGTGCACGTGCACTTCGATGCGGACGAACGCGCCTTCCTGCGCTATGCCGAGATGGCCCGCAAGGGCGAGCGCCCGAGTGAGCGCGACGGCAAGGTCCCGGTGCAGGTGGCGCTGGCCGACGAAACCGACTTCCCGCACACGGGCGTGGTCGACTTCCTCGACAACCAGGTCGACCGCAGCACCGGCACCATCCGCGCCCGCGCGCTGCTGGACAATGCCGACCGCACGTTCACGCCGGGCCTGTACGCCCGCGTGCGCCTGCTGGGCAGCGGCGAGTTCAAGGCCGCGCTGGTCGACGACAAGGCCGTGCTGACCGACCAGGACCGCAAGTACGTCTACGTGGTCGACAAGGAAGGCAAGGCGCAGCGGCGCGACGTGAAGGTCGGCCGCATGGCCGATGGCCTGCGCATCGTCGAGCAAGGCCTGGCCGCCGGCGACAAGGTCATCGTCAGCGGCGTGCAGAAGGTCTTCTTCCCCGGCATGCCGGTACAGGCCAAGGCCGTGGCGATGGGTGCGGTTGCCGCGCCTGCCACGGCGGTCGCCATGAAGTAAGCACGACGTCGCTCCCGCCCTCGCGGGAGCGACGTTAGCCACGTCCAACGCGGATCCACGCTTCCAGCCACGGCCCCTCCGGGCAGTGGTCAGCCCTTTGCATCTTCATTTCCAGGAAATCCACCCATGGACTTCTCCCGTTTCTTCATCGACCGGCCGATCTTCGCCGCCGTGCTGTCGATCGTGATCTTCGCCGCCGGCCTGATC
>CAMPIO010000148.1 GCA_946886405.1 uncultured Pseudoxanthomonas sp.
ACACGCCTCCGTCGTACAGCAGCAGGCGGTTCCAGCGCGCCGCTACGGTGGCCATGTGCGTGAAGCACGCGGTCGTCGAGGTGTCCGGATAGCCGGCGCGCACGGCATGGCGCCGCGAGAAATCCTCGGGCGACAGTGCATCGGCGTCGTGTTCGATCTGCGCCACCTGCTGTGGCGACACGGTCGGAAGGAAGAAATGCGTGCCACCCAGCGTCGCATCGGGGAAGAGGAAGACCTCCGCGCACACGACGCACTGATCGGGTTCGGACGTGGGCAGGCGACGCGGCAGCCACTGCGACGGCGGAAGGTGGTCGGCAGGCACGGTCAGCAGCGACAGGCGGCTTGCACTGCGCAGAATGCGCCTCACGCCCAGTGCGCGGCGCGCATGGTCGCGCAGCACGTCGTGAAGCAACTGGGTGAAATCCTCCGGCATGCGCAACTGCAGGCCGGGAAACACGGCAGGTGTCGCAGCCAGGAAATCTTCACGGTAGGCATCCGCAAAGGCCGGCAGGCGTTCGGGCGCCAGCAACGCGTCGTCGATCACGATGCACGCATGCCCATGGCCAAGCGGAATCTGCGTCACCACGGGACGGGGGTTGAACATGGCGCGGCCTCCCCGGCAGGCCGGCATGCGGGCCGGCGGCGCCACGATAGACCCTCGCCATGGCGGTGACAAAAAAACGCCGGGACGGCCCACCACGGCCGCCCCGGCGGTGCTGCCGTCGACGAATTACGGCATCAGCACCTTGTCGACCACATGGATCACGCCGTTGCTGGCCTTCAGATCAGTGGCAGTGACCTTCACCGCGTTGCCCTTGGCATCGGTCAGGGTGACGCCACCATCGACTACCTGGGCCTTCAGCTCGCCGCCCTGCACGGTCTTCAGCATCGCGGTGCCGCCGCTGGCCTGGATCTGCTGCGTCAACGTGGCGGCATCCACCATGCCGGGTACCACGTGGTACGTCAGCACGGCCGTCAGGTCCGCCTTGCTTTCCGGCTTCAGCAGGGTATCGACGGTGCCGGCAGGCAACGCGTCGAAGGCGGCATTGGTCGGTGCGAACACGGTGAACGGACCCGCGCCCTTCAGCGTATCCACCAGGCCGGCGGCCTGCACCGCGCTGACCAGCGTGGTGTGGTCCGGGGATCCGATCGCCGTGTCCACCACGTCCTTCTGCTCGACGGCAGGCGCTGCGGTGTCGGCGGGTGCGGGATCGCTGGCTTCTGCCACCGGCATCGGGGCGGCGCCGGCATCCGCCTCGGCGGTCTTCGGCGAGCACGCGGCAGCGGTGAAGGCGGCCAACAGGGCGACGGAAAGGACGGTACGGTTCATCGTGATCTCCTGGGTGGGTGAATGTTGCGGTTGCGGAGCCACTTACGCGGGCGCTTCACCCGCAGATGCATCACGTGGCCTTAATATTCAGCCAACCTTGACATCGCCAACCGCGACGCCGTTCGCACGACACCCGCCATGAACCTGCCCGACACCGAATTCGATCCCGACGACAACTTCCGCCACGCCTTCGATGACGAAGACGACATGGATCTCGACGATACCGAGGCACTGGTATGGAACCTGCTGGTGCTGATCAATCCCGGCGACGAGGAGACGGCGCTGCGGCAGTTCGCCGCCTACCGCGACGCGAGCGGCGAGGACGGTGCGGAGCCGGAGCAGGTGCTGTGGACGCTGAAGGACGCCATCGACTGGACGTCCGGTTTCTACGTCGACTGGAAGGACACCGAATCCTTCATCGACTGCATCAACCAGCTGGCCGCGCGCTATGCGATCGAGATCGACTGGGGCGGCGACACCAGCGATGAGGACTTCCTCGACGGTACCGATGTGCCCGCGCTGATGGCCACGGCCTACGATCGCCTGCGCGAGCACGGGTACACGCTGTGGAACTGGAATACCGATGGCGATGCGTACGCCGGCTGGATGGCATTGCGTCGCGACGACGAGGGCATGCAGCAACTGGCCGCGGTGATGGGCGTGGAGATCCGGCCGGGCAGCGACGCCTTCTGACCGCGACCGCGCAACGGTGCGCGCGCTAGACTCCGGGCGTCCCCCGGTGTCGAGATCGACCGTCATGCGCGTGCTGCTGGCCCTGCTTGCCTGCCTGTTGCCGTTCGCCACGCCTGTCGCGTACGCACAGGACGCGACCACGCTGCTGTCGCCGTCAAAGCCCAAGGCGCCCGAGGCCATCGCGCTGGCCGACATCCCGGGTCGTGCCGATGCGGACGAGCGGTACGCGGAAGAAGTGTCGCTGCGTGCGGGGCGTGCGGATCCGCTGGGCCGGCTGGTGCCGCGACTGGCGGCCATCGAGCAGTCGGTGGCGCAGAAGAACAGCCTGTTCGCCTACGGCGAACTGCGCACGCTGCCCGTGGTGCGGCTGGAAAGCATGGAGCGCCACTGGAAGTTCGACGCGCGCCAGTACGCGCGCTGGCGCATCGACATGCAGGGCCTGGTGGCCCCCTATGCGCAGGATGCCGCCGAGCTCGCCCTGCGGCGCGCCGACTGGGACCTGACACGCCAGGGCATGCCGCCCGACAGCACGCCGGCTGCCCTGCGTACGCGCGTGGACGCGGTCGCCGCGCGGCTGCAGCAGGCCGAGCAGGCGCTGTCGTCGCCGTTGGCCGAACAGATCGGACTGGGGCGACGCGCCAACCTGCTGGCGGCGCGTATCCACGCGGGGCAGCAGGCCGTGGACGACGCCATCGCCTACACCGACCGGCGCCTGTTCCGGATGGATGCGTTGCCGCTGTGGCGGGTGGAGGACACCAGCACGTTGCGCGAGGACGTGGCCAGCAGCCTGAATCGCGAAGTCCAGTCGGAAAACAGTTTCGTCGCGCAGTATGCGGCGGCCGACGTGGGCAACCAGCGCCTGTTGCATGGGCTGCAGCTGTTGTTGCTGCCGTTCCTGCTGTGGGTGGCCTGGCGGCATCGGCGCAGCGGCGTGGACCCTGTGATGCCGGTGGCGACCGACGCCGAGCTGCGGGTCATCCGGCGTCCGTTCTCCACATGGGTGCTGCTGTCGATGATCGGCGTGCTGGTGTTCGAGCCGAACGCGCCGATCTTCCTGCACCAGCTCGCCATGCTGGTGGCGCTGGTGCCGGTGCTGCGCCTGATGCCGCAACAAGGGCGCCGGCTGCTCGGTCCGTGGCCCTACCTGGCGACCGCGTTCTACCTGCTGCAGCACCTGGCCGTGCTGCTGGTGGCCAGCGACTACCTGTATCGGCTGTACTACCTCGTGCTCGCCACGCTGGCGCTGGCGGCGACGGGCTGGTTGCTGTGGCGCTCGCGCGGCGAACGCTTCGCGGGTGTCGCCGGTCGGGCCGGGCGACTGGCGCACGGCCTCGCCTGGGTCGCCGTGGCGGTGCTGCTGGTATCGATCGCGGCGAACGTGCTGGGCAACGTGTCGCTGGCGGAAATGCTGACCGCCGGCATCATCGAGAGCGGGTACTTCGCGCTGGTGCTGTATGCCGCCGTCACCGTGCTGGACACGCTGCTGCGGCGACTGGGCGCGCGCAAGGAAGTCCGGCGGCTGTGGCTGATGCGCCGCCACGGCGGCACGCTGCTGGATTCGCTGTCGCGCTGGGCGCGGGTGGCGGCCGTGGTGGGCTGGCTGGTCTACACGATGACCCGCTTCCGCATCTTCCGTCCGGTGTACGACGTCGCGAAAGCCATCGTCACGCATCGCTTCGAATACGGCGAACTCTCGCTCAGCCTGGGCCACGTGCTGGTGTTCTGCATCGGCGTGGTGCTGGCGGTCTGGGTGGCGCGCACGCTGCGTGCGCTGTTGCGCGAAGAAGTGCTGCCGCGCATGTCGCTGCCGCGCGGCGTGGACAACAGCATCGCCTCGTTGAGCTACTACGTGCTGTTGCTGCTGGGTCTGCTGGCGGCGCTGTCGGCGGCGGGCTTCAAGATCGGGCAACTGGCCTTCATGTTCGGCGCGCTCGGCGTCGGTATCGGCCTGGGCCTGCAGGACGTGGTGAAGAATTTCGTCTCCGGCCTGATCCTGATGTTCGAGCGCCCGGTGAAGCCGGGCGATGCGGTGGACATCAGCGGTACCGCCGGTCGCGTGCGCGCCATCGGCATGCGCGCGACCACGGTGCGCACCTTCGAGGGCGCCGACGTGGTGGTGCCGAACGGCATGCTGCTGTCCGACAAGGTGACCAACTGGACGCTGGTGGACCAGAGCCGTCGTGTCGACGTCGACCTGGGTGTGGCCTACGGCAGCGACGTGACGCGGGTGATGCAGCTGCTGCAGGAAACCACCCGCGCCACGCCCGGCATCGCCGACGATCCTGCGCCTGCGGTGCTGTTCACCGGTTTCGGCGCCAGTTCGCTGGACTTCGCCATCCGCGCGTGGACGCGTCGCTACGACGACTGGTCGACGATCCGCAGCGACCTGATGACGCGGCTGCATGCGGCGCTCGCCAGCGCAGGCATCGAGATCCCCTACCCGCAGCAGGACCTGCACGTGCGCACGGTGTCGGCGCAGGTGATGGCGTCGCTGGTGCCCACGCGTGAACCCGACCCCCCCGGAAACCCCAGATACGCCTCGCTTTTCACCGATATTCGCGCATTCACATACGTGAATCAGCTAACAATAATGGCGAATACGTTGACGAGAGTGTGATTCCAATTACACTAATTGTGTGACTTGGGGTATGCGGCGGCGCTCAGCCACCCGCATGACGTTTGATCGACGCACCGCTTTTCATGTCTACAGCGCCGCATGGGCGCGGGTCGGAAAGCTGGCATCGCGGACGCGATGGGTGCGGTAACAGGGGAAATTCAAAGTGATGAAGCAGTCTGGCCCGGCGGCAGGTGTCGCTGCGCGCGTATGTGCGAAATTTGAATTACTCCAGCAGGAGCCTTCGCAGCGGTCCACGCCGACATCCTCGCCCTGGCGGCGACTGGCGTTGCTGGCGCTGTGCTGCGTGGCGCCCACGGCTTTCGCGGCCGACCTGCAGATCAGCAACCTGTCCGACACCGGGTATGACCCGACGCCGGTCGGCGGCCCCGTGGTCTACCACGTGGTGGTGGAGAACGGCGACATCGACACGGTCTCCGATGCGGTCGCCCTGTTCGACCTGCCGGCCGGTGCCACGCCGGGCACGTTGCCGGCGTTCTGCGCGAGCCTGGGCGGTTCGCCGGCACGCATCCGCTGCGACATTCCCACGCTGACGCAGGCCTCGTCGTCGGTGGCGTTCGATATCCAGATGAGTACGGCGGGGATGACCGCGGGCACCGTGCAGATCCACAGCGCGGTCGGCTTCGCCGGCACGCTGCCTGCCGCAGGCGAAGCCCTCGACACGCTGTCGCCTTCGCATCCGTTCTACGGCAGCGACAGCGATACCGACAACAACCGGCTCAGCCAGGGCACCACGCTGCAGCAGTCCGGCGACCTGCGCCTGCAGAAGACCGCGACCCCGTCGCCCGTGATCGGCGGTGGAGAGGTCACGTACACCCTGCAGGCATTCAACGACGGTCCGAACGCATCGTCCGGCTTCAACGTGGTGGACACGCTGCCTGCCGGCGTCACGCTGATCGCCGGCAGCTTCGTCGGGCCCGGCTGGACCTTCAATGCCGGCACGATGACGGCGACCCATGCCGGCGCTGTCGCCAAT
>CAMPIO010000149.1 GCA_946886405.1 uncultured Pseudoxanthomonas sp.
GGACGCAAGCCCCCGAATTGCCGACCACGGCCGATTCCTCCGTGACCGACCCTGCTCTCGTTCCCCTGCCCGTCGGTCGTCCCCGCACGCCCGATCAGATCCGAGGGAAGCTGTACATCAAGACCCACGGGTGCCAGATGAACGAGTACGACTCGGCCAAGATGGCCGACGTGCTCGCGGCTTCCGACGGGCTGGAACTGACCGATAACCCCGAAGAAGCCGATGTGGTGCTGGTCAACACCTGCTCCATCCGCGAGAAGGCGCAGGAGAAGGTCTTCAGCCAGCTCGGCCGGTGGAAGGCACTGAAGGCCGGTGGCCGCGACGTCATCATCGGCGTCGGCGGCTGCGTGGCATCGCAGGAAGGCGAAGCCATCGTCAAGCGCGCGCCCTACGTGGACCTGGTGTTCGGCCCGCAGACCCTGCACCGCCTGCCGGAACTGATCCGCGCCCGCCGCGAGCAGAACAGGCCGCAGGTCGACATCAGCTTCCCCGAGATCGAGAAGTTCGACCGCATGCCCGAGCCACGCGCCGAAGGGCCCTCGGCGTTCGTGTCGATCATGGAAGGCTGCTCGAAATACTGCTCGTTCTGCGTGGTGCCCTACACCCGCGGCACTGAAGTCAGCCGCCCGTTCGAAGACGTGCTGGTGGAAGTGGCGCAGCTCGCCGCGCAGGGCGTACGCGAGATCAACCTGCTCGGCCAGAACGTCAATGCCTATCGCGGCCCTTATGGCGACGGCGACGTGGCGGACCTGGGCCTGCTGATCCGCACCATCGCCGAGATCGACGGCATCGGCCGCATCCGCTTCACCACCTCGCATCCGCTGGAGTTCAGCGACTCGCTGGTGGATGCCTACCGCGACGTGCCGCAACTGGCCAACTTCCTCCACCTGCCGGTGCAGGCGGGCAGCGACCGCGTGCTGTCGGCGATGAAGCGCGGCTACACGGCGCTGGAATTCAAGCAGAAGATCCGCAAGCTGCGCGCCGTGCGGCCGGACATCTCGATCAGCTCGGACTTCATCGTCGGCTTCCCCGGCGAGACCGATGCCGACTTCGAGAAGACGATGAAGCTGATCGAAGACGTGGGCTTCGACCAGAGTTTTTCCTTCATCTACTCACGCCGCCCCGGCACGCCGGCCGCGGACCTGGAAGACGACACGTCGGACGCCGTGAAGCACGCGCGCCTGGACCGCCTGCAGCAGCACATCAACGCCTACGCCGCAGGGATCTCACAGCGCATGGTGGGCACGGTGCAGTCGGTGCTGGTTGAAGGCCCGTCGAAGAAGAACCCGAACGAATTGACCGGCAAGACCGAGAACATGCGCTCGGTGAACTTCCCCGCGCATCCGCGCCTGGTCGGACAGTTCGTCGACGTGATGATCACCGAAGCCCTGTCCAACTCGCTGCGCGGCAGGATCGTCGGCGCCGACTGAGTCGACGGATCAACCGACGGCGGGCAGACGCCCGCCGTCGCAGTGCGCATGGCTCGCTCCGTACGCAATCAACACGTGGGCGATGTCTCCACACACGTTGCTCTCAGACCGGGAAAGCTCCCTGTAGGAGCGCCCCATGGGCGCGATGCTTTTTCTCTTCGATGGAAGCCCGGCAAAGCCAACAGCATCGCGCCCATGGGGCGCTCCTGCAGAGGCAAAGTCTCCAGGGTCAATCCAGCCGCTTGCGGAAGCGCAGGATCGCCGCCGTCATCATCACCGCGGTGAAGGCCAGCAGCGCCAGCGCGTCAGCCCACAACTCCCACAGGCTGGCGCCGCGCAGCATGATGCCGCGTATCAGCCGCAGGAAATGCGTCAGCGGCAGCGCCTCGGCGATCCACTGCACGGCCTTCGGCATGCCGGCGAACGGGAACATGAAGCCCGACAGCAGGATCGACGGCAGGAAGATGAAGAACGTCATCTGCATGGCCTGGAACTGCGACTGTGCACGCGTGGAGATCAGCAGGCCCAGCGTCAGGTTGGCGACGATCAGCAGGCACGCGGCGATGTAGACATGCAGCAGGCTGCCGCCCAGCGGCACCTGGAACAGCCACATGCCCAGCGCCAGCACCACCGTGGTCTGCACCAGCCCGATGGCCACGTACGGCAGCACCTTGCCGATCATCAGTTCCGCACTGCTGACCGGCGTGGCGATCAGCAGTTCCATGTTGCCGCGTTCGCGCTCGCGCACGATGGCCACGCCGGTGAACAGCACCATGGTCATGGTCAGGATCACGCCGATCAGCCCCGGCACGATGTTCACCGCAGAGCGTCGTTGCGGATTGTAGAAACCGACCACGCTGATGGTCCGTGCCACCAGCGGACTGCTGCTTCCGTCCAGCGGCATCTGCGCCAGTTGCGCGGCGGCACTCTGCACGGCGTTGTCGCTGCCGTCGACGAAGATCTGTACCGCCTCGCGGCTTTCGGCGCGGCGGCGAGCATAGTCCGGCGGGATCACGATACCGATGCTGATCTCGCCCCGCCGCATCGCTTCCACCAGTTCCTGCGGCGTGGCGGACTCCAGCACCGGCTTCACCACGCCGGTCGCGACGATGTCCATCACCAGCGCACGCGATGCCGACGTGCGCGCTTGGTCGGCGATGCCCGCCGACAGATCACGCAGGTTGGTGTTGATCGCATAGCCGAACAGCAGCAGTTGCATCACCGGGATACCGACGATCATCGCCAGGGTGATGCGGTCGCGCCGCATCTGCCGCAGCTCCTTCACCATCACGGCCATCAGCCGCCGGAGTTTCATGCGGCCTCCTCGCGCGCCGGCCGGCTGCGCGTGGCGGAGACGAAGACGTCCTCGAGATTGGCCTGCGATGCCGACACACCCGCTTCGATCCCTGCGCTCCGCAGGCCCTGCGCGATGCGCGCGGCGGCATCGCCGTTCTCGGCAAGCAGCACGCGCAGCACGTTGCCGATCTGCGCGACGCTGAGCACGCCGGGCAGGTCCACCAGTACCTTCTGCGCCTGCCGCGGTTGCGCGGCCTCGACGACCAGCGTGCGCCCCGCCAGTTCGCCGGTCAGCATGTCGGGCGTACCGTCGGCTACCAGCACGCCCCGGTCGAGGATCGCAATGCGATGGCAGCGCTCGGCCTCGTCCATGTAGTGCGTGGACACCAGCAGCGTGGTGCCGGCGTCGGCGAGTTCGAAGAGTTTTTCCCAGAAATCGCGGCGCGATTCCGGGTCGACCGCGCTGGTCGGCTCATCCAGGAACAGCAGCTCCGGCGCATGGATCACCGCGCCGGCCAGTGCGAGCCGCTGCTTCTGCCCGCCACTCATCGTGCCGGCCAGCTGCTTCTGCCGGTCCTGGAAGCGGTATTGCTCGACCAGCTCATCGATGCGACGCTTCGCCTTCGCGCGCGGAATGTCCTGCACGGCCGCGAGGAACTCCAGGTTCTCGCGCACCGTGAGGTCCTCGAACAGCGAGAACTTCTGCGTCATGTAGCCGATGCGCGTGCGCAGTTGCTCCGCCTGTTCGGGAATGCGCAGGCCCAGCACATCGATCTCGCCCGCAGTCGGCGTCAGCAATCCGCACAGCATGCGGATGGTGGTGGACTTGCCGGACCCGTTCGGGCCGAGGAAGCCGTACACGTTGCGCTTCGGCACATCGAGATCGACATCGCTGACGGCGACCAGCGCGCCGAAGTGCTTGGTCAGCCCGCGCACGCGGATCGCGGGATCGCCGTCATTCGTCGCCATCGGACACCACCTGCAAGGGCGCGCCCACGGGCAGATCGGCCGCGTCCTTTCCCAGGCTGATTTCCGCGAGATAGCTGAGCCGGGCCGCGTCCTGTCCGGTCAGCGCGAAGTACGGGGTGAAGCTGGGCTCGCTGCGGATCATCCGCACCTGGCCGGCATGGGTTTTCTCCTGCCCGTCGAGGCGCACCTGCACGCGGTCGCCCACCTTCATCCGGTTGCGCAATGCCTGTGGCAGGTAGACACGGGCGTACGGCGCCTCGCCCACCAGCATGACCGCCAACGGTGCACCAGCAGCGGGTTGGTCGCCCAGCTTGTACGGCAGGCTGTCGATGCGGCCAGCGCGCGGCGCGACCACATTGAGCTTGGCCAGCGTCACCGCCTGCACGCTTGCCTGCGCCTCGGCCGACGCGACGGCCGCCACGCCCTGCGCCACCTGTTCGCTGCGCGTGCCGTGTTCCAGCTCGAGCAGCGCGGCCTGCGCCAGCCGCACCTGCGCCTGCGCGCCCTGCGAGGCGGCACGCGCGCGATCGAGCTCCGCCGCCGCGACCAATTGCTGCCGGCCCAGTGGCTGCAGGCGCGCGTAGTAGGCATCCGCGTCGCGCACCTGCGCCTGCGCCGCAGCGAGGCTGGCACGCGCCTGCGCGATGGCCTCGCTGCGCGGACCGGCGCGCAGTTCCGCCAGCGCTTCACGGCTTTGCGTCGCCTGCGCCTGCGCGGCAGCCAGTTGCGACTGGGTACGCGTGAGTTCCAGTTGCAGCAGCGGTGCTCCCGCTGCGACCTGCTGGCCTTCGCGCACGTCGATGCGCACGATCTTCTCCGCGACCGGCGACGGCAGCGTCACCCGGTCCCATTCCAGCGTGCCCAACGCCTGCGGTGCGGTCCCCTTGCAGCCGGCGAGCACGAGCAGCGCGGTCGCGAGCGTCGCGCGGGTCAGTTCATTTCGCATGGTCCAGCTCCAGTCCACGGTCCAGCAGCACCAGCGTGTGCCGGCGCAGGTCGTTGAAATCGATGTCGTCGGCGCCGAACAGCTGGCGCCAGATCGGCGCGCTCGCCATCGGGAACATGGTCAACCCGATCAGCGACACCATCAGCAGTCGCGGGTCGAGGTCCGGGTTGAGCTGACCGGCCTGCTGCGCGGCGGCGAAGCGCCCTGCCATCATCTTCGGCAGCATCGGACCGACCTGGTTGATCATCACCTCGCGCAGCGCGCCGCCCTCGCACAGGATTTCGCGCACCCACAGCGTCGGCAACCACGGGTGCCGCGCGACCACACCGCCGATGCCATGTACGAACCCGGCCACCAGCGCGGCCACATCGCCGTCACCGGCCTCCACCACCGGCGCCCGCATCTGTGCCACCACCGGCAACAACCGCTCGGCCACCACGGCCAGCTGCAACTGCGCCTTGTCGCCGAAGTAGTAGTGCACCAATGCCGGGGTCACGCGAGCCTCGCTGGCGATATCGCGCAGTGAACTGGCGGCGATTCCCTTCCTGACGAAACAGGCCAGGGCAGCATCGAGCAGCGTTACGCGAAGATCCGCGGATTCAGCGGTGGGACGACGGCCGCGAGCACGTGTGCGCGGCGGGGTGGTCGCTGTTTTGTTCGCGACCGCATCGGCCGCGGGGGGGTTGGAAGGTGCCATGCGCTTATTTAATTTATGATTTAATTAAATTTCAAGCGCCATCCGACCAGCGGCACGTGATGGCTCGCGTCATGGGCCCCGGGTTACGCTGCGCTCCTGTCTTGCATCCGCAGGAATCGCCGCCATTTCCCTTGATAGCCCGCGCTTGTGGGTGTTCACCCTTGAAGCCCGTCCCCTGCCCGACAGCCCCGACTTCGTGGAGGCCGGCGGGGCGTTCGTGACCTGCTACC
>CAMPIO010000150.1 GCA_946886405.1 uncultured Pseudoxanthomonas sp.
CGTTCGGTTCTCTCGTGGTGCCCTGGGTGTCAGCCTCGCGGCTCGGTAGCAGGGGGTCGCGGGAGGCAGAAGGGGTGGATCCGCCGGCCCGACCACTGCGCGCTGTTTTACGGGTGCGGATGCGAAGACCGCGTGCATGCCGTTCAGCCTGACCGCACAGTTTTCTCACGCCGTTTCCACATGACTTAATCGGGCGAAACGGCCGCCTGCACGTTTGCGTCCGCATCACGTGGCGCTCCGTACGGTTCACCACAGGCAACACATTCCTCGCGCCCATGATGACGTTCGATCTCTTCCACACCCCCGCCGACGACGGTTCGTACGAGCTGTCGATCAACGAATCCCCTCCCCTGCACTTCAGCAGCCCGGGAGCGGCCTTGGGCTACGCCGTGAAGCTGGCCAACCAGCGCCACCAGCAGGGACTGGACTACGCCATCAACATCGAAGGCGGCGATGGTCGCTGGCGGTTGTTCGAAGGCTGGCGGCTCTGCGCCTGATCCAGGGTCACGGCAGCGACGCTGCTGTCCGCAAACGGTGAGTCTCCGGCGGGAGCGCGTGGCACCCTGTGCGCCCGCTCCTCCTGAGGACCTGCCATGACGGAACCTTCCGCCGCCGCCCGCTTCCGCCACCTGCACACGCAGGGTCTGGTTCGCCTGGCCAACGCCTGGGATGCGGGTACGGCCCGCTTGATCGAACATCTCGGCGCACCGGCGGTCGCCACCACCAGCGCAGGGCTTGCGTGGGCACAGGGCTACCCCGACGGCGACGCCTTGGACGTGGACGCCCTGCTGCATGCGGTCGCGGGCATTGCGCGCGCCATCGACGTTCCATTGACGGTCGATGTGGAAGGCGGTTATTCGGACGATCCCGCTGCCGTGGCGGATACCGTGATGCGTGTCGTGCAGGCCGGAGCGGCCGGCATCAACCTGGAAGACGGCGCACGCGACCCCGCCCTGCTCGCTGCGAAGATCCGGACCATCCGCGCGGCCTGCGTGGTCCAGGGCCTGGACGTTTTCATCAACGCGCGCACCGATGTCTACCTGCGCGGCCTGGTCGCCGACGACGGGCGCGTGGACGAGACCCTGGCACGCGCCGACCTCTATCGTGATGCCGGCGCCGACGGCCTGTTCGTGCCCGGCCTGGTCGATGCGGACGCCATCCGCACGCTGGCTGCGCGATGCGGCCTGCCGCTCAACGTGATGCTGCGCCCACAACTGCGGGACCTCGCCGCGCTGGAGGCACTGGGCGTGCGGCGCATCAGCACGGGCTCGGCGCTGGCCGAATCGATGTATGGGCGGTTGGCAACGCAGGTCAGCACCTTCCTGAAGGACGATGCGACATCCCTCCCCGACACCCACGCGATGGGCTACGGCGCGATCAACGGGTTGTTCGCTGCGTCCGATCACTGATGCGGGTAGGAATTTTCCTACAGCACGTCGGGGCTCCACCCGACTGCGAATGTGAGAGCCGTACGCGACGATGCACACGTCCCCGGCAGCACGCCCTGCGCAGGCCACGAATGGCCGCTCTGCAACGGAAACGGGCGCTGCCTTGAGCAAGCAGCACTGCCGGAGCCGGGGACTCCTCTTTCAGACCCGACCCTCTTGGTCGGGTTTTCTTTTGGCGACAACGCTCAGCCGGCCCAGATCTCGGGGACCTGCGCCAGACCGAACAGCACCAGCGCCGTGGCCGCAATCAGCAGCCACACCATGCTCCTCACGACCATCATCCGCATCGCTGGGTCTCCTGCCCCGTGTGTGAGGCGACTATCGCGGCACGCGGGAGACGCGTCAAACGTAAATGCATTACGCCGCGATGGGCGCCTGCGTTTCCGCATGTACCTGCTCATCCAAGCCCCGTGCGGCGGCGAGGAACTCGCGTCCCCAGCGCGACAGATCATGGTGGCGCACGATGTCGAACAGCCGGCGCTGGCGGTCCTCGCGTTCGCCCGGTGTCATCGCCAGCGCCTGCCGCAGCGTACGCGCCAGGTCGGCCGGATCATGCGGATTGGTCAGCACCGCGCCTTTCAGTTCCGCCGCCGCGCCGGCGAATTCCGACAGCACCAGCACGCCATCGCCGCCATCCAGTCCCTGCACGGCGACGAACTCCTTCGCCACCAGGTTCAGGCCATCGCGCAGCGGCGTGATCCACATGACGTCGGCGGCGGCGTAATGCGCCACCACGTCGGCGAACGGCAGCACGCGGGCGAAGAAGCGCACCGGCGTCCAGTCCAGCTGCGACAGCCGACCGTTGATCCGCCCCACCGCCTGTTCGATCTGCTGCTGTAGCGGGCGGTAGATGGTCATCTCCTTCGCCGCGGGCACGCAGACCAGCACCAGCGTCACCTCACCGCGCAGTTCCGGCGATTCGTCCAGCAGGCGCTCGAAGGCGTGAAGCTTCTGCAGGATGCCCTTGGTGTAGTCCAGCCGTTCGATCGACAGCACCAGCTTGCGCCGGCCGATCTCGTCGCGGATCCGCGCGATGTCCTCCGCCACCTGCTCCGTCTCCATGCAGGCGCGGATGCGGCCCACGTCGGTGCCGATGGGATGCGCACCGATGCGCACCGTGCGCCCGTCGATGCGCAGCTCGGTGGCCATGTCCTCCACGCCGACCGCGCACCCGAAGGTCAGGAAACGCGGCGCACAGGACGCGCGCTGGGTCACCTCCACCGGGAACGTGCTGCGCACCGCGTCGGTGAAGTTTTCCGCGTGGCGCGGGATGTGGAAGCCCACGTAGTCGCAGGCCAACAGGCTGCCGAGGATCTCGCGGCGCCACGGCAGGATCGCGAAGATGTCGGCCGACGGGAACTGCGTGTGGTGGAAGAAGGCGATCTTCACGTCCGGGCGCAACTCGCGCAGCACCGACGGCACCATCCACAGGTTGTAATCGTGCAGCCACACGGTCGCGCCCGGCGCCGCCTCGGCGGCAGCGGCCTCGGCGAAGCGGCGGTTGACGCGCTTGAACAGGTTCCAGTCGTCTTCGTTGAAGCGCGCGCGCTCCCAGAAGCTGTTGATCACCGGCCAGAACGCTTCCTTGGAGAAACGCTTGTAGAAGACGTCGACCTCATGCCTGGTCAGCGGCACATGGGTCGCGGTCAGGCCGGGATAGCGCTCGGCATCCACTGCCGCGCGCGGCTCGATCGGCGGCGCCTTCGGGTCGTCGACGGTCCATGCGACCCACGAACCGGGCTGGCCATCGCCGAAGAAACTCAACAGGCTCGGGATGATGCCGTTCGGCGAACTGTGCGGGCGGCGCACGCGCTGTCCATCGACGATGTGTTCCTCGTACGGCAGGCGGTGGTAGACCATCACCAGTTCCGCCTTGCCCGGCGGATGCAGCGTGGGCCGGTAATCGTCCGCCTCCAGCAGCGCGAAGTGCGCCATCGCCTGCAGGATGCCGCCGCAGCCGGTGGCGTCGGCATGCAGCACCTGGTCCATGCCCTCGGTGGCGGCAAGCAGTGCAGGCTCGGATTCCCCCACGCACACGCCCGGAAAGCCCTCGCCGTACATCGACAGGTCGTTCAGCGTGTCGCCGGCCACCAGCACGCGGTCGCGCGACAGGTCCAGCGTCTGCACCAGCGCCGCCAGCGTGCTGCCCTTGCGCGTGTCGCGCGGCAGGATGTCCAGGTAGCGGTCGGCGGAATACAGCACTTCGCAGCCCAGCGAGGCGGCCACCGCTTCGACCTCGGCCTGGATCGTCGACAGCTGCTCCGGATGGCAGTAGTACGAACAGCGTCGTTCCTGCGGCACTTCCTGGCGCACCAGCATCGGGAAACGCCGCATGGCGTCGGCCACGACATGCTCACCCGGCCAGCGCGCTTCGATCGCCGACTGCAACGGCTGGATCGGCTGCATGTCGGCGGTGCGCAGGATGGTCGCGCCCACGTCGCAGATCACGTAGTCCGGCGTGGGCAGCCCGGGATCGGACAGCAGGGGCAGGATCGCCTCGCGACCGCGTCCGGTGACCCAGGCCAGTTTGACGTCGGGATGCGCGTCGACCAGGTGATACAGACGCTTGCGCGCTTCCGGATCACCGGCCAGGAAGGTGCCATCGAGATCGGTGGCCAGAAGCAGGGGTTGGTCGGGTTGTTTCAACAGGCTCATGCAGGTGCACTCCATAAGGGGGAGATGCCGCGCACAAGGCACGACGCGAAGGCGTACAGGGACGCCGGCGGGGAGTCATCGCATCGAAAGAAAGGCGCCGCGAACGGGCGCAGGAAACAGGGTGCCGCGTGCCAGGCACGCTGCGCGCGGAAGCGCTGCAGATGTGCGTCCGTCCCCGGAACGTGGACGCGGACATCGACTGATGCGATGCAGCATTGTAGTCCGCATCGCTCACGCGAAGGTCAACGCGATGTTAAGAACGTTAAATTTCGCCGGGAAATCCGCCTTTTTCCAGCATCACCGCGCCTGCATCACGTGCAGGCCGCGCTCACGTGCGCGTCGTTGTCGCCAACACCAGCGCATCGATCAACGCGCGCGATGCTGCGGAGAGACGGCGATGCGGCGCGTAGATCAACGAGAACGGACGCGTGCGTCCCGACAGCTCCGGCAACACGCGCACCAGCTCCGCACCGCGACGCGTGCAGGCATCGATGATGAAGTCGTACGTCTGGCAGATGCCGACGCCGGCCCGCGCCAGCGACACCACGCCCAGCACGTCATCGGACACCTCTATGCGCGAGCATGGCACCCAGTCCACGTCACCGCCGTCCACGCGGAACAGCCACGGCGCCACGCGTCCGCTGCTGGGCAGCACGAACGGCAGGCAGGCATGCGCCGCCAGGTCGTCCAGCGTCTGCGGCGTGCCGTGCGCAGCCAGATAGTCCGGCGAGGCCACCACGCTGAGCGTCGCGTCCTCCAGCGTCCTGCCCACCAGCCCGCTGTCGGGCAGCGCGCCCAGCCGGATGGCCAGGTCGTAGCCCTCGGCCACCAGGTCCACGTTGCGGTTGGCGATGTTCACCTCCAGCCGCACCTGCGGGTGCTGCCGCACGAAATCGCGCAGCAGCCACGGCAGCCGGTAGTGGCCGTAGGTGGTCGGCACGCTGAGGCGCACATGTCCGCTGAGCGTGCCCGCCTCGCCCTGCACCGCGCGTTCGGCATCGTCGATCAGGTGGAACGCGGCGCGCGCCTGTTCCACGTACAGGCGACCGGCTTCGGTCAGGCTGGTCCGGCGTGTGGTCCGCCGCAGCAGCTGGCTGCCCAGCCGCGTCTCCAGCCGGGCGACCGCGCGGCTGATCACCGACGGCGTGGTGGACAGCGCCACCGCCGCCGCCGTCAGCGAGCCGTGATCCACCACCGCCACCAGCGCTTCGACATCGGCCAAGTGATCGAACCGTCGCGCCATTCTTGCCTCCGGAGAACAGATGAATCCCTCCCAGACCAATTTATCGCCTCACGCGCCGGGAATACAGTGCGCCACCCCGGGCTTCCCGCCCGCACCGGAGACCCCCATGAAGCTGCTCGCCCCC
>CAMPIO010000151.1 GCA_946886405.1 uncultured Pseudoxanthomonas sp.
GCGGCGTGCTCGGCGCCATGGACACCATGTACCAGCGCGGCAAGATCCAGGAAGAGTCGCTGTACTACGAGCACAAGAAGCACGACGGCAGCCTGCCGCTGGTAGGCGTGAACACCTTCCTGCCGCGCGAGCACGGCGGCGAGATCGCCACCGAGATCGAGCTGATCCGTTCGACGGAAGAAGAGAAGGCCCAGCAGATCGCCAACGTGCGCGCCTGGCAGACCTCGCGCAACGCGCTGGCGCCGGAAGGCGAGACCGACCACAGCCACGCCGCGGCGATGGAAGAACACGCCGCGCCCGAAGTGCACGACGGCCACGGCCTGGCCTACCTGCAGCGCGCCGCGCGCGAACGCCGCAATGTGTTCGAGGCGCTGGTCGAGGCGGTGAAGACGCACAGCCTGGGCCAGATCAGCCACGCGCTGTACGACGTGGGTGGCGAGTACCGGCGGAACATGTAAGCTCTGGATCGCCCCGGCGCATGCGCCGGGGACGACGAGTGGGGTGGGGCCTGCCTGTCGCACGACATCCAAGGGGGATGCATGTCCAAGTGCCGTATGCGATGCGGAGTGGCCGCCTGGCTGTTCGCATTCGTCGTCCTGCTGTGCGCGCCCGCGCACGCGCGTTTGCACCACGTCAAACCCGGCCAGACGCCGCAGCTGGAAGCCGGCGAAGGCCTGCTGGTGGTGGGCGTGGATTCCAACATGCCGCTGGTGCGCGTCAAGGTCCGCAAGGACGGCGCGGTGTTCGGCGGCGGCGACCTGAAGGACCTGCCGGAAGGGCGCAGCCTGCGTCTGTACGCCTTGCCGGCCGGTCGTTACGAGTGGTCGCAGCTGCGGTCGCTGCGGTACATCACGTACGACCTGCGCAGTGAACCGGAATTCGAGTTCGTGGTCGAAGCCGGCAAGATCAACTACGCCGGCGACCTGCAGTTCCGCAGCAGTGTCGACGGAAGCACTTTCCACGTGGCCAACCGCAGCCTGGGCGTGATCGACTGGCTGAAGAAGCAGCACCCGCAGGTCTACGCGGGCTATGCGCTGTCCTACACAGGCCATTATCCGGACCCCTTCCCCGCGTTCTATCGCGACGCCGTGCAGAAGGCGGGGCGCGAACCGCCTGTTGACGTACCCCTGGCCGCACCGCCGAAGCCGGGCGTGCTGCCACTGGCGGTGCGTGCGTTGTGGAAGGACGACCGCGTGCTCAGCGCACGCATCAATCCCGCCGGCACGCTGGTGGCGGTGCATGTGCGCACGTCCGAGAAGCGCTGGGACGTGGAACTGATCGACCTGGCGGCCGGTACGGTGAGTACGCTGGCTTCCAGCGAGGGCATGTTCGGCTCCATCGCGTGGGCCAACGACCGCGTGGTGCTGATGCCCATCAGCGAACCCGGGCCGGAGCAGATCCACGCCGCCCGTATCGGCGAGCTGGCCGGCGGCAAGCGCACCATCGACCGGTACAGGTTGCCGCGCAAGGGCATCGTGGTGGACACCCTGCCGAACGACGACGCGCACATCCTGTTCGGCAGCGTGGGTACCACGGGTGAACTGCTGGTCCATCGCATGGATGTCAGCAGTCCTGCGGCGGCGGCCGCGTTCCGTTTCCATATCCGCGATCGTCTCAACCTGGGCGTCGAGGACGACCGCCGCTGGTTCACCGACGGCCGCGGCCGGCTGCGGCTGGCGGTGGCGGTGCGCGACGACACCCGCAAGCGCGACGAGGACGACAAGGACGGTCCCCCGCCCAAGCGGCGCGTGCTGATGTACGGCGCCGATGGCTTCTACCGCGAAGTGATGGAGATCGAGGACGACGAACCCTTCCATGCGGAAGGCCTGTCCGCCGACGGCACCATCATCTACGGCATCACCGAGAAGGACCGCGCACAGAAGGAACTGGTGGCGTTCGATCCGGCGACGAAGACGATCTCGCGCACGGTCTTCAGCAAGCCGGGTGTCGACGTGGTGACGGCGCTGTACGACGACGCCCACAACGTGATCGGTGCCGGCTACTACCAGGGCGGCATCTTCGTCAGCGAGTATTTCGATGCCTCGGCCAGCGCGCAGGCCAAGCTGCTGCGCGACACGTTCCCGGACAAGACCGTGGTGGTGGGCGATCGCAGCCGTGACGGCCGGCAGTTGCTGCTGTGGGTGGAAGCCGGCGACCAGCCCGCGCAGCTGTACCACCTTGACACTACCGCCAAGCGCGCCGCGCTGCTGGACGAAAGCAAGCCCGACCTGAGCGCCGCGATGCTGGCGCCCAGCCGGTCGTTCATGTTCAAGGGCGTGGATGGCACACCGCTGGAAGCCTTCATCACGCTGCCGCGCACGCCGGGGCCGCATCCGCTGGTGGTGGCCCCGCACGGCGGCCCCATCGGCGTCAGCGACAAGCTGCATTACGACCCGGAAGTGCAGTTCCTCGCCTCGCTCGGGTACGCCGTGCTGCGGGTGAACTTCCGCGGCTCGGACGGCTACGGCAAGGCATTCCGCGAGAAGGGGCATCGCAACTACGGCACCGCCATCGAGGACGACATCGACGCGGCCATCCGCCACGCCACGGCCACTTTCCCCTTAGACGCCACGCGCATGTGCGCGGTGGGCACCAGCTACGGCGGCTATTCGTCGATGGTCATGGCGATCCGCTGGCCCGAGCGTTTCCGCTGCGCGGTGACCATCGCCGGCGTCAGCGACCGCATCCTGTTCTTCACCGCCAGCGACAGCGGGCGGGTGAAGGAAGGTCGCGAGCAGATGGAAAAGCTCATCGGCAATCCGCACACCGACCTGGCCGCGATGCAGGCCCTGTCGCCCATCTACCAGTACCGCGAGCTGAAGGTGCCGGTGATGATCGTGCACGGCACCGAAGATGTGCGCGTGGACCTGGAACATGCGCGGCGCCTGCAGCGGATGCTGCAGATGGATGGCCGCCAGCCGGTGGGCCTGATCTTCGAGAAGGAAGGCCACGGCATGGAGAAGATCGAGAACATCGAGGCCATGTGGACCGGCATCGCCGGCTTCCTGCAGACCCACCTGGGATCGACGCCAGCCGCGTCCGCGAAGGCCTCGGCGCCGTAACCGGTGGGCATACCTGCGACGCTTCAGTAGGGCGGGCTCAAGCCCGCCATTGCGCATCCGAGCGGCGGGCTTGAGCCCGCCCTACGCAGGCCTTTGGAAATCGCCGGAAAAAGCCTTTCGTAGGCGAGGGTGATAAACCCGGCATCGGATATGTCCGCGCCCGGGATGCTGGGTTTATCAACCCAGCCTACGGGTCCGCCGTTGCTTCCCTCGCCCTGCGCAGCGGGGAGAGGGTGCCGAAGGCGGGTGAGGGGCGAACGGAGAGGTGGACGCATCCGCGCCCGGTGACTCACCGCGCTCTGCCCCTCATCCGCCCTCCGGGCACCTTCTCCCCGCTATCGCAGGAAGAAGGAAAAGCGTCGGCGCATCGCTGCTGAGTCTTGTGGCGAGCAGCTGTCTCACCGCGAATGGATTTCCCCTCTCCCTGCGCAGCGGGGAGAGGGTGCCGAAGGCGGGTGAGGGGCGAACGGAGAGGGGATGCTTCGGCGCCCGGTGACGCACAGCGCTTTGCCCCGCATCCGCGCTCCGGGCACCTTCTCCCCGCTTGCGCAGGGAGAAGGAAACGCGTCCGTGCACGGCGACTCAGCTTCACTGCGAGTGGATTTCCCCTCGCCCCGCGTGCAGGGAGAGGGGGCTGGCGCTTGCCTCGGACGCGAGACGGGTGTGGATTTCACGCCTCGTTTCCGCCGCTTCGTCAGCGCGGGGAGCGGTTCGGCGCAGCCGCCTGGGCGCGTCGCACGCGCATCGGTACGGTACGTCGGCGCCGGTGGGGACGACGTAACGCCCACCGGCCTCCCGCTCACTCCATCACCCGAGACGTTCCATGCCGCCTGTTCTCCTGCGTTGCGCCACCTTGCTTGCCGCCGTCGCCAGCGCGGCCTGTGTCAGTGCGCCGCCGACCGCGCCCGTCCGCGCCTCCGATCTCGATGCCACGCTGTCCGCCATCCTGAAAGACACCGGCGTGGCCAGCGTCTCGGTCGCGCGCATCGAAGCCGACAGGGTCGTCGCGGTGGGGGTGGCCGGCGAACGCGCGGTGGGCCAGCCGGCCACGCCCGCGACGCGCTACAACGTCGCCTCGCTCACCAAGCCGGTGACCGCCGAGGTCGTGTTGCGGCTGGCGTCGGAGGGGCGGTTCTCGCTCGATGACCGCATCGCCGATGCGTGGGTCGACCCCGACCTCGCCGGCGATGCCCGGCACCGCCTGCTGACGCCGCGCCTCTGCCTGGCGCACCAGACCGGCTTGCCGAACTGGCGCGGTCCGTCCGGCCTGGCCTTCATCGCCGATCCCGACGGCGCGCCGGGCTATTCGGGCGAGGGCTACGACTATGTCGCGCACTACGTGCAGGCGGTGACCGGCGATCGCCTCGACCGGCAAGCGCAGCGCCTGGTGTTCGATCCGCTCGGCCTGCACGACACCGCCTACACGGCGACCGGCGCGCACGCCGCCGACATCGCCAGCAGCCGGCAGGGCGCCGACTGGCAGCCACCGGTGGTGCGCACCACGCCGTCGGCCGCCGACGATCTGCTGACCACGGCGGCCGACTACGCCGCGTTCGTGGTGTCGGTGATGCGCGACGACAGTGTCCGTCCCGCATTGGCGGCACAACGCCGCCGCGTGCAGGCCGACCGTCGCGCATCGGCCTGCGCCGGCCTGCCGGCCGCGCTGTGTCCCGACCGGGCAGGGTTCACCCTGGGGTGGGAACTGTTCGACTTCGGCGGCGCCCTGTACTACGTGCATACCGGGGCGGACCAGGATGCGTTCGCCTTCGTCTACTGGACGCCTGCCACGCGTCGCGGCGCGGTGATCCTCACCAACAGTCCGGACGGTTACCGCGTGGTGCTGCCGGTGCTGGAGGCGGTCGGCGCGGACGCCACCTTCGTGGCCATGCTGCGGGCGCAGGCCGCGCGCTGATCGCGCGCCGCCACGCCATCCTCAGCGATACACCCCGGGCCCGCGCCAGATCAGTTCGCCGCGGCGGTAGATGCGCATCACGTTGACCACGTTGCGGGCGTCGCCGATGGTGGCCAGGTCGGGGTCGTTGGGTTGCATCAGGCGGCAGCCGCCGGAGCCGCGGGTGGCGACGATCTCCAGGGCGCAGACCATCAGTTCGCGGCGGCCGGGCAGGGGGAAGGAGACTTCCTTCATGCCCTGGGCCCGCCACTCGGCGACTTTCAGTTCGTTGCGCAGGTCGTAGTAGATCTGGTGGCCGTCCACTTCCATGCTGGGGGTGGCGGCGTTGCCCTGCTGGTTGCCCTGGCGTTGGCCGGTGCCGATCGTCGGGCCGTAGTTCTCGGGGGCGGTCTCCTGGGCGAGCATGCCGGGGGGCTGGCCCCAGCGGGCGGAGCGGCGC
>CAMPIO010000152.1 GCA_946886405.1 uncultured Pseudoxanthomonas sp.
CCAGCTGGTAGGTGCCGATCTTGTTGGCGGTGTCGCCATTGGCGCAGATGCGGTCCGCCCCCACCACCACCCACTGCACGGCGCCCGTCTTCATCAGGTGCGACGCGGCGGAGTCGGCGATCAACGTGGCCGGTATGCCGTCCTGCTGCAATTCCCATGCGGTCAGCCGCGCCCCCTGCTGCCACGGGCGGGTCTCACCGGCATACACCTTGCCGATGCGGCCCTGCGCCACGCCGGCGCGGATTACACCCAGCGCAGTGCCGAAGCCGGCGGTGGCCAGCGACCCGGTGTTGCAATGGGTCAGCACCCCACTGCCCTCGCCGATCAGCGCGGCGCCGAGTTCACCCATGTGGCGGTTGGCCGCCAGATCTTCCTCGGCGATCGCCAGGGCTTCGAGTTCCAGCACGCCGCGCCAGTCGCCGCCGGCCGTGCGCAGCGCGGCACGCATGCGCGCCAGGGCCCAGGCCAGATTGACCGCCGTGGGGCGCGCGTCGTTCAAGCGCTGCAATGCCGGTTCCAGCTTCTCCAGGGCTTCGGCAGGTGTGGCTGCCAGCACATCGCGCGAGGCGAGCACCACCCCCCACGCGGCCGCGATGCCGATGGCCGGTGCGCCGCGCACGGCCAGGTCATGGATGGCCGTGGCGACGTCGTCACTGGTCGTGCAGCTCACGTACTCCACCACGAAGGGAAGCTTGCGCTGGTCCAGCAGTTCCAGCGCCTGGCCGGTCCAGCGGATGGGGCGGATACGGTCGAAGCGGGCGTAATCGATGGCGTCGTTCATGCCGCCATTGTAACGACCCCTCGTGAGCTGACGGCTCACCCCACGGGTTTACCGGGCGCGGAACTCCGCCCGGCAGCCACCCGTGACCCACACGCCACGGGCATCCTGCCCCCAGGTGCGGCCCTCGATGCAGGCGGTATCGGACAGCTGGCGAACCAGTTGCACGCGGCCGCGCCCATCCACGCCGCACGTCTGGGTGCGACCCTTCTGGGATTCGCAGCGGAAGATCCGGCCCTGGTGGCCGCCGTTGTTGCCCCAGCCATTGCCACGACCGGACACCTCGAACTCGGCCCGGCACCCGTCGGTCACCCACAAACCGTTACGGTCCTGCCCCCAGGTCCGGCCTTCGACACAGCGGGCGCTGGACAGCTGGCGAACCAGGCGCACATCGCCACGCGACGGGATCGCGCAGGTGCGCGTACGGCCGTTGTCGGACTCGCAGCGGATGCGCTGGCCGTTGCCGGACCAACCGCCGCCATTGCCGTTGCCCCAGCCACCGCCGCGACCGCTGGTGAACTCGGCACGACAGCCGCGATCCACCCACACGCCGTTGCGGCTCTGGCCCCAGTTGCGACCTTCCTCGCACCGCGTGCTCGACAACTGGCGCGTCAACTGCACACCGCCGCGCGTATCCATCGGGCATTCGCGGTGGCGGTTGTCGGACGATTCGCAGCGCACCGTCTGTCCGCCGCCGTAGCGGTCGTCGTACTGGGGCGCGGCCTTGGCCGCGACGGTACCGAACAGTGCAGCGGCTCCCAGCATCAGCGAAGCGATCAGGTGGCGTTCCATGGCGTGTGTCCTCGTGGGTGTTGGATCGCAATCTACGCGGCGAAAATGAACGCGGCCTCACGTAACCGTTTGCAGCGCGCAGGCCTTGCACGCGATGTTTGGCTGGCTTTCAGGCGCGGGCGAAGTCGAACGACAGCACCTCGGCGATGCGCGACGTATCCAGCAACGTCATCAGCAAGCGGTCCATGCCCAGGGCCACGCCAGCGCACGCGGGCATGCCATGCGCCAACGCATCCAGCAATGCCTCGTCGATGGGTGGCGTGGCGTCGCCGCGCGCCTGCCGGACGGTGACATCGCGCTCGAACCGCCCTCGCTGTTCCAGCGCGTCGGTCAACTCGTGGTAACCGTTGGCGAGCTCCAGTGCGCCGAGATACAGCTCGAACCGTTCGGCCACCTGCACACCCTCGCGGTCCACCACCTGCGCCAGAGCGGACTGCGTCGCCGGATAGTCGTACACCACCCGGATTTCGTCGCGACCGAATGTCGGCTGCAGCGTGTGGGTCATCAGCAGGTCCAGCCAGTCGTCGCGCGTCAAGCCTTCGCCGTCGATGACGATGCCGGTCGCCGCATTGCGCACCACGTCCAGGTCGGCGGTCATCGGATCGAAGCCGAGGCGCTGCGCGTACAGATCACGAAAACTCAAGCGCACGACCGTCGCCTCCCGCCCGATCATCGAAAGCGCGGCCTGCACCAGCGTCACCGTCTCGTCGATCAGCGGATCCAGCGTCCAGCCCACGCGATACCACTCGAGCATGGTGAATTCCGGGTTGTGCCGCCCACCCGCCTCGCCATCGCGGAACACACGTCCGAGTTCGTAGCAATCGCCCATACCGGCCGCCAGCAGGCGCTTGAGCGGAAACTCCGGCGAGGTCCGCAGCCAGCGCGTGCGCGGTGCACCGTCGGTGCGACCGGAGAAGTCGAGCGAGAACGAGGCGATGTTCGGATCGGTATTGCCGGCCCGGGACATCATGGGCGTCTCGACTTCGAGCACATCGCGCGCGAAGAAGAACTCACGGACGAGGCGATTGAGCTGCGCGCGCAGGCGCAGCGCGTCCATCGAGGCGGAGGGTTGCCAGTTCATCGCGCACCCCCTGTAGGAGCGACGTAAGTCGCGACCGCACGCCCACAGCACATGCGCCCTCCGATAGATGAGTGTCGTACACACTGCGCGAACGCGGAATGCTTCCGGTCGCGACTTACGTCGCTCCTACAGAAAAGCATGCTGCTCCTCACGCGTGCTTCTCCAGGAACGCCAGCAACTGCGCTTCGTCCCAGATCTCGATGCCCAGCTCCTGCGCCTTGGCCAGCTTGGAACCGGCGGCTTCACCGGCGACCACCAGGTGCGTTTTCTTCGACACGCTGCCGGCCACCTTGGCACCCAGCGCTTCCAGCTTCTCGCCGGCTTCGTCGCGACTCATCGCGGCCAGGCCGCCGGTGAGTACGACGGTCTTGCCCTCAAGTGGGCCCGCGGACACCGCCACGTCGTCCGGCGTGACGGCCAGCAGTTCGTCCAGTGCGGCACCACTGCGCGTCAGCAGCTGCGCATTGGCCTCGTCTTCAAGCCACGCGGCGAAAGCGTTGGCCGAATCGCCCGGCAGGCCGGCGGTGACGAAGTTGTGCACCGGCGCGTCCAACAGCGCCTGCACCGACGGAAACGCGGAAGCCAGCTGTTCGGCACGCACGCGGGTGACCTTGGGGATCTCCAGGTCCACCAGCAGCGTGGCCAGGTCCAGGCCGGCGCGCAGCTTGCCCGAGGGCGCATGCGTGTCGCCGATGACCACGCCGCGCGCCAGCAGGTCATCGATGGCCTGCTGGTTGCCCGGCTGGTCGAGGAAATGGCCCAGCGAGCGCGCCACCTCGCCACCGATGTCCGGCACCTGCTTGAACAGCGGCCATGGCAGGCGGCGGATCAGCTGCAGGTCGCCGAACCACTGCGCCAGCGCCTTGGCCGTGCTCTCGCCCACATGCTGGATGCCCAGCCCGAACAGGAAGCGCTCCAGCGTGGTCTTGCGGCTGCGGTCGATGGCCTCGATGAGGTTCTCCGCCCACCTCGTCGCGACCTTGCCGGACTTCACCGTCTCGGGCGTGGTGCCGTCGCGCTCGTCCACACGCCGCTTCATCTCCAGCAGATCGTCCACGGTCAGCTTGTAGAGGTCGGCGACGTTCTGCACGAAGTCCAGGTCGCTGAGGTCCTCGACGAAGCGCTCGCCCAGCCCCTCGATATCCATCGCCCGGCGCGAAGCGAAATGGATGATCGTCTCCTTGCGTTGCGCCGGGCACGTCAGCTCGCCGCTGCAGCGCCAGACGGCCGCGCCCTCTTCGCGCACGATCTCCGAGCCGCAGACCGGGCACGCGGTCGGCATCTGCCACGGCTGGGTGTTGGCGGGACGGCGTTCCAGCACCACGCCCACCACTTCGGGGATGACATCGCCGGCGCGGCGGATGATCACCGTGTCGCCATTGCGTACGTCCAGGCGCGCCACCTGGTCGGCATTGTGCAGCGTGGCGCGCGTCACCGTCACGCCGCCCACGTGCACCGGCTGCATCAGCGCCCACGGCGTCACCGCGCCGGTGCGGCCCACGTTGACCTCGATGGATTCCAGCACGGTCATCTGTTCCTGCGCCGGGAACTTGTGCGCGATGGCCCAACGCGGCGCGCGCGAGACGAACCCCATCGCGCGCTGCCCTTCCCCGTCGTCCAGCTTGTAGACCACGCCGTCGATGTCGAACGGCAAGGCGTCGCGGCGTTCGCCGATGCGGCGGTAGTAGTCCAGCAGCCCGTCGGCGCCTTCCACGGTCTCGCTGAGGCTGCTGACCGGGAAGCCCCACGCGCGCAGCTGCTTCAGCGCGGCCGAATGCGAGTCCGGCAGTTCACCGCCTTCCACCAGGCCGATGCCGTAGGCGAAGAACGCCAGCGGCCGCTGCGCGGTGATGCGCGGGTCCAGCTGGCGCAGCGAACCGGCGGCGCCGTTGCGCGGATTGGCCAGCACCTTGCCGCCGTGCAGGCGGGCATGTTCGTTGTACTTCTCGAAATCCGCGCGCGGCATGTACACCTCGCCGCGCACTTCCAGCACCTCCGGCCAGCCTTTGCCGCGCAGCTTCAACGGAATGGCCTTGACCGTGCGCAGGTTCAGGGTGACGTCCTCGCCGGTGGCGCCGTCGCCGCGCGTGGCGCCCTGCACGAACGCACCGCCTTCGTAGCGCAGGCTGATGGCCAGCCCGTCCAGCTTGGGCTCGGCGGAGAACAGCAGCGTCGGCCTCTTCAGCTTGTCGGCGATGCGGCGGACGAAGTCGTCCACCTCTTCGTCGCTGAAGGCATTGCCCAGCGACAGCATGGGGATGGCGTGGCGCACCTCGGCGAACTTGCCGGCCGGCGCGTTGCCGACGCGCTGGGTGGGCGAATCGGCGGTGACCAGCTCCGGGTGGGCCGTTTCCAGTTCATCCAGCTCGCGCAGCAGGCGGTCGTACTCGGCGTCCGGGATGTTGGGCTCGTCGAGCACGTGGTAGCGGTAGTTGGCGTCCTCCAGCTGGCGGCGGAGGTCGGCGATGCGGGCAGTAGGCGTCAGCGTCATGGGGGAATTCTAAGGCGGCAGGCCGTGACGGGACGCTCAGCCTCGACGGGTCGAGGGCTGGCGCTGCCCCCCGCCGCGTGACGTTGCCGGGCTCGCGGGCGGCCGATGGCCCTCGGAGCTCCATCGGCA
>CAMPIO010000153.1 GCA_946886405.1 uncultured Pseudoxanthomonas sp.
CGCGCTCGCCCCTCATCCGCCCTCCGGGCACCTTCTCCCCGCCTAGCGGGGAGAAGGAAAGAAGACTCAGCTACCTAGGTTGATCCACGTCGCCTTGATCTCCGTGTACTTGTCGAAGGCGTGCAGCGACTTGTCGCGGCCGTTGCCGGACTGCTTGTAGCCGCCGAACGGAGCCGTCATGTCGCCGCCGTCCCAGTAGTTCACCCACACGCTGCCGGCACGCAGTTTGCGTGCGACGCGATGCGCGCGGCTGATGTCGCGCGTCCACACGCCGGCGGCCAGGCCGTACTCGCTGTCATTGGCCATCCGCAGGGCATCTTCTTCGCTGTCGAAGGCGATCACCGACAGCACGGGGCCGAAGATCTCCTCGCGGCTGATCGTGTGGTCATGTGCCACGTTGTCGAAAATGGTGGGCTCGAGGTAGCAGCCGCCCGCTTCCACGTCGGCGCGCTGGCCGCCCAGCGCCAGCCGCGCGCCTTCAGCCTTACCCTTCTCGATGTAGTCCAGCACGCGCTGCGTCTGGCCTTCGTCGACCATCGCGCCCATCGGTGCGCCGGGATCGAGCGGATGGCGCGGCCGCATGGCCTTGCCGGCCTCGACCACGCGAGCGACGAATTCATCCTTGATGGAGCGCTCCACCAGCAGGCGCGACGCGGCGGTGCAGACTTCGCCCTGGTTGTAGAAGATGCCGCCCGCCGCGGCTTTCGCGGCCACGTCCAGGTCGTGCGCGTCGGCGAACACCAGGTTCGGGCTCTTGCCGCCGCATTCCATGTAGGCGCGCTTCATGTTCGACAGGCCCGCGCACTGCAGCAGGCGCTTGCCGACCGCGGTGGAGCCGGTGAACACCAGGCCGTCCACGTCCATGTGCAGCGCCAGCGGCTCGCCGGCGGTCTTGCCGAAGCCCGGCACCACGTTGAGCACACCGGCCGGGATGCCGGCCTCGATCGCGAGCTCAGCCAAGCGGATCGCGGTGAGCGGCGACTTCTCCGACGGTTTGAGCACGATGGAATTGCCCATCGCCAGCGCCGGGGCGAGCTTCCACGACGCCATCAGCAGCGGGAAATTCCACGGCACGATCGCACCGACCACGCCCAGCGGTTCGCGCGTCACCAGGCCGAGTTCGTCCGGGCCCGTCGCGGCGACTTCGCCATAGACCTTGTCCAGCGCTTCGGCGGTCCAACCCATGCAGCGGATGGTCGCCGCGATATCGACGCTGCGCGCGTCGCCGACCGGCTTGCCCATGTCCAGCGATTCCAGCAGCGCCAGTTCGTCCGCATGCTGTTCGATCAACTGGGTGAGCTTGAGCAGCACTTTCTTGCGATGCGTCGGTCGCGCGTTGGACCACGCGCCTGCATCGAAGCTGCGTCGCGCAGCGGCGACCGCGCGGTTGATGTCCTCTTCCTGCCCATCGGCGACCCGGCCCAGTACGCGCCCATCGATCGGGCTGATGCAGTCGAAGGTTTTGCCCGAGGCGGCATCGACGTACTTGCCGTCGATGAAGGCCTGCGTGCGGATCGACAAGCCGGCGGCCATCGCCTGCCAGTCCTGTTGCGTGCGGGGATTGCTCATGAAAGCTCCTGGCTGTGTTCCCTTCTCCCACCGGGAGAAGGTGGCGCGAAGCGCCGGATGAGGGTGCGGTGGGAATCCGGGACGCCAGAACGCCCTGGTTTCGCCGGACCCTCACCCCAACCCCTCTCCCGATGGGAGAGGGGCTCTAACGATCAAAACGTCGCCGGCGTATTCGCGCTGACGATCACCGCATCTTCTTCACCGACGTTGCGGAAACGGTGCGGCGTACGACTCTCGAAGTAGTAACCCTCGCCGGCCTTGAGCACGCGCACCTGGTCGCCGACGGTGACCTCCACTTCGCCAAAGATCACCACTCCGCCCTCCTCGCCGTCATGCGCCAGCATGCTGTCGCCGGTGTCGCTGCCCGGCGGCATCACTTCGCGCAGGATGCACATCTGGCGCTGCGGGCGGTGCTGGCCCAGAAGGAAATAGTGGATGCCATTGCTGCCCACGTCGGGCAACTCACTGGCGCCATAGAACGGACTGTCGGGCAGCCCTTTCTCGAGATCGAGGGTAAAGAAGTCGGCCAGCGAGATCGGGATGCCGTCGAGCACCTTCTTCAACGAGCTGACCGAGGGGCTGACCTTGTTCTGCTCGATCAGCGAGATGGTGCTGTTGGTGACGCCCACGCGTTTGGCCAGCTCGCGCTGGCTGAGGCTCTTGGATTTGCGGACCAGTTGCAGGCGTGCGCCGATGTCCATCACCACCCTTCGGTCGAACCCAGATGTTACGGGATACTTTACACCCCGGGACACGTGGGTCAATCCGTGGTTTTCGCTCGCAACCGCTCAGTCCATTGGCGGCGACGGCATGCAGGATCACAGCGGAAAGCACCTGACGTTCCGCACGGTTGTAAAGTTTTTTCAACGCGCTAAGCTTCGCCCACCACCCCGCCCCGGAACCGCGATGAGCGCCGACGACCCTTCCTCCTCCCGCGCCCTGGCCGACCATTACGCGCGCCAGAACCTGGAAGCGCCCGGTTCGCTGGACCACTTCTGGATGCCGTTCACCGCCAACAAGCAGTTCAAGGCCAAGCCGCGCCTGCTCGCCAGCGCCTCCGGCATGTACTACAAGGACGTCGACGGCAACGAGGTGCTCGATGCCACGGCGGGCCTCTGGTGCTGCAACGCGGGTCACGCGCGTCCGCGCATCGTGGAAGCGGTGAAGCAGCAGATCGGCACGCTCGACTTTGCGCCCAATTTCTCGATGAGCTCGCCGCTGCCGTTCAAGCTGGCCGAGCGCCTGGCCGCACTGGCGCCGGGCGACCTCAACAAGGTGTTCTTCAGCAACTCCGGGTCGGAAGCGGTGGACAGCGCGCTGAAGATCGCCCTGGCCTACCACCGGGTGCGCGGCGAAGGCCAGCGCACGCGTTTCATCGGTCGCGAGAAGGGCTACCACGGTGTCGGTTTCGGCGGCATGTCGGTGGGCGGCCTGCCGAACAACCGCAAGTGGTTCGGCCCCGGCCTGCCGGCGGTCTCGCACATCCGCCACACGCTGGACATCTCGCGCAATGCCTTCTCGAAAGGCTTGCCGCCGCACGGCATCGAGCTGGCCGAGGACCTCGAGCGCCAGATCGCGCTGTACGACGCTTCCACCATCGCGGCGGTCATCGTCGAACCGATTTCCGGCTCCGCAGGCGTCGTCATCCCGCCGCAGGGCTACCTGCAGCGGCTGCGCGAGATCTGCGACAAGCACGGCATCCTGCTGATCTTCGACGAAGTCATCACCGGCTTCGGCCGCGTCGGCCATGCCTTCGGTGCGCAACGCTTCGGCGTGACGCCGGACATGATCACCGCCGCCAAGGGCATCACCAACGGCTGCGTGCCGATGGGTGCCACGTTCGTGTCGGACCGCATGTTCGATGCCTTCATGAGCGGCCCGGACAACGCCATCGACATGTTCCATGGCTACACCTATTCCGGCCATCCGCTGGCCTGCGCCGCCGCGCTCGCCACGCTGGATACGTACGAAGAGGAAAACCTGTTCGACAAGGCGCTCAGCCTGGGCGACTACTGGCAGGAAGCGCTGCATTCGCTGAAGGGGCTGCCGAACGTGATCGACATCCGCAACGTCGGCCTGGTCGGCGCCATCGAACTGGCCCCGCGCGCGGGCGCGCCCGGCACACGGGCCTACGACGTCTTCGCCCGCGCCTTCCACGAAGGCCACCTGCTGACCCGGGTGACCGGCGACGTCATCGCGCTGTCCCCGCCGCTGATCGTGGAGAAAGACCATATCGACCGGATCGTGAATGTCCTGGCGGACACCATACGGGGAACCGCGTAAAATTACGGACCAACGGCCCCAGCGCTCCCCCGCGCGCGAAGCCCCTTCCCGCTACTGGAGAGCAACATGCTGATCGGCGTCCCCAAGGAAATAAAGAACCACGAATACCGCATCGGCCTCACGCCGGCCGGTGCGCGCGAGCTGGTATCGAACGGCCATCAGGTCATCGTGCAGCGCGACGGCGGCAAGGCGATCGGTCTTACCGATGAGCAGTACGTCAAGGCCGGCGCGGAAATCGTCGACACGGCGGCAGAGATCTTTGCCCGCGCCGACATGATCATCAAGGTCAAGGAGCCGCAGCCGAACGAGTGCGCCATGCTGCGCCCGGGCCAGGTGCTCTACACCTACCTGCACCTCGCGCCCGATCCGGAACAGACCAAGGCGCTGGTCGCCTCAGGCGCCACCTGCATCGCCTATGAAACCGTCACCGACCGCAAGGGCGGCCTGCCGCTGCTCGCGCCGATGTCGGAAGTCGCCGGCCGCATGTCGATCCAGGCCGGCGCGCACGCGCTGGAGAAAGCGCAGGGCGGTTCCGGCGTGCTGCTCGGTGGCGTGCCCGGCGTGAAACCGGCGGAAGTACTGGTGATCGGCGGTGGCGTGGTGGGCATCAATGCCGCGCGCATGGCGATGGGCATGAACGCGCACGTCACCATCCTGGACCGCTCGCTCGACCGCCTGAAGTATCTGGATGAGTTGTACGGCCATCAGCTGACCACGATCTATTCCACCCGCGACGCGATCGAGGAACGCCTGCCCGACACCGACCTGGTGATCGGTGCGGTGCTGATCCCCGGCGCCGCCGCCCCCAAGCTCGTTTCGCGCGACCAGCTGAAGCTGATGCGCCCCGGCTCGGTGCTGGTGGACGTGGCGATCGACCAGGGCGGCTGCTTCGAGACATCGAAGGCCACCACCCACCAGAACCCGACGTACGAAGTGGACGGCATCATCCACTACTGCGTGGCCAACATGCCGGGCGGCGTGGCCCGCACGTCCACCTTCGCGCTGACCAACGCTACCCTGCCCTTCGCCGTACAGCTGGCGAACAAGGGCGCGAAGCAGGCCATGCTGGACGACGAGCACCTGCTCAACGGCCTGAACGTGCACGCCGGCAAGATTACCTACAAGGCAGTCGCCGACGATCTGGGTTACGCGTACGTGCCGGCGCGCGAAGCGCTGGCGTAACTCGCTGTTCCTTCTCCCCGCGCAAGCGGGGAGAAGGTGCCGAAGGCGGATGAGGGGCACGCCGGAGCCATTACCGCCTCGGCGTTGATGACGCTATCGAGCGACTGGAAAAAAGCAACACTCGAAACACCGCGCCACGATTGAAGACAAGGGCGCCGTCCCCCCTCACCCGCCCTCCGGGC
>CAMPIO010000154.1 GCA_946886405.1 uncultured Pseudoxanthomonas sp.
GCGGCCGCTGGTCTGGATGTGGTACTTCATCATCTGGCTGCGGGCGCTGGCGCCGTAGCGCTCGCGCATGGCGCGGGCCCAGATGCGGCGGGCGACGCGGCCGATGACGGTGTACTCCGGGTCCATGCCGTTGCTGAAGAAGAACGACAGGTTGGGCGCGAAGTCGTCGATCTTCATGCCGCGCGCCAGGTAGTACTCCACGATGGTGAAGCCGTTGGACAGCGTGAAGGCGAGCTGGCTGATCGGGTTCGCCCCGGCTTCGGCGATGTGGTAGCCGCTGATGCTCACCGAGTAGAAGTTGCGCACGCCGTTGTCGACGAAGTACTGCTGGATGTCGCCCATCATGCGCAGGGCGAACTCGGTGCTGAAGATGCAGGTGTTCTGCGCCTGGTCTTCCTTCAGGATGTCGGCCTGCACGGTGCCGCGCACGGTGGCCAGCGTCTCGGCCTTGATGCGGGCATACGTTTCTTCGTCCACCAGCTGGTTGCCGGTGATGCCCAGCAGGCCCAGGCCCAGGCCGTTGTTGGTCGGCGGCAGCTCGCCGTGGTACTGCGGCCGCGCGCGGCCCTCGAAGAACGCGCCGATCTTCTTCTGTGCCTCGGCCCAGCGCGCGTCGTCGGCCCTGAGGTACTTCTCCACCTGCTGGTCGATGGCGGTGTTCATGAACATCGCCAGGATCATCGGCGCCGGGCCGTTGATCGTCATCGACACGCTGGTGGTCGGCGCGCACAGGTCGAAGCCGGAGTACAGCTTCTTCATGTCGTCGAGCGTGGCGATGTTGACGCCGGAGTTGCCGATCTTGCCGTAGATGTCCGGGCGCGGTGCCGGGTCCTCGCCGTACAGCGTGACGCTGTCGAAGGCGGTGGACAGGCGCGCGGCCGGCTGGCCGACCGACAGGTAATGGAAGCGGCGGTTGGTGCGCTCCGGCGTGCCTTCGCCCGCGAACATGCGGATGGGATCCTCGCCGGTGCGGCGGTACGGGTACACGCCGCCGGTGTACGGATAGCTGCCGGGGAGATTCTCCTTCTGCAGGAAGGTCAGCTGCTCGCCCCAGCTGCGGTACTTGGGCGGCGCGATCTTCGGGATCTGCTGGTGGCTGAGCGAGGTGGTGTAGTTGTCGATGCGGATGGTCTTGCCGCGCACTTCGTATTCGTTGACCGGGTCGGTGACGGCCTTGTGGCGGGCGGGCCATTCGCGCAGCAGCTTCAGCGCTTCGGACGACAGCGACTGGATGGCGTCGTTGTAGCGCTGGCGGAGGGTGAGCAGGGAGCGGTCGGGGCCGTTGTAGGAGCGGGCCATGCCCGCGATGCTTTCCTCCCCACCCGACGGAAGAGCATCGCGCCCATGGGGCGCTCCTACAAGAGCGTCGGTGGGGTAAAGCTCCAACGCCTTCGGCAACGCCGCATCGTCCAGATCCTTCAGCGCATTCCAGTAATGCTGGGCGCGGCTGGCGGTTTCGGCTTCGGTCTCGATGCGGCAGTTGATGCCGCGGCCCTGTTCGGCGATCTCGGCCAGGTAACGCACGCGCGCGCCGGGGATCAGCACGGTGGCGCGCGGTTCCTTCAGCGTGGTGTCGAGGTCGGGTGTCCACTTCTCCGCCGGCAACTGCAGCTTGTCGCGCAGCAGGCGGCACAGATTGGCGAACATCCAGCTGACGCCGGGGTCGTTGAACTGGCTGGCGATGGTGGGGTACACCGGTACGTCGGCGTCGGGGGTCTGGAACGCCACGCGGTTGCGCTTCCACTGCTTGCGCACGTCGCGCAGGGCGTCCTCGGCGCCGCGCTTGTCGTATTTGTTCAGCACGATGAGCTCGGCGAAGTCGATCATGTCGATCTTCTCCAGCTGGCTGGCCGCGCCGTAGTCGCTGGTCATCACGTACATGGGGAAGTCGACCAGGTCAACGATCTCCGAATCGCTCTGGCCGATGCCGGCGGTTTCCACGATGACAAGGTCGAAGCCCAGCGACTTGAGGAAGGCGATGCAGTCCTTCAAGACGGCATTCGTGGCCACATGCTGGCGACGGGTGGCCATGGAGCGCATGTAGATGCGCTCACTGCGCAGCGCGTTCATGCGGATGCGGTCGCCGAGCAGCGCGCCACCGGTGCGGCGACGGGTGGGGTCGACCGAGATCACCGCGATGTGCATCTGCGGGAAGCTGGCCAGGAAGCGGTTCATCAGTTCGTCGGTGACCGACGACTTGCCGGCGCCGCCGGTGCCGGTGATGCCGATGACGGGGGTGGCGCGGGCGGGGAACGGTGCATGCGGGCCCTTGGCCCATTGCGCGCGCAGCTTATCGAGTTCGGATTCGGACAGGAGGCCATCCTCGATCGCACTGAGCATGCGGCCGATGCCGGCTTCGTCGGTGAGCGCGGGCGCGACCGCGGCGTTCCATTCGCGCTGGCCGTTGACCGGGTCGCGCGCATCCTCGGCGCGCTTGACCACGTCCTGGATCATCTCCACCAGGCCCATCTTCATGCCGTCGTTGGGGTGGTAGATGCGCTCCACGCCATAGGCCTGCAGTTCGGCGATCTCCTCGGGGGTGATGGTGCCGCCGCCGCCACCGAACACGCGCACGTGGCCGGCGCCACGTTCCTTCAGCATGTCGACCATGTACTTGAAGTACTCGACGTGGCCGCCCTGGTAACTGGACAGCGCGATGCCGTCGGCGTCTTCCTGCAAGGCGGCGCGCACCACGTCCTCCACGCTGCGGTTGTGGCCCAGGTGGACCACTTCCGCGCCCTCGCCCTGGATCAGCCGCCGCATGATGTTGATGGCCGCGTCGTGGCCGTCGAACAGGCTGGCGGCGGTCACGAAGCGCAGCGGCGTGGCATCGGCCTGGGCTGCGGGAAACTGGCTGGCGGGTGTGCTCACGCGTGCTCACTTACAGGTGCGGACAGACGCGGGATTGTAGCCGTTCGCGTGTCACGACCTCACCAATTGCACACCAGTGCATCATCACGGGGCGCAAGATACGCCGCCGTATCCAACAGCCTACAGGCCAGCGTCGGTCAATCTCGCCTGCAACGGCTGCAGGTGGTGTGCGTAGCGCCGCCACTGGCCCAGGTAGCGCGCATGGATGGGTTCGCGCACCTGCGCGGCGCTGGCGGTCGCGACGGCGGAAACGCGCGGCACGTTGGCGAGCACCTCGTCCTGCCAGTCGAGGCCACAGAAATCGAGCACGCGGCGGGCGGCCTGTTCCGGGCCACGGACAAGGTCCTCGTAAGCGACATCGAGGATGCGGCCGGGATGGCGCGCATGCCAGTGCCTCATCAGGCCGCGATAACGGATGAAATGTCCTGCCATCTCGTCCTGGTCGTACGTATGCGGATACGCATCGACGAACAGTTCCTTGAGGTTGGAGAAGCACACCTCCATCGGCTCGCGGACCATGTGCAGGATCCTGGCCTGCGGCAGCGCGCGGGCGATGCAATCCACCAGCAGGAAATTCGAGGGCATCTTGTCGGTGAAGAACGCGCGCCCCCCGGCCCGCCAGCCCGCCTTCTCCAGATAACGGCGAGCGAGTAGTGCCATGTCAGCATCGACCGCTGCTTCGCACAGCGCCTCATCCAGATGGGGACCGCCGACGCGGTCGCAGACCCAGCGCAACTGGCAGAGCAGGTCACGCAGCTCGCCCGCATCCTGCACCTGCGGATGGCGCGCGAGCAGTTGTTCGAGCAGCGTCGTACCCGAACGCGGCATGCCGACGATGAAGATCGGCGTGGGCGCATCCTGGGGCCACGCCGCAGGCGATACGTCGCGCGGCGCTTGTTGCGCAAGCCGTTCGAACAGACGCGCGTCGGCGTCCGCGTCGTAGGCCACTTGGCGGCGGCGCTGGCGCATGCCTTGGGAAAGCGCCTGCCAGGCGCCCTCGATGTCGTCCAGGTCGTCGAGTTCCTTGAACAGGGCGTAGTGCAGCCAGGCCGCCTCGGGGTGATCCCCGGGCAGGCGCGCGACTGCCGCACGCAGCCGATCGACATGGTGATGTTCAGGCGTCTGGCGTCGAAGCTTCGCCAGCATGCGGTGTGCCGGTGGCGTGAGCGGGTCACGCTGCAGGGCGGATTCCCAGGCCTGCTCGGCGCGGGTTTCGTCGCCGGCGTAGAACGCCGCCAGGCCGATCTGATAGCGCGCACCTGCCCCGCTATCGCGCAGGCTTTGCGCGCGCTGCAAGGATGCCAGCGCCTGTACGGGAAACGATTGCGCCAGCAGCGCCTGGCCTACACCCAGGAGCACATCGGGATCGGTCGACGCTGCCAGCGCAGGGGCTTGCGCGCAGGCCAGTCCGGCTTCGATTTCGCCGACATCGAACAGGTGCGCGGTCAGCGCCTCCAGCAGCGCAGCGTCGTCTTCCTGTTGCGTCGATGACGCTGCGCGAAGCGCAAACGCGACAGCGTCGCGCATGCTGCCCGCCCGGGCCGCAAGGGTGGAAAGCCGCAACGCGGCCGGTGCCTGCCAGCCTTCGAGGTCGACCAACTGCAGGTAGCACTCGCGCGCCCTGGCCGACTGGCCGGACGACAGGAGGTACTCAGCGTCGTGCCAGACCTGCAAAGGATCGATGGACATGGGGCACGCGCAGACGGAGGGGCGTCGAGTCTAACAAGCGCCCTTGCGCCATCCGCCCTAGGCGAGCCCGAACGGTAGCTCGTGCGTGGACACCACACGCTGGCCGACGGCTTCGCCGCGCAGGAAGCGCAGCGACGCGTCCATCGTTTCCGGTGCGATGGTCACGCGGTGGTGACCCAGGCCCGTCGTGCTGAGCAGCGTGGCCTGCGGCCAGTAGCGTGCATAGCGTTCGCCTTCGCACCACGGCACGTCGGTGTCTTCCAGGTCGTGCACGATCAGGCCGGGACGCGCGATCTGCGGTGCGGTGGACTGCGCGTGCAGGTCGCGGATGTCGTGCGCGGTGAGTTCCTGGTATTCGTCGAACAGACGGCGACTGAGGAACTGCGCCAGCCCCACCATGCCCCCGAAGCGACGCGCGGCATCGAAGGGGTCGGCCGCCGGCGCAAGCAGGATCACCCGATCGGCCGGCAGTCCACGCGCCATCGCGATGGCGGTGGCAGCGCCTCCCAGTGAA
>CAMPIO010000155.1 GCA_946886405.1 uncultured Pseudoxanthomonas sp.
CTTCTTCTTCGGGTTCGGGAGTGGGGGAGACGTGGGGGAGGGCTGGCGGTGATGATCAGTTGACTGAAACACGCTCGGCGTCGCCGAACAGGTCGCTGCCCGAGACGACGACCTTGTCGCCGGGCTGCAGGCCGCTGAGCACTTCGACATTGCTCAGGCTGCTGACGCCCAGCTGCACCGGGCGGCGCACGGCGGAGCTGCCGTCCATGACATAGGCCTGGCGGCCGCCGTCCTGCTCGAGGAACGGGCCGCGTTCGACCATCAGCACGTTGCGGCGCGTCTCCATCAGGATGCGTGCGGACAGCCGCTGGTTCTGGCGCAGGCCGGGCGGCTGCTTGTCGGAGAAGCGCAGGCGGGTGACGACTTCGCCGTTCACCACTTCCGGCGACACGGCGGAGATCTCGCCGGGATAGGGCTGACCGGCACTGGTCAGCGTGGCCGGCATGCCGATGGCGAGATCGCGGGCGAAGCTTTCCGGCACCTTGATCTCCACTTCGAACACCGACAGGTCCACCACGCTCAGTACCGGGGCGTTGATCGCCACGTTGGAGCGTTGCACGGCCTGGATCTGGCCGACCTGGCCATCGAAGGGCGCACGCAGCGTCAGCGCATCGACCTGACGCTGCACCTCGGTCACCACGGCGCGCTGGCGTTGGGCGAGCAACTGCTTGTTGCGCGCGTCCAGGCCCGCGCCCTGGCCCTGCAGGCCGGCGTCCTTGCGTGCGTGGGACAACGCGATCTCCGCCTTGCGCAGGTTGTCCTGCGCTTCCAGCACATCGACCTGCGGCACCGCGCCGCCGTCGTAGCCGCGCTGGTAGCGCTGCAGGGTGCGTTCGGCGGCCTGGCGTTCGATCTCGGCCTGGTCGAGCGCCTTCTGCGCATCGGCGCGGGTGACGCTGGCATCCAGCGTGGCGCGGCTGGCTTCCGCTTCCAGGCCGGCGAGCGTCGTCTGCTCCTGCGCCAGCTTGCTGCGCAGTTCCGGGCTGTCGATCTCGGCCAGCGGCTGACCCTGCTTCACTTGGTCGCCGGCGACCACCTTCAGCGTGACCACGCCGCCGGCGACGGCGTACAGGGTGGGGCTGTTGGCGGCGATGACACGGCCATCGGCGGCGATGTCGCGGACCAGATCGCCGCGGGTCACTTCGGCGATGCGCAGGCGCGCCCCGTCGACGGAGGCGGTGCCCGACAGCCAGCCCCGCGCGGCGAACACGATGCCCGCCAGCAGGAGGGCCCCGCCCGCCGCGGGCCATACCCAGCGGCGCCAGGCCGGACGGGTCTGCGAGGCGCTGAGTACTCGGTCTTGCGCGGAAGTGTCCCGAATCATCGGTGGCATGCGTTCTGTGGAATGACCTGCAGGTATCAGCAGGATGCGTGCCAAACGCAAGCACTTGATTCACAAGGGGGTTGTCCGGGATTGGGGACTGTCCGGGTGTCCGCGGACACCGCGCGGACAGGGCTTGTCCAGTACCGGACACGTAGAATGTCCGCTCGTTTCACTCAGATGGAAGACACACGCTTATGTGCGGAATTGTGGGCGCGATCGCCGGTCGCGACGTGGTGCCGGTACTGATCGAAGGACTGAAGCGCCTGGAATACCGGGGCTACGATTCCGCGGGCATCGCGGTGGTCGACCAGCAGGACGTGCGTCGCGTGCGTCGCACCGGCCGTGTGGCTGAAATGGAGGGTGCCGCCGCCGCCGAGGGCTTCAACGCCAGTCTCGGCATCGGGCACACCCGCTGGGCGACCCACGGTGGCGTCACCGAAGCCAACGCGCATCCGCACATCAGCCACGGCGTGGCGCTGGTGCACAACGGCATCATCGAAAACCACGAGGAGCAGCGCGAGAAACTGCGCGCGCTCGGCTACGTGTTCGAGTCGCAGACCGACACGGAAGTGATCGCGCACCTGATGCACCACCACCTGAAGGCTGGCGACGATCTGCTGGCCGCGCTGCAGCGTACGGTGAAGGAACTCACCGGCGCCTACGCGCTGGCCGTGGTCAGCCGCAAGGAACCGGACCGCATGGTCTGCGCCCGCATGGGCTGTCCGCTGCTGATCGGCATCGGTGAAGGCGAGAACTTCATCGCCTCCGATGTCTCGGCGATCCTGCAGGCCACGCGCCGCGTGATCTTCCTTGAAGAAGGCGATACCGCCGAAGTCACCCGCGAAGGCGTGAAGGTGTTCGACGGCCAGGACCAGCCGATCCAGCGCGAGGTGCACGTCTCCGACGTGTCACTGGCCTCGCTGGAGCTGGGCCCGTACCGCCACTTCATGCAGAAGGAAATCCACGAGCAGCCGCGCGCGATCGCCGACACCATCGAGGCCGTGGTCGACGGCGGCTTCTCGCCTTCCCTGTTCGGCGCCAACGCCGAAGCCGCGCTGAAGGACATCGAGGGCGTGCAGATCCTCGCCTGCGGTACCAGCTACTACGCCGGCATGACCGCACGCTACTGGATGGAGGCGATCTCCGGCCTGCCGTGCAGCGTCGAGATCGCCAGCGAGTACCGGTATCGCGACGCGTATGCCAATCCCAAGCACCTGATCGTCACCATCTCGCAATCCGGCGAAACGCTGGACACGATGGAGGCGCTGAAATACGCCAAGTCGCTGGGCCACCAGCACACGCTGTCGATCTGCAACGTGCCCGAAAGCGCCATCCCGCGCGCCAGCGAGCTGGTCTGCTACACGCGCGCCGGCGCCGAGATCGGCGTGGCGTCGACGAAGGCATTCACCACGCAATTGGCCGCGCTGTTCCAGCTGACCGTCGTGCTCGGCAAGCTGCGCGGCAAGGTGTCGCCGGAGCAGGAAGCCGATTACCTGGAACAATTGCGCCACCTGCCGGGCAGCGTGCAGCATGCGTTGAACCTGGAGCCTCAGATCGCCGCATGGGCCGAGCGCTTCGCGCCGAAGTCCGACGCGCTGTTCCTCGGTCGCGGCCTGCATTACCCGATCGCGCTGGAAGGCGCGCTCAAGCTGAAGGAAATCTCCTACATCCACGCCGAGGCCTATCCGGCCGGCGAACTCAAGCACGGACCGCTCGCGTTGGTGGATGCCGACATGCCGGTGGTGGTGATCGCACCCAACGACGTGCTGCTGGAGAAGGTGAAATCCAACATGCAGGAAGTGCGCGCGCGCGGCGGCGAACTGTTCGTGTTCACCGACCAGGACAGCCACTTCAGCGAATCCGAAGGCGTGCACGTCATCCGCACCCCGCGTCACGTCGGCGTGCTCAGCCCCATCGTGCACACCATCCCCGTGCAGCTGCTGGCGTACCACACCGCGCTGGCGCGCGGCACCGACGTGGACAAGCCGCGCAATCTGGCGAAGTCGGTGACGGTGGAGTAATCAGTCGCCGGCGACGGGATCGCCGGCCGACCATGCCTGCGCCTGCAACTGGTCGAGCAGGGCGGTGACGCGTTCGCGCGCGGCGACGCCATGCACCGGCAGCGCCAGGCTGTCGCCGGGGCGGGCGGCGGACAGGATTGCGCGTACGGCTTCGGTTTCGTCCCAGCATTCGTCGATGGCGCCGTCGGCCACGCCGTGGCGCACCAGCGCCGCGCGCAGCAATCGGCCTACCTCGCCGCTTTCGCGTCCGCGCATATAGCCTTCCATGTCCTTGAGCACCACATGCTCGGGACGAAACGACGCGGCGGTGGCGGCGAGGTCGGCGATGGCCTCGTCGCTGCGGTCGCCGGCCTGGCCGAGCAGCAGGTGCAGGCGTCCGCCATCGCGGTGCGCCTGGCGTACCAGATCGAGAAACTGCGCCAGGCCGTCGGGGTTGTGCGCGTAATCCACGTAGACCTGCACGCCGCCGCCGAGCACCCAGCGCTGCAGGCGGCCGGGGTTGTCGCGGTTGTCGCGGCCGAAGCGGGCGAGCACGGCGGCGATCGTCGCCGGGGCGATCCCCAGTCCGAGGGCGGCGAGGGCGGCGGCGGCGCAGTTCTGCACGTTGTGCGCGGCCAGACCGCCGAGGGTCAGCGGCATGCCGGCGACCGCGCCGAGATCGTGGGCGTGGGTGCCGTCGAACAGCCACAGGTGGCCGCCGCGCACGCCGCAGCTGCGGCGACCTTCGGCGCGCGCCTGCCGCAACAGCGGATGGTCGTCGTCGGTGGCGAACCAGGCCAGTGGTGCCTCGAGACGGGCGGCATGCCGGCGCAGCAATTCGTTGTCGGCGTTGAGTACGAGCATGCCATCGGCGTCGATGGCGCGGGCTACGGTCAGCTTCACCTCGGCCAGGCCGTCGAGGTCATGGATGCCGTATTCGCCGAAGTGGTCGGGACTGACGTTGGTGACCACGGCCACGTCGGCGCGTTCGATCGCCAGGCCGCGGCGCAGCAGGCCGCCGCGCGCGGTCTCCAGGATGGCGGCCTGGGTCTGGCGATCACGCAGCAGGCTGCGTGCGCCACCGGGGCCGGAGTAGTCGCCACCCTCGATCAGGGCGCCGTCGAGATAGATGCCGTCGGTGCAGCTGTTGGCGGTGTGCCAGCCGTGGGCGATGGCGATCGCGGTGAGCAGGCGCACGGTGGTGGTCTTGCCGTTGGAGCCGGTGACCAGGGCCACCGGGATCGCGTGCAGCTCCTGCCACGGCACGTCATCGGGCGTCGGCAGGGCAGGGTTGTTCCAGGTGCGGCTGCCGCTGCCCATGCCGATGGAGAGTTGCTCGTCGTCGAGCAGCAGTGGCAGGCCGTGCGCACGTGCGGCCTCGCGCAGAGCGGGTAGTCGCGGCAGGCCTTCGGCTGCGGCGACGGCGCGCAGCAGGCGCAGGTCCGCCTCTTCGTCGGCGAGCGAGGGATAGCCCGGCTGCAGCGCGGGTTCTCCCGCGCTCATCCCGGCGGCGGCCAAGG
>CAMPIO010000156.1 GCA_946886405.1 uncultured Pseudoxanthomonas sp.
CCTGGTCGAGGAATCCAAGCAGACCATCGAGAACCTCAAGGACGAAGTCCGCGACATCGGCGACGAAGCCGAGCGTGCGACCCGCGAGACCGAGAACTCGCTGGAACTGCGTACCCGCGACCGCTACCGCAAGTTGATCGGCAAGATCGACAGCACGTTGAAGCGCCTGGAAGGCGGCGACTACGGCTACTGCGTCGATACCGGCGAAGAGATCGGCCTCGACCGCCTCGAAGCCCGCCTGACCGCCGAGCGCACCATCGACGCCCAGGAACGCTGGGAACACATGCAGAAGCAGCAGGGCGACTGAGCCCCGCGACGTCCGCAAACGAAAAGCCCCGCTCCGGCGGGGCTTTTTCATGGGCGACGGAAAACAGGCTACTGCAGTTCGCGCAGATCCAGCCGTCGCAGCCGCGGCGCCTTCCAGGCGGTCACGCCGGCTACCGAGAGGATCGCGAATCCGCCCAGGATCACGGCAGGCACCAATCCCAGCAATCTGGCCATCGTGCCGGCATAGAACGCGCCGAGTTCATTCGACGAACTCACGAAGATGCCGTTGATCGACGACACGCGTCCGCGCATCTCGTCCGGTGTCGACAACTGCAGGATGGTCGAGCGCACCACCACCGACACCCCGTCGCACATGCCGTAGAACAGCAGGATGGCGGCCGACAGCCAGAAGCTGCGCGACAGGCCGAAGGCGATGACCGCCAGGCCAAAGCCCGCCACGGCGAACAGCAGTACGCGCCCGGCGTGCTTCTGCAGGGGATGGCGGGCAAGCCACAAGCCCACGCAGACCGAACCCGCGGCCGGCATCGCACGCAGGATGCCGAGACCCTCGGGCCCGTAATGCAGGATGTCGTGGATGAAGGCGGGCAGCATCGCCACCACGCCGCCCAGCAGTACCGAGAACATGTCCAGCGCCATCGCACCCAGCATGATCTGGTTGTTGAGCACGAAGCGCGCGCCTTGCGCGATGCTGGCGAAGACCGGCAGGCTGACCGCCGGGGGTCCGGGTTCTTCCACACGCAGTCGCGCGAGAACCGTGGCGGCCATCAGCGCGAAAACCACCGCCATCGCGTACGACAGCGTCTTGCCACCGAAGCCGACCAGCAGGCCACCCAGGGCGGGCCCGGTGACCAGCGCCGCCTGGAAGATCACGCTGCCGAGTCCCGCCGCCCGCACGAAGTCTTCGCGCGGCAGCACCTTCGCGAACAGTGCGTTGTAGACCGGGCTGAGGAACGAGCGCGCCATGCCGGTCAGCGCGATGGCGGCGTAGATCGGCCAGGTGCCATGGAACGGCAGCCAGCCTGCGGATACCGCGACCAGGATCACCGCCGTCGTTGCCAGCGCTGCGCAGGCCACCATGCCTACGGGCCGCCGCGGCAGGTGATCGACGAGATATCCGGCGAACGGTGCCACGCAGAAGAACGGCAACACTTCCGCCAGCCCGACCAGGCCCAGCGAGAATGGATCGCGCGTCAGTTCGTAGATGTGCCAGCCGACGGTGACGGCGACGATCTGGTAAGACAGCAGTGCGCAGATGCGGTACGCCAGCACCGCCGCATACCCGCGGTTGCGGAGCAGCGAGAACGCAGAGGGCGTACCGGTTCCGCTCACTTCGCGTTCGCGGCCGTCTCGCGGATGAAGGCCAGCAGCGAGGCCAAGCCGTTGGAGCGTGTGGGCGACAGGTGCTTGGCCAGGCCGATGTCGGCGATGTAATCGGGCGAGGTGGCCAGGATTTCCGCGGCCGGCCGTCCGGCGTAGACGCGCAGGGCCAGGAAGATCAGCCCCGAGACGATCGCCGAGTCGCTGATGGCGTGGAAATCCAGCTTCGCCGCATCGCCCTTGGGCACGATCCAGACCATCGACTGGCAGCCGAGCAGGCGGTGTTCCTCGCGCTTCCATTCATCCGGGAATGCAGGCAGCTTGCGGCCCAGATCGATCAGGTACTGATAGCGTTCGGACCAGTCGCCGAAGAAGGCGAACTCGTCCTTGATGGCCGCCTGCGCCTCGGCGGCGGTGGGTTCGAGCGGGAAGATCGTGTCGGTCATGGGGTGGGCAAGCCTGGTTCAGAAGCCCCTCTCCCCTCGGGAGAGGGGTTGGGGAGAGGGTGCGGCGAAGTCCTTGTGGTGCCGGCGTCCCGATGTCGCCGCACCCTCGTCCGGCGCTTCGCGCCACCTTCTCCCGGCGGGAGAAGGGAGTAGTGGCTCACGCCCGCTTCCAGCGCACGCCCTGCGGCGTGTCTTCGAGCAGGATGCCTTCTGCTGCCAGCTGGTCGCGGATGGCATCGGAACGGGCGAAGTCGCGGGCCTTCTTCGCGGCCGCACGCTCGTCGATCAGCGCCTGGATGCGGGCGTCGTCGTCGGACGAAGTGCCGCGGGCGAACCATTCGGCCGGATCCTGTTGGAGCAGGCCCAGCACGCGGCCTCCGCCCAGGAGATTGGCTTTCACGCGTGCCAGTTCGGCGTGCTCGGCCGGACCCATCGACTCGGGCTTCGACAGGATCGTGCGGGCTAGCGAGGCCAAAGCCGCCAGTTCGGCGAACGCACGCGGGGTATTGAGGTCATCGTCGAGAGCGGTTTCCACTTCAACGGGGGTTTCGGGTTCAACGGTGTACGCGCCCAGGTCACGCAGCGTGCCGTAGAGCCGATCCAGCGTGTTCTTGGACTGCTCCACCAGCGATTCGGACCAGTCGAGCGGCTGGCGGTAGTGCGCGGACAGCAACGCGTGTCGCAGCGCCTCCGGCGGATGCTGCTGCAACAGGTCGTGGACCTTCTCGATGTTGCCCAGCGACTTGCTCATCTTGGCGCCGCCGAAGTTGAGCATGCCGTTGTGCAGCCAGAAGCGTGCGAACGTCTTGTGCGAACCATCGGCGTGTTTGTGCGCGCATTCGCTCTGCGCCACTTCGTTCTCATGGTGCGGGAACTGCAGGTCCACACCACCGGCGTGGATGTCGATGGTCTCGCCCAGGTGGGCGGCGGCCATCGCCGAGCACTCGATATGCCAGCCCGGACGGCCGATACCCCAGGGCGAATCCCAGCCTGGCAGGTCCGGCGTGGATGGCTTCCACAGCACGAAATCGCCCGGGTCGCGCTTGTAGGGCGCGACTTCCACGCGCGCGCCAGCGTGCATTTCGTCCGGATCGCGGCGCGAGAGCTTGCCGTACTCGGCGAAGCTGCTTACCGCGAACAGAACATGACCCTCGGCGGCATAGGCATGTCCGCCTGCGATCAGTTGCTCGATCATCGTGACGATGTGGCTGATGTGGTCGGTGGCCGCAGGCTCGATGTCGGGAGCGAACTCGCCGGTGACGCCCAGCCCGGCCATGTCCTCGCGGTAGGCGGCGGCATAGCGGTCGGTGATGGCCGAAATCGCCACGCCGAGTTCCTTTGCGGCCGCGTTGATCTTGTCGTCCACGTCGGTGATGTTCCGCGCATAGCGCAACTGGCCGAAGCGGCGCCGCAGCAGGGCAGCCAGCACCCCGAACACGACGGGGCCGCGGGCATTGCCGATGTGGACGTAGTTGTAGACGGTGGGCCCGCAGACGTACATCGTGGGGATCGGGCCAGCCGGATGGAATTCCTCGACCCGGCGGGTCAGGTTGTTGTGCAGGCGCAGGGTCATGGCAACAGGGCAGGGGAGAGCCGTGGAATTCTACCGCCTGTGCCACGCACGGGGGTCTGGTGGCATTCCCTGCGGCCGATGTTCAGCCCCACTCAAGGCGCGATCCCTACACTGGGGCCCCTGGGATTCTCTTGCAGGCCACATGCACCGCCTCCGCGCCACCTTCCTCCTGTCCTGCTGCCTGCTTGCCGCGCCCGCCGTGGCGCAGGAACGGGTGGTCCCGGCGGAGAACGTCCGCCTCGACTATGCGCAGGTGCTGGGTGTCGAGCCGGTGTACCAGACGCTTCGGGCAACCCGTACCGAGCAACGTTGCGATGAAGCTCCGCCCGCAAAGCCGGAGATGCCCTCGCCCGAACAGGACGAGAGCCGGTGGAGCCGGATGGTCAGCTCGGTGCGCGGCTGGTTCGGCGGTGATGACGAACCGGCGCAGGCGCCCCCGGTGACCTTGCCCACCGTGAAGGTCAATTGCCGCGTCGTGCCCATCGAGCGCGAATTCCAGCGCCCGATCGCCTACGACGTCGACTACATCTACAAAGGCGTGAAGTACCGCTCGCGCCTGGCAGAGGATCCGGGCAACCGGCTGCGCATCCGCATTTCCGTCGCGCCCTATGTGGCGCCGTCGCAGCCCACGGCGAGTGGTCCCTGATCCCACGCACGGTTGCACACGCAACCGAATCCGTTCTTGCGCTGCGCCGCAGCACATGCGAGCATTCGCGCCCATGAAGATGAACGCACACGCCCATGCAGCCAGCGCGGCCTCCCAGGCCTCGAGCATGACCTCGCGTGCCCGTCGACCGGAATCCTGCCTCTAGCTGGGTACCCGGACGTCGTTGCTTGTTCACCGGAAACCCAGCCAGAGGCTGGGTTTTTTCGTTTCCGAAGCCCGTTTTGCCACATTCCCGACACCAGGATGCCGTAATGAAGCACTTCTTGAACACGCAGGACTGGAGCCGCAGCGACCTTGATGCGTTGCTGACGCAGGCCGCCCTCTACAAGCAGCACAAGCTGGGCGATGCGCTGAAAGGCAAGTCGATCGCGTTGGTGTTCTTCAATCCGTCCATGCGCACCCGCACCAGCTTCGAGCTGGGCGCGTTCCAGCTGGGCGGCCACGCGGTGGTGCTGCAGCCGGGCAAGGACGCGTGGCCGATCGAGTTCG
>CAMPIO010000157.1 GCA_946886405.1 uncultured Pseudoxanthomonas sp.
CGGTGGTCACCGACATGAAGGAGGCCGCCAACGGCCTGCGCTGGTGCGTGGCGGAAATGGAACGCCGTTACAAGCTGATGAGCGCGGTCGGCGTGCGCAACCTGGCCGGCTTCAACAAGAAGGTCAAGGATGCGATGGATGCGGGGCAGCCGTTGATGGACCCGCTGTTCAAGCCAGCATTCAACTCAAGTGACCCGGATCTCGCCGAGGCACCGCGCCCGCTGGAGCCGATGCCCTTCATCGTCATCTTCATCGACGAATTCGCCGACATGATGATGATCGTCGGCAAGAAGGTAGAGGAACTGATCGCACGCCTGGCGCAGAAGGCACGCGCCGCCGGCATCCACCTGATCCTGGCCACGCAGCGCCCGTCGGTGGACGTCATCACCGGCCTGATCAAGGCGAACATCCCGACCCGCATCGCGTTCCAGGTCAGCTCCAAGATCGACTCGCGCACCATCCTGGACCAGTCGGGCGCGGAAACGCTGCTCGGCCACGGCGACATGCTGTACCTGCCGCCCGGCACCGCGATGCCGGAACGCATCCACGGCGCCTTCGTCAGCGACGAGGAAGTACACCGCGTCGTCGAACATCTCAAGGCCAGCGGTACCGCCGACTACATCGAAGGCGTGCTGGAGGAAGTGCAGACCATGGGCGACGGCATCGTCGTCGGCCCGACCGGCCTTCCGGAGTCGGGCGGCGGTGGCGGCGACGAGTCAGACCCGTTGTACGACGAAGCGGTGAAGATCGTCACCGAGAGCCGGCGCGCCTCGATTTCCGGCGTGCAGCGCCGCCTGAAGATCGGCTACAACCGTGCCGCACGTCTGATCGAAGCCATGGAAGCGGCGGGCGTGGTGACGCCGCCGGAGCACAACGGCGACCGCCAGGTCCTCGCGCCGCCTCCACCGCGCTGAGGCTTTTTCCGTGGGAGCGACGTCAGTCGCGATCGACCTCCCGCAGCGCTTCATCGCGACTGACGTCGCTCCCGCAACGGCCGGGCGCCCACCCCCCATTCAGTTTCACCCGGCCACACTTCGCCGCAACGTCCCTCACCCCCGGAACGCACCATGCTCCGTACCGCACGCCTTGCCGTCCTCGCCACCGCCATGCTGGCCACCAGCGCGTTTGCCGGCGCACGCGATGAGCTGAAGACCTTCACCACCGGCCTGAAGGGTCTGGACGGTCAGTTCACCCAGAAGGTCTACGACGGCGGCGGCAAACTCAAGGAAAGCTCCAGCGGCCGTGTGGCCTTGTCCGCGCCGCGCCTGTTCCGCTGGGAGTACAACAAGCCTTACGAACAACTGATCGTCGCCGATGGCAAGCAGGTGTGGGTCTACGATCCCGATCTGCAGCAGGCCACTATGCGCGAGCAGGGCATCGAGGAAGAGAACAGCCCGCTGGCCGCACTGATCGACCCCGGCAAGCTTGACCAGCAGTTCAAGGTGGCGGAGGCCGCGGGGCAGGGCGGCATGCAGTGGCTGACGCTGACGCCAAAGCAGGAAGGCGATGCCAGTTTCCAGACCGCGCGTCTGGCGTTCACCAACGGCACGCTGGTGAAGATGGAAGTGAAGGATGCGGTGGGCCAGCGTACCGAGATCAGCTTCTCCGGCTGGAAGCGCAATCCGGCTTTCGCAGCCGGCACGTTCAAGTACGCGCCCGCGAAAGGCGTCGATGTGGTCGGCGGCCCCTGATGTGGCTGTCGCGTGCGGGCTCTGACCGCACGCGACGCTACAATGATGCGTGGCCAGGACACGCACCCCTCTTGAACCGCAGGTCGACCTGCTGAGCATGGACACCGACGCGCTGCGGCCGTTGGCCGAGCGCATGCGTCCGCGCACGCTCGACGAGATGTTCGGCCAACGGCGTCTGCTGGCGCCCGGCAGCGCACTTCGTCGTGCCGTCGAATCCGGCCACGTGCATTCAATGATCCTGTGGGGACCGCCTGGCTGCGGCAAGACCACGCTGTCGTTGCTGCTTGCACGCTACGCCGATGCCGAGTTCAAGGCGATCTCGGCGGTGCTGTCCGGTCTTCCCGAGGTGCGGCAGGTGCTGGCCGAAGCGGCGCAACGGTTCGCCGGCGGGCGCCGCACCGTGCTGTTCGTCGACGAGGTGCACCGTTTCAACAAGGCGCAGCAGGATGCGTTCCTGCCGCATATCGAACGCGGCACGATCATCTTCGTCGGCGCGACCACCGAGAATCCGTCGTTCGAACTGAATTCCGCACTGCTCTCCCGCTGTCGCGTGCACGTGATGGAAGCGGTGTCGCCGGAGGACATCCGGCAGGCGCTGCATATGGCGCTCGCCGATACCGAGCGCGGATTGGGCGACCTTGCGCTGGACGTCGACGATGAAGCATTGCTGGAAATCGCGACCGCTGCCGACGGCGACGTCCGTCGTGGGCTGACGCTGCTGGAAATCGCCGCGGAACTGGCCGCCGACGAGGGCGGGCGCATCACGCCGCAGACGCTGGTGCAGGTACTGGCGGACCGGACGCGCCGGTTCGACAAGGGGGGCGAACAGTTCTACGACCAGATCTCCGCACTCCACAAGTCGGTACGCAGTTCCAATCCCGACGGCGCGGTCTACTGGCTCGCGCGCATGCTGGATGGCGGGTGCGATCCCGCCTACCTCGCGCGACGCATGACGCGGATGGCGGTCGAAGACATAGGGCTGGCCGATCCTCGTGCGTTGCAGATGGCGATCGATGCCTGGGATACCTACGAACGGTTGGGCAGTCCGGAAGGCGACCTCGCATTGGCGCAACTGGTGATCTACCTGGCCAGCACCGCGAAATCGAACGCGGGCTACATGGCGTTCAACGCGGCGAAGGCCGATGTACGCCAGTACGGAACGCAGGACGTGCCGCTGCACCTGCGCAACGCGCCGACCAAGCTGATGAAGTCGCTCGGCTACGGTACGGGGTACCAGTACGACCACGATGCGGAAGGCGGCATCGCGCTGGACCAGACCGCATTCCCCGACGCCATGGGCGAGCGGACTTACTACGCACCGGTCGAGCGCGGTCTCGAGATCAAGCTGAAGGAAAAACTCGATCGCCTGCGCGAGGCACGCCGACAGGCACGCCAGCAGGCCGGTCGCGACGATTGACCCTCAAGACAGGACGCGACGCATGCCGGTACAAGCCTGGATCTGGTGGCAACAGCTGGCGCTGGTGATGGCGGGTGGCGCCCTGGGGGCTGCCGCGCGTTTCTGGCTGGGCGGCCTGCTGCTCCGGCAACTCGGCAGCGGATTCCCATGGGGCACGTTCGCCGTGAACATGATCGGCTCGTTCGCCGCCGGCTTCCTCGCGATCTGGCTGGAAGCGCGTGGTCCCTCGGCGATCTATTGGCGCGCATTCCTGATGGTCGGCGTGCTGGGCGCGTTGACCACGTACTCTGCGTTGATGGTCGAATGCCTGCTGTTTGCGCGCTCGGACCGACAGGGCAGCGCGCTTGGCTATCTCGCTCTCACCGTGCTGGCCGGCCTGCTGCTGGTGTGGCTGGGTGCACGTGTCGCAGGCGCGTTTCGTCCGCCGGCCTGGTAGACGCACAACGCCGACCGGCGCAACGGCCGGACATCAGGCCCGTCGACATGACAGCACCGAACGCATGCGGACGAACGGTCCATGCGCGAACAAATTCTTAACCTTGTGCCGGGATGCGGATAACGAGCGCCATGCAACCGTGACCCGCGTCGCTTTTTAGGGGCTTCCCCTGGGTCCCGGAGCGGCTACAAGGAGACTCGACATGTGCATTCGCAAGACACTGATCGCATCGGCGGTATTGCTGGCGCTCGGCACGACGGGACAGGCATTCGCGCAACAGACCAACACCGAGAACGGCCGGGGAGACGACATCCTGGTCAACCTCGCGGTGGACATGAGCAACAACAGCACCAACACGGACAACAGCGACCATTCGGACAACTCCGACAATTCCGACAACTCGGACCACAGCGACAACAGCACGCATGACGGCGACAACCGCAACAATCGCGGCCGCGCCAGTGCGGAAGGCTTCGGTTCGACGGCAGCCAACAACGGCAGCACGGCCACGTCCACCTTCTCCAACTCCTTCAACCACAGCAAGGCGGTGGCCGAAACGCGCCTGGAAGGCAGCGTGTCCGGCGTGACCGTGCACGACATCGGCAACGTCGCCAAGAACTGGGGCAATGCCAACGGCGGAAGTGGTGGTCGAGGCGGCGCCGGCTACGGCGGCGATGGTTACGGTGGCGAAGCCGGTGGGGGTTCCGGCAGCGGCGGCGACGGTGGCAATGGAGGGAGTGGCGGTGACGGCGGCAGTGGTGGCAGCGCCAGCATCGGCGACGCGACGGCCGGCGACTCGTCCAATGGCAGCGCGTCCATCGGCGACGCGACGGCGGGCAATGGTGGCCGCGGCGGCAACGCCAACGATACCCGTGGCGCGAACGGCGGCGACGGCCGCGGCTGGGGCGGCGACAGCGATGCGACCGCCGGCAATGGCCGGGGGCGCGGTGGCGACGCCGGTGGCT
>CAMPIO010000158.1 GCA_946886405.1 uncultured Pseudoxanthomonas sp.
GCGTTGAACCCCTCAGGGACCCCTGCCCAAGGAGAGACACGATGCCCGCTTCGCAGTCATTGATGACCACCCGCCGCGGCGAGTTCCGCACCCTTTACCGCGCCCTTGCCCGCAAACCCGCTGCCTTCGCCTCCACCCCCGTGGTGTTTTGTGAAGGCGATTCCTGGTTCTCGACACCGCTGTCGATGAACCTGCTGGACTGGCTGGTGTATCCGGCACCGGAAGACGAGAAGAAAGGCGTGCCGCTGTTCGGCGCGGGCGGGCTGTTCTTCCGCACCGAGGACAGCGGTGACTTGGCGGTGGACATGTTCAATGCGCGCGGCATCCGCGACCTGTCCACGTGGTATCGCGGGTTCGAGTTCGACCTGGTGCTGGTGAGTGCCGGTGGCAACGACTTCGTCGACACCTTCCTGCAGACCACGTTCCGCGGTGCGAGCCCGATGAGTCCGGCGGCCGCGTTCCAGCGTGTCGTGGCCACCGGCCGCTACGCCGAGGTGCTGGACCGGTATCGCGCGTTCGTCACCGCGTTCCAGACCATCCGTCCACACACGCCGATCCTGGCCCACACCTACGACTACCCGCGCGAACTCGGCCGTCCCGCGAAGCTGACGCTGGGCAACCTAGGTGCGGCGGCGCTGTTGAAGAAAGGCGTGGGGCCGTGGATCGGCAACAAGGTCGCGCATGTATTGCCGCGCATCGAACAGCAACGCGAGTTCGCCCGCCTGTTGATCGACGGGTTCGTCGACCATGTGCTCATTCCGCTGCGCGATGACCGCACCACCGGCAAGGTCTTTGACTTCGTCGACCTTCGTGGCGTACTGACCCGCGGCGACCAGTGGTTCGATGAAATGCATCCCACGGGCGCAGGCTTCGCCGCGCTGGCGACGAAGTTCCGCCAGCAGATGCGGGCGAAGCTGGAGATCAAGTTGGGGTGATGCGTTGCATAGGTTGGGGGAGCGGAGCGGATCTTAACGACAGAGCCGGTCTACCCATCGTGGAGACTCGGAGGCCCGCAGCCACGTACGCCGCCAGCACGGTATCGCGCAGGGTCGGCTCCAGCTTGTCGTAGTCGCTGGCACGATCCTCGAACTTCCATTCCAGGGATGTGCATTTGTCGTATCCCGACGCAACCGCATCAAGGATGACGAGAGTGCAAGCGGCAAACTCGCGTTCATGGCCTGGCTCAAGATAGTGAGCCGTCAATTCAATGACTTCGTAGGGATACCAGTAGTGGCTCTCTTCCAGTCTTCCACCCTGTTGGATCCAAGAGCGAAGCGCTTCGAGATGCAGATCCGCATCCACTCGGTAATCGCGCTCGGCGATGTAGAGGAGCTCCTCGGGTGTCAACGACTTGAGGAGCGATGCAAGTTCCATCCTGTATCTTCCATTGAATATGTAGTTCCATCAGATTGGTTGAGTGAAGCGGCTCTCGACGGCGAAGCAGATCTACCTATTGGGCGCAACCTTGCTTCGGAGATGATGGGTATCGCCTTCGGCTCAACCCATCCTACGGAACATGGGCCACTGGCTTGCGGCATCATGATCCCGGAGAAAGATGACGGCTGGCAGTGTGCGCGTCGATCGCACTCGTGATGGCCAGCGGATCTTCATCCGTCCCTTTGAGAAGCGACGACAACGCCGCACCTCGAAAAAAGCGAGCCAGCGACAGGCGGCCACCATCCCGTGCCATCATCCAGAGATTCTTGTCCTTGAGGGCACAGAAACCGATGACCATCTGGATGCGCTTATCAGTGATCTCCTCTGGCGCAGAGGAAGCGGACTGCATGGTCGATACAGCTTCATCGACACTGATGTCGTTGTACTTCCCACTCGACCTGTCCGCATAGTCGTCGATCACGAGTTCGGCGAACAGCGTGTTGCGGTACCTATCGGGATCGCGACGGTAGAGCAGTAGACCCGACAGCACCCTGACGGCACACGCATCGGATTCGAGCAACGTCTCCGATACCTCCCCGGCATCGTTGTCGATCAGCGCCTGCAGATCGAGAAGCTGCGCGACAGCCTCGCCGGAATCGTTTTCGCCCGCCGGCGCAGCCACCATGGCGAGCATGGCCCAGAGAACAGGGACCACAGAACGTGCGCACGAAGCCAGGGTGGACATTGGCGATTCCCTGCCAAACGGAATGGAGCGGAGTATTTCGCTACGATCAGAGACGTGTCAACGAAAGGCTGACTTTCACGCGTCTCGCTCAGTGCCAGGTGTCTTCCAGATACCTTGGCCGGCAGGCCAGATAGCCACCGATCACCAGCACCACGATGCATGCGGACAGGAACGCCATCGGCAACGCCCAGCCGTGCGTGTGTTCGTGCAGCAGGCCGAACGTGAGCGGGCCGGCACAGGACAGCGTATAGCCCACGCCCTGCATGAAGCCGGACAGCGACGCCGAACCTTCCGGTGTACGCGTGCGCAGGTTGATCATCGTCAACGACAGCGGGAAAGTACTCGGCCCGAGACCCAGCAGCGCCACCCATAGTGCGGGGGCGGCCATCGGCGCCAGCAGCAGGCCGGCGAACGCTGCAGCGTAGAAGCCCGCGCAGATCACCACCACGATGAAAGGATTACGCATGCGCACCGCGATCTGCGGCATGGTCAGCGACGCCACCAGGCCGAGCGTGGAGAACAGCGCCACCATCGTGCCGCCCAGCGCCGGTGTGCCGCCGGCTTCGATCAGCAGCTTCGGCAGCCAAGTGAACATCGAGTACGTCACCAGGGAAGTCATTCCGAACATCAGTGCCATGCCCCACGCTACCGGCGACCGCCATGCGCGGCCCTGCGGTCGCGGTGTTGCCAGCTCGGGGGCTTCGTCGTCGACGGCGACCGCTTCGTCGTGCACGCGCGCGAGCGGTGTGTTGCGTTGCCGCTCCTGCCACAGCACCAGGCACCACGGCACCGCAGAGGCAGCGGCGAACACCGCCCACAGGCCGAGCGAGAGTCGCCAGCCGGCCGCTTCCATCACCGGCACCGCGACCAGCGCAGGCAGGATGGTGCCCGCCTGCAGCACGGTGATGTAGAGCGTACTGACCGTACCCACGCGATCGGCGAAGTAACGCTTCACCAGCGGCGGCAGCACAATGTTGCCGATGCCCATGCCGGCCAGTGCCGTCAGCGAGGCGGCCATCAACGCGGTCGTGTCGCCGGCCGCGCTGCGCAACAGCAGACCCAGCATCGCCAGCAGCATGGCGAGCAATGCGGTGCGCTCCAGGCCGATGCGATGCGCCAGCGCAGGCGTCGCCACGCCGAACGCTGCGAACGCCGCCGTGGGCAGCATGCCGAACACCCCGGTCATGGTGGCGCCGAAGCCGAACGTATCGCCCAAGGTGTCGAGCAGCGGCGTCAGCGAGGTCACCGCCGTGCGCAGGTTGAACGCGGACAGCACGATGCCGAGCAGCACCAGGCCGCGGCCGGACCAGAGCGATGCGGATGCTTCGGCGTGTGTCTTCTTGGATTCCATGCGCGTCATTATCGTCGACCGCATGACAGCCGTCGGCGCACGCATGAAGACGCTGTGTCCTGCGTGATCGTGCGTGGCGTGAATCCTTCTCCCCGCAAGCAGGGAGAAGGAGTAGCCGCACTGCTCGCGGCTCATGCCCACGCAAAGAAAAAGCGGGCCTAAGCCCGCTTTTCCGTATCGCATCGCGATGTCGTGCGGCTTACTCGGCCGACACACCCTCGCCTTCTTCCACGGCCTTGATCGACAGGCGGATGCGGCCCTGCTTGTCGACTTCCAGCACCTTGACCTTGACCACGTCGCCTTCCTTCAGCGCGTCGCTGACCTTCTCGACACGATCGTTGGAGATCTGCGACACGTGCACCAGGCCGTCCTTGCCCGGCAGGATGGTGACGAACGCACCGAAGTCCATGATCTTGGCGACCTTGCCTTCGTAGATGCGGCCCGGCTCGACGTCGGACGTGATCTGCTCGATGCGGGCCTTGGCGGCCTGGCCGGCGGCGCCGTTCACCGAGGCGATGGTGATGGTGCCGTCGTCCTGGATGTCGATCTGCGTGCCGGTTTCCTTGGTGATGGCCTGGATCACCGAACCGCCCTTGCCGATCACTTCGCGGATCTTGTCGGGGTGGATCTTGATGGTGATCAGGCGCGGCGCGAACTCGCTCAGTTCCTGGCGCGGTGCCGACATCGCGTGGGCCATTTCGCCCAGGATATGCAGTCGGCCGGCCTTCGCCTGCGTCAGCGCCTGCTTCATGATCTCTTCGGTGATGCCTTCGATCTTGATGTCCATCTGCAGCGCGGACACGCCGTTGGCGGTACCGGCGACCTTGAAGTCCATGTCGCCCAGGTGGTCTTCGTCACCCAGGATGTCGCTCAGTACGACGAACTCGTCACCTTCCTTCACCAGGCCCATCGCGATGCCGGCCACCGGCGCCTTGATCGGCACGC
>CAMPIO010000159.1 GCA_946886405.1 uncultured Pseudoxanthomonas sp.
GCGCGGACGATCGTGACCAGCGTCAGCGCGCCGCTCGACTTGATGAGCGGCGAGGATGGCAGCCGCGAACAGCACCCGTCCGATTGGGTCGCGGCGATGCAGGCCTGCTTCGACCGCATCGATCCGGCCGTGCGTGCGCGCATCGTGGCGCTGTCGGTGTCGGGCCAGCAGCACGGCTTCGTGCCGCTCGATGCCGAAGGCAATGCGCTGGCCCCGGCCAAACTGTGGTGCGACACCAGTACGACTGCCGAGTGCGCGCAGATCATGGATGCCGTGGGCGGTTCGACAGCGACGATCGCACTTGCCGGCAATCCGATCCTCGCCGGCTACACCGCCTCCAAGCTGCCGTGGACGAAGACGCATCGTCCCGATGCCTACGCACGGCTGGCGACCATCCTGCTGCCGCACGACTACCTCAACTTCGTCCTCACCGGCCAACGTTTCTGCGAGTGGGGCGATGCCTCCGGCACGGGTTGGCTCGATGTACGCACGCGCACGTGGTCGGCCGATATCCTGCGTGCAACGGATGCGGGCCGCGACCTGGGCGCGTGCCTGCCGCCGATCGCGGCGCCCGACGCGCTGTTCGACATCGATCCGAGCGCGGCCGCGCAGCTCGGCGTGCCCGCGACGGCGAAGGTCGCTGTCGGCGGTGGCGACAACATGATGGCGGCCATCGGCACCGGCTGCGTGGAAGAGGGCCGCCTGGCGATGAGCCTGGGCACCTCGGGCACGTTGTTCGCCTATTCGGACACGCCCGTGGTCGATCCCGATGGCGCCTGGGCCGCGTTCTGCTCCTCCACCGGCGGCTGGCTGCCGCTGATCTGCACGATGAACTGCACCGTGGCCACCGAACAGGTGGCCACGGCGTTCGGCTTCAGCACGCGCGAGGGCGATGCCCACCTGCACACCACGCCGCCCGGTGCGGACGGGCTGGTGATGCTGCCCTTCCTCAATGGCGAGCGCACGCCGGACCTGCCGCGGGGCAAGGGCGTGCTGGCCGGACTGGATACGAACAACATGACCGCGGCGCACCTCTATCGCGCGGCGATGGAAGGGGCGACCTACAGCCTGAAGTACGGCTTCGATGCCTTCGTGCGCGCGGGCATGGCCTTCGATCGCATCGTGCTGACCGGCGGCGGCAGCAACAGCGCGGCGTGGCGGCAACTGGTGGCCGATGTGTTCGGCCTGCCGGTGGAGGTGCCCGTGCAGTCCGAGGGCGCGGCCTTCGGTGCGGCCTTGCAGGCGCTGTGGGCGCTGGGTCGTGCAGAAGGCGAGGGCGCGTCCATTGCCGACATCACGCGTGAGCACATCGCCTTCGATGCGGCCTTGTCGGCCAAGCCCGATCCCGCCCGCGCGCAGGCCTATGCGACGGCCTACACCCGCTTCCTCCAGCATCTCGATGCCGTCACGCCGCTGCAACGCGGCTGACGTCCCCCACGCGACACCTCGCACAACCACAGGACCACCGCAGCATGAACACCCAGCCCTTCATCGGCGCCCAGGAATACTTCCCCGGCATCGGCCGCATCCCGTTCGAAGGCCGTGGCTCGGACAACCCGCTGGCGTTCAAGGTCTACGACGCGCAGAAGACCATCGGTGGCAAGACCATGCAGGACCACCTGCGCTTCGCCGTCTGCTACTGGCACACCTTCTGCAATGCCGGCCATGATCCCTTCGGCCCGGGCACGCGCCACTTCCCGTGGGAAGCCGGCACGCCGATGGCCACCGCCGAGGCCAAGGTCGATGCCGCGTTCGAGTTCTTCACCAAGCTGGGCGTGCCGTACTGGTGCTTCCACGACATCGACCTGGCGCCGGATGCCGAGGACATCGGCCAGTACCAGAAGAACCTCACCCACATGACCGCCCTGGCCAAGGCGCGCCAGGACGCCACCGGCATCAAGCTGCTGTGGGGCACCGCCAACCTGTTCTCGCATCCGCGCTACATGAACGGCGCATCGACCAACCCGGACTTCAATGTGGTCGCCCGCGCGGCGGTGCAGGTGAAGGCGGCGCTGGAGGCCACGGTGGAACTGGGGGGCGAGCACTACGTGTTCTGGGGCGGCCGCGAAGGCTACGCCTCGCTGGTCAACACGCAGATGAAGCGCGAGGTCGAGCACTTCGCCCGCTTCCTGACCATGGCCCGCGACTACGGCCGCAGCATCGGGTTGAAGGGCAACTTCCTGATCGAGCCCAAGCCGATGGAGCCGATGAAGCACCAGTACGACTTCGACAGCGCCACGGTGGCCGGCTTCCTGAAGGAGCATGGGCTGGCGAAGGACTTCAAGCTCAACATCGAAGCCAACCACGCCACGCTGTCGGGCCACACCTTCGAACACGATCTGCAGGTGGCCAGCGACCACGGCCTGCTGGGCAGCATCGATGCCAATCGCGGCAATGCGCAGAACGGCTGGGATACCGACCAGTTCCCGACCGACCTTTACGACACCGTGGGCGCCATGCTTGTCGTGCTGCGCCAGGGCGGGCTGGAGGGTGGTCTGAACTTCGATGCCAAGGTGCGCCGCGAATCGACCGATCTGGAAGACCTGTTCATCGCCCACATCGGCGGTATGGACGCGTTCGCACGCGGACTGGAAGTGGCGCATGCGCTGCTGACCGAGTCGCCGTGGGAGCAGTGGCGCAAGGAACGCTATGCCAGCTTCGACAGCGGCAAGGGCAAGGACTTCGAGAACGGCACGCTGGGGCTGGCCGATCTGGCGGCACTGGCGGCCGGGCAGGGCGAACCCCAGCAGATCAGTGGCAAGCAGGAGCGTTACGAGAATCTGCTCAACCAGTATCTGCTGCGCTGAGCGCAGCGATCACCATTCCTGGGAGGGAACAGCATGTCGAGCGTGCCAGCAACATCATCTGCCGGTGGCCACAACACCGGTCTGATCATCCTGATCAGTTGCGTCGCCACCATCGGCGGCCTGCTGTTCGGTTACGACAGCGGTGCGGTAAACGGCACCCAGCCCGGCCTCAAGAGTGCGTTCGCCCTTGACGACGCCGGCCTGGGCTTCACCGTTGGCTCGCTGCTGATCGGCTGCTTCGTCGGCGCCTTCTTCGCCGGCACCCTGGCCGATCGCATGGGGCGTCGCAACGTGATGCGGCTGGCGGCCATCCTGTTCCTGGTCGGCGCGCTGATCCAGGGATTTGCGCATAGCCAGGGCATCTTCGTGATGGCGCGCATCCTGGGCGGCATGGCCGTCGGTGCCGCCTCGGTGCTCTCACCCGCGTACATCTCCGAAGTCGTGCCGGCCAGCATCCGCGGCCGCATGACCACGGCGCAGCAGATCATGATCATCACCGGCCTGACGCTGGCGTTCCTGGTCAACTACTACCTCGCCGCGGCAGCAGGCAGCTCCACGGAAGCGTTCTGGGGCGGGATCGAGGCGTGGCGCTGGATGTACCTGATGCAGGCGGTCCCGGCTGCCGTGTTCCTGGTCACCCTGTTCTTCATTCCGGAAAGCCCGCGCTACCTGGTGTCCAAGGGTCGCTTCGCGGACGCCAACGCGGTGCTCACGCGCCTGTTGGGACCTGCCGAAGCGTCCACCAAGATGGCCGAGATCCAGGCCAGCTTTTCCGTCGACCACCGGCCGCGCCTGAGCGATGTCCTCACCCCGAAAGGCGGCCGCGGCTTCCTCGGCATCCGCGCCATCGTCTGGGCCGGCCTGCTGCTGGCGGTGTTCCAGCAGCTGGTCGGCATAAACGTGATCTTCTACTACGGTGCAACGCTGTGGCAGCTGGCCGGTTTCACCGAGAGCGACGCACTGCTGATCAACATCGGCTCGGGCGCGGTATCGATCGCGGCGTGTTTCGTCACCATCGCGCTGATCGACAAGATCGGCCGCAAGCCGTTGCTGCTGATCGGCTCGGCCGGCATGGCCGTCACGTTGTTCGTGATGGTCTATGCCTTCAGCCAGGGCACGTTGGATGATGCGGGCAAGCTGGTGCTGTCCGAGCAGATGGGCATGGTCGCCGTGGTGGCCGCCAATCTCTACGTGATTTTCTTCAACGTATCCTGGGGCCCGGTGATGTGGGTGATGCTGGGCGAGATGTTCCCCAACCAGATCCGC
>CAMPIO010000160.1 GCA_946886405.1 uncultured Pseudoxanthomonas sp.
GATCAGGGCTGGGCCTTTCTCGGCAGCGTGGGCAGTTATCTCAGCAAGGTGCGTCCCGATTTCGACACGCGACTCTATGGCCACAAGAAACTCAGCGACCTGATGAAGGCGCACCCGCGCCACTTCACGGTCGAGGAGCGGGCGGGCGAGGGTGGTGCGAAGCGCTTCTATGTGCGGACGGCGTAGCGTGCGCCTCGCGCACGACCTCATGATGCTTCCGGCAACGCCTGGTCGTGCGCATGGCGCACACTGCGGATGACCAAACCGTTCGCGCCATCGTGCGAACGCAACCAGGGGCCGATCCTGGAGGTGCTGCGACGCCATCTCGACGGTACACAGCGCGTGCTGGAAGTCGGCAGCGGCACCGGGCAGCATGCGGTGCATTTCGCGGCGGCGATGCCGTGGCTGTCTTGGCAGAGCAGTGACCGCGGCGACAATCTGCCGGGCATCGCGGCGTGGATAGACGACGCGGCGTTGCCGAACACGCCACCCGCCATCGACCTCGATGTCGACGGTCCCTGGCCAGAGGCGCTCTTCGATGCCGTCTTCACCGCCAACAGCCTGCACATCATGGGGTGGCCACAGGTCGAGGCGTTCTTTGCCGGTGTCGGCAAGGTGCTCGAAGAAGACGGTCTGCTGATCGTCTACGGCCCCTTCAACTACGGCGGCGCGTTCACCAGTGACAGCAACCGCGTGTTCGAGCAGTGGCTGAAAGACCGTGATCCTGCCTCCGGCATCCGGGACTTCGAAGCCGTCGATGCGCTGGCACGCGCTGTGGGCCTGGCGCTCGTCGAGGACAACGCCATGCCGGCCAACAACCGTTGCCTGGTGTGGCGCCGGGGAGCCTGCCCGCATCTGTAGGAGCGCCCTCGGGCGCGATGCTCCTGGCTCGTTGATGTGGCCAGAAAAAGCATCGCGCCCGAGGGCGCTCCTACAGGGGGTATGGCCACACCCCGCCGAAGCGGGGTTTTCTTCTTACGCCGCCTGCACGATATGCAGCGATTTCGGGTTGCGCCACAGGCCGAGCAGCTCGGCTTCGCGCGCCTTGGCCGCGTGCAGGTGCTTCTCCTTGACATGACCGTAGCCGCGGATGTGCTCGGGGATGCTGGCGATCTCCACCGCCAGGCCCAGCTTGTCGGCGTCCAGCGCGGCCAGCAGCTCATCGACGGTCTTGGCGTAGTCGGCGATCAGCTGGCGCTCGCCCTTGCGTTCGTCGGTGTAGCCGAATACGTCGAAGGTGCCACCGCGCAGGAAGCGCAGCTTCGCCAGCAGGCCGAAGGCCTTGAACATCCACGGGCCGTATTCCTTCTTCATCAGGCGGCCGTGCGCGTCCTTCTTGGCGAACAGCGGCGGCGCCAGGTGGAAGTGCACCTGATAGTCGCCGTCGAACTGCTGCTGCAGGCGCCGCTGGAAATCGCCGCTGGTGTACAGGCGCGCCACTTCGTACTCGTCCTTGTACGCCATCAGCTTGAAGAAGTAGCGGGCGACCGCTTCGGTCAACGCGTTGGATCCGGGCGCCTTGATGTTCTCCGCCGAACGTACCTTCGCCACCAGGTCGGTGTAGCGGCTTGCGTAGGCGGCATCCTGGTACTCGGTCAGGAACGCCGAGCGTCGCGTGATCAACTCGTCCAGCGAGCGGGACAGCCGCAGATCGTCCAGTGGCAGGAACGCAACGTTGTCGCCGCCTGTGCTGCTGCCTTCCGGCAGGCCGCGCAGCTCGCTTTCATTGCCCGGGTTGCGCGGCGCGGCGTTGGCGCCCCATTCGGTGCTTTCCCACTCGCCCGGCGGCAGGATCTGCAGCGTGCCGGGCGTGCGCTCGCTCTCGGTCTGCGTGTTGTGGATCAGGCCGGCGGCTTCCTGCACCGCCTGCGGGTTGACCACGGCCAGTCGGCCCCAGGCGAACGCGGTCTTGTTCATCTCGATGGCGGCGCCATTGAGTTCGACCGCGCGCATGATGGCCTCGAACGAGATCGGCACCAGGCCCTGCTGCCAGGCGTAGCCCAGCATGAAGAGGTTGCTGCCGATCGCGTCGCCGATCAGTGCGGTTGCGATCTGCGTGGCATCGACCAGCATCGGATCACGACCACCGAGGGCGACCTTCACGCCCGCCACGATGTCGTTGGCCGGGAACTGCATGTCGGGATGCGTGGTGAACGTGCCGGGCATCGCCTCGTAGGTGTTCAACACCACCTGCGAGCGCTCGCCGCGCACCTTCGACAGCACCCAGTAGTCGTTGACCACCACCATGTCGCAGCCCATCACCAGGTCGGCCTCGCCGGCGGCGATGCGCACGGCGTGGATGTCTTCCGGCGTGCGCGCGATGCGGATGTGCGTGGTCACTGCGCCGCCCTTCTGCGCGAGGCCGGTCTGGTCGAGCACGCTGGCGCCTTTGCCCTCGAGATGGCCGGCCATGCCCAGCAGCGCGCCGATGGTCACCACGCCGGTGCCGCCGACGCCGGTGATCAGGATGTTCCAGGGCTGCTCGAGGTCGGACTTGAATGTAGGTGCCGGCAACGCGGCCAGCAGATCCGCCGCATTGGCTTTCTTGCCCTTGCGGGGCGTGCCGCCATGCACGGTGACGAAGCTGGGGCAGAAGCCGTCGACGCAGCGGAAGTCCTTGTTGCAGTTGGACTGGTCGATTTCGCGCTTGCGGCCGAACTCGGTTTCCTTCGGCAGCACCGACACGCAGAAGCTCTTCACGCCGCAGTCGCCGCAGCCTTCGCAGACAAGCGTGTTGACCATCGTGCGCTTGGCCGGGTCCGGCAGCTTGCCGCGCTTGCGGCGGCGACGCTTCTCGGTGGCGCAGACCTGGTCGTAGATCAGGATGGAGACGCCCTTCACCTCGCGCAGGCGGCGCTGCACGTCGTCCAGCTCGGCGCGATCGAAGAACTCCACGCCGCTGGGGAACAGCTCGCGCTTGCTCCACTTGCGCACGTCGTCGCTGACCACGACGATGGTGTCCACGCCTTCCGAGCGCATCATGTGCGCGATCTGCGGCACCGACAGCGTGCCGTCCACCGGCTGGCCGCCGGTCATCGCCACCGCGTCGTTGTAGAGGATCTTGTAGGTGATGTTCACCCCGGTGGCGACCGACTGGCGCACCGCCAGCGAGCCGGAGTGGAAGAATGTGCCGTCGCCCAGGTTCTGGAAGACGTGCTCGGTCTCGGTGAACGGTGCCTGCCCGGACCAGGTGACGCCTTCGCCGCCCATGTGGGTGAAGGTGTCGGTGTTACGGTCCATCCACGTGACCATGTAGTGGCAACCGATGCCGCCGAGCGCGCGCGAACCTTCCGGCACCACCGTCGAGGTGTTGTGCGGGCAGCCGCTGCAGTAGTGCGGCACGCGCGGGAAGTTGGCGCGCGGCAGCGCCATCTCGGCTTCCTTCTCCTCCATCCAGCGCAGGCGCTGTTCGATGGATTCGGTCGTGAAGAAGCGCTGGATGCGGCGGCCGATCACGCCGGCGATCGTCGCCGGGGTCAGTTCGCCGGTGCTTGGCAGGATCCACTCACCGCCTTCGTCGTACTTGCCGACGATGGACGGGCGCGTGCCCGCACTGGCCGGCCAGTTGTAGAAGTATTCCTTCATCTGCCGCTCGATGAAGGCGCGCTTCTCCTCCACCACGACGATGTCTTCCAGCCCCTTCGCGAATTCGGTGATGCCCACCGGCTCCAGCGGCCAGGTCATGCCCACCTTGTAGACGCGGATGCCGATGTCGGCGCAGGCCTGTTCGTCCAGGCCCAGGTACTCCAGCGCCTGCAGCACGTCCAGGTAGCTCTTGCCGGTGGTGACGATGCCGAGCCGCGCACGCGGCGAGTCCAGCACGATCTTGTCCACGCCGTTGGCGCGTGCGAACGCCTGCGCCGCCGCGACCGCGTACTTGTGCAGCCGCATTTCCTGGTCCAGCGGCGGATTCGGCCAGCGGATGTTGAGCCCGCCCGCCGGCATCGCGAAATCTTCCGGCAGCACGATCGAGCGCGCGAACGGATCCACCTGCACCGACGCCGACGATTCCACCGTCTCGGCGATCGTCTTGAAGCCGATCCAGCGG
>CAMPIO010000161.1 GCA_946886405.1 uncultured Pseudoxanthomonas sp.
GCGCCGCAGCGGGCAGCCGCTCTCGCTGCTGGTGATGGACATCGACCACTTCAAGCAGCTCAACGACACCCAGGGACACGCGGCCGGCGACGCCGCACTGAAGGCGCTTGGCCGCATCCTGCGCAGCCGGGCACGCCGTCCGCGCGACCTCGTCGCCCGTCTGGGGGGCGACGAGTTCGCCGTGCTGCTGCCGGAAACCTCTGCACAGGCAGCGGCGACCATCGCCACCACCATCCATGTGGATCTCGCCAATCACGCGCGCAAGCCGCACGGCGTGAATGCCAGCGCGCCACCGCCGTTCACCGCCAGCGTCGGTATCCATACCTATACGTCGGGCGACGACGCCGGACCGGAAGACGTGTTCGACCGCGCCGACGCCGCGCTCTACCGCGCCAAGCATGCCGGCCGCAATCGCAGTTTCAGCCATACCGGCGAACAGGAACCGATCGGAACCTCCGCCACGCGCGCGTGACGCCACGGCGCGCGACGCGCCGTCAGACCTCGACCGCCATTCCCGGCCGCGCCAGGTCCACCGGCACGCCGTGACGCTCGCCGATCTCGCCCGCCAGCGCTTCTCGTGCGCGGTCCTCGCCATGCACCAGCACCAGCGGTGGCGCGGGCTGGAAGTTGCCATACCACGCCAGAAGGCCCTGCTGGTCCGTATGCGCGGACAGGCCGCCGACGGTGTGACGCTGCGCGTTGACGCGGTAATCGCGGCCATGGATGCGCACCCATGGCGCGCCATCCACCAGGCGACGCCCCAGCGTGCCCTCAGCCTGGTAGCCGACGAACACGACATGCGCGTTGCGCCGTCCCACGTTGTAGCGCAGGTGGTGCTGGATGCGTCCGCCGTTGGCCATGCCGGAGCCGGCGATGATGATGGCGCCGTTCTCGATCTGGTTGATCGCCATCGACTGCTGCGTCGTCTCGACCATGTGCAGGTTGGGCAAGCGGAACGGATTGGGCGACTGCGCCCAGACGCGGCGCGCGTCCTCGTCGAACAGGCCGTGGTGGCGCGCGTACACACCGACGACCTTCGCCGCCATCGGACTGTCCAGAAAGATCCGCCAGCGCGCCAGTTTCCACGCCTCCCAGTGACGGGCGAACCAGTACAGCAGTTCCTGCGTGCGGCCGACCGCGAACGCCGGGATGAGGACATTGCCGCGGTCGCGCCAGGCGTGCTCGAAGATCTCGCCGAGTTCGCGGATCGTCTCCGGGCGGTCGCGATGGTTGCGGTCCCCGTAGGTCGATTCCATCAGCAGCAGGTCGGCCTGCCTGACCACGGCGGGATCGCGCAGGATGGGCGTGCCCTTGGGGCCGAGATCGCCGGAGAACACCAGCTTGCGGCCGTCGGCCCACAGCTCGACGATGGCCGAGCCCAGGATGTGGCCGGCATCGCGCAGGGCAATGTCCACACCCGGCAGGATGGTCGTGCGCTCGTCGTACGGCATCGGACGCACCTGTTTCATGGTGGCGTGCACGTCCTCTTCGGTGAACAGGGGCTCTATCTCCGGTGCCCCCGGGCGACGGCCCCGATTGGCGCGTTCGGCCTCGGATCCGGACAGCGACGCGGTATCCAGCAGCATGATCGGCAGCAGTTCCGCACTGGCGCCCTGCGTATGGATGGAACCGCGGAATCCGCGTTTGACCAGCAGCGGCAGCCGACCGATGTGGTCGATATGGGCATGGCTCAGCACCACCGCATCGAGCGTGGCGGGATCGAACGGGAAAGGTTCGGCGTTGCGTGCCTCGGCGTCGCGGCTGCCCTGGATCAGCCCGCAATCGAGCAGGATGCGCTGGCCTGCGGCCTCGACCAGGTGCATCGACCCCGTCACTTCACCCGCCGCGCCATGGAAATGGACCTGCATGGGATGCCCTCCTCACCGTGGCGCCCAGTATGGCCGCTACGGCCCCCTGGGGCATGACCTTCGACACACCTGCCCTCAAGGTGACAGGCGTAGAGTCGCCGCCACACCCCCTCCGGGGGTTCCTTTTTTCCATTGCCCCTGTCCGGGGCCGGAGTAGATCGTGATTGCCCGCAAACCCCAAATACTGATCCTGTCGCTCGCCGTGGCCGCCACCCTGGCCGCCTGCGCGAAGAAGGAAGAGGCCGCCCCCGTCCCGGATACGGCCGCCAAGGCGCCGGCCGCGCTGGAACTGAAGCTGGACGAAAGCAGCCTGCCGGGCGTGAACCGCTTCCAGCTGACCGATCTCGACACGACCAAGAGCGCGTGCGCGGATTTTTCGGGCTATGCCAACGGCAAGTGGCTGGCCGCGAACGCGATCCCCAGCGACCGCACCAGTTGGGGCGCGTTCGAGATGCTGGACGAGCGTTCCACCGCCGTCCAGAAGCAGCTGGCCGAGCAGGCCGCTGCGCACCCCGGCGCGACCGGCGTGGAGAAGATCGTCGGCGACCTGTGGGCCACCGGCATGGACGAAGCCAAGGCCAACGCGCAAGGCATCGAGCCGATCGCGCCAATGCTGGCCTCGATCGACGGCCTGCAGGACAAGGACGCCATCGTGGCGTACCTCAACGACAGCGCCGCCAAGGGCCAAGCGTTCCTGTTCGGCTTCGGCGCCGAAGCCGATTTCCAGAAGCCGGACACCAACATGGCGTACGCCTTCCAGGGCGGCCTGGGCCTGCCGGACAAGAACTTCTACTTCGATGCGGACAAGAAGACCATCCGCGACGAATACGTGAAGCACATCGCCAAGGTGCTGGAGCTGTCCGGCGTCGCTACGGCCGACGCGCAAAAGCAGGCCAGCGACATCATGGCGTTCGAGACGCGCTTGGCGAAGGTGTCGAAGTCGAACGAGGAAATGTCGCGCGACGTGTCGATCTACTACAACCCGGTGACACTGGCCGACGCCGACAAGCTGACGCCGAATTTCTCGTGGACGAAGTTCTTCGCATCGCAGGGCGTCGCGCCGCAGGAGAAATTCTCGCTGGCCGTGCCCGCCTTCCACCAGGAAGTCAGCAAGATGCTCGGCGATACCGACGCGGCCGCTTGGCGCGCCTACCTGCGCTTCCACACCATCGACGGCGCCGCGCCTTATCTGAGCGATGCCTTCGCCAACGAAAGCTTCAACTTCTACAACAAGACGCTGCGTGGCCAGAAGGAAATCGAACCCCGCTGGAAGCGCGTGTTGTCCACCATCGAAGCGCAGAGTGGCGAAGCCCTGGGCCAGATGTACGTCAAGGTGGCGTTCACGCCGGAATCCAAGGCGAAGATGGAAACCCTGGTTGCCAACCTGGGCACCGCCCTGAAGGCACGCATCCAGAACCTGGCATGGATGAGCGACGAGACCAAGGCCAAGGCGATGGAGAAGCAGGCCGCGTTCACCACCAAGATCGGCTACCCCGACAAGTGGCGCGACTGGTCCGGCCTGTCCACCGGCCGCGACAGCTACTTCGGCAACGTGCAGGCGGCCACCGAGTTCAACTACAAGTGGAACCTGAGCAAGGTCGGCAAGCCGGTGGACAAGACCGAATGGAACATGCCGCCGCAGATGGTCAACGCCTACTACAACCCGTTGCAGAACGAGATCGTGTTCCCGGCCGCCATCCTGCAGCCGCCGTTCTTCGACCCGAACGCCACGGATGAGATGAACTACGGCGGCATCGGTGCCGTCATCGGCCACGAGATGACGCACGGCTACGACGACCAGGGCAGCCGCTTCGGGCCGACCGGCAAGTTCGAGAACT
>CAMPIO010000162.1 GCA_946886405.1 uncultured Pseudoxanthomonas sp.
CCGGCGCCGCCGGCGCCCACCACGACCATGTCGTACTTGTGTTCGGTGATCTTGTAAGCGGACATTGACTCAATTCCCCAGCGCGATGCGGGCCACGGCGAAGACGCTCACGATGGCGCCCAGCACGGCGATGAACTTGACGGTGGTCTGCACCGCGAGGGCGAGCAGCGAGTTGTGGATATAGTCTTCCAGCACGACCTGCAGGCCGAGCTGGGCGTGCCAGAACATGGCGACCAGGAAGCCGACCAGCAGCATGGCGTTCCACGGCTTGGCGATCGCCGCCGTCGCGGTGACATAGTCGGCGCCGGACAGGCTCAGCACGAACACCAGGAACCAGATCGTCAGCGCAACCAGCGCGGTGGCGGTCAGGCGCTGGTGCACGAAATGCTCGGTGCCGGTCTTCGCCGAGCCGAGGCCGCGCGCATTCTTGATGGGGGTGCGGAAGTTGCTCACGCGCCACCTCCCAACAGCACATAGGCCCACACCAGGGCGGTGAGGACCAGACTGGCGATCACCGACAACCAGCTGCTGCGCACGAACGTGGCAATGCGGTAGCCGATGGCGAAGTCCTGCACGATGTGGCGGATGCCGTTGCACAGGTGGTAGGCGAAGGCCCAGGTCCAGCCGAACAGGAATACCTGGCCGTACCAGGCGCCCGCATGTCCGGTGAAGCAGTTCCAGGCATCCGGGCCGATCATCAGCGCGACGAGGCCCGCCGTGATCAGCAAGGCGCCTGCGGCGAGGACGATGCCGGTGGCACGATGCAGGATGGAGGTCACCATCTGGATCTGCCAACGGTAGACCTGCAGATGGGGGGAAAGCGGACGTTGTGGAGTCGCCATTCGTTGCGCTCGTTGTCTCGGCTGGGCGGTCAGGACCGCGTTGGCTTTACGTGCACTGCTCAGAAATCGATGCAGCGCCCGTTCTTTTCCCAATCCCCGTAACGCGTGGGCTCGGGCCCGTCGCGGCCACCGATCTCCTTCTGCACAACCGCTCTCCCTGCACCTTCCGCCGGTGTGGGCGGTGAGGTATCGGATGGCTGTGTTCCGGGATCGGGGTCGGGAGTCGGGGGAGTTTGACCTATCATGGCGGTCTCGCAACGCACAAAATTTTAATCCCCGCCCCCTTGGCTTACAACCTTTCCCCTACCACTACGCCGGTTTTCAGCCTGCCCGACCATGCGCTGGTGACGCTGGAAGGCCCGGATGCCGTGGCTTTCGCCCACGCGCAGTTCGCCAACGATGTCGCCGCGCTGGCGCCGGGACATTGGCAGTGGAATGCGTGGTTGACGCCCAAAGGGCGCGTGATCGCGGTGTTCGCGTTGGCCAGGCTGTCCGGAGACCGACTGTGGCTGGTGCTGCCCGATCATCCCGCCGGCCCCTTCGCCGAGGTGCTGCGCCGGTTCGTGTTTAGACGAAAGTTGAAGATCGATGTCCCGGTCGACATCGCGGTCAGCGGCGCGTTCGCCGCACCGGCGCATGCGCGGGGCGCTTCAGTGCATGAAGCCGACGGCGTGATCGAGCTCGATCTTGGCGGCGATGGCGGGCCACGCACGTGGCGCGTCGGTCCTGCCGCTGACGACGATGCTGCATCGCAGGCTGCGTGGCATATCGCCGATCTTCGCCATGGCCTGCCCCGCCTGCCCGCCTCGCAACGCGAGCAATGGACACCGCAGCAGCTCGCGCTGGATCGCCTGTCCGCGTACAGCGTCAAGAAGGGGTGCTATCCCGGCCAGGAAATCGTGGCGCGTACGCACTTCCTCGGCAAGGCCAAGCGTTCGCTGCACTGCTTCGTCGCGGACGGTGTCGTCAACGAGGGCGCCTCGGTGCGCGAAGGCGATCGCGATGTCGGCGAAGTCGCCTGCGTCGCCCTGGATGGCGCACACGGCGTGCTGCTGGCCGTGATGCCACTGGAGCACGCGGGCACCGGCCTTGTCGCCGACGGGCATGCGCTCACCCGGCAACCGTTGCTGGACGGCCTGCGCCGCTGAGTCCCTCCGCGCGGGGATTGATCCACGTCAATGACGCCGGAACGCGGCGCCCTAGACTGCCCGCATACCCGAACAGGAGGCATGCGCATGCAGCATGACGTCATCATCGTCGGCGCCGGACCCGCCGGCCTGTGCCTGGCCAAGGCGTTGTGCGACCTCGACCTGAAAACAGCGCTGGTGGAACGCCAGCCGCGCGCAGCGATGGCCGAACCCGCCTTCGATGGTCGCGAGATCGCGCTGACGCACGCCTCGATGCGGCGGCTGCGTGACCTCGGCATCTGGCAGCACCTGCCCGAAGACGCCTGTTCGCCACTCCGCGCCGCACGGGTGATGGAAGGCGACTGCCCGCACGACATGCGCATCGATGCCGATCTGGCCGGCAAGCCGGAACTGGGCATGCTCGTGCCTAACCACCGCATCCGCGAAGCCGCCTGGAAGGCGGTCTGCGACCTGCCGCGGCTGGACCTGTTCGACAGCGCCCGTATCCACACCGTGCACACCACCGACGACCATGCCTGCGTCACGCTGGGTGATGGTCTGCGTCTTGAAGCGCCCCTGCTGGTCGCGGCCGACAGTCGCTTCTCCGAGACCCGTCGCGCGATGGGCATCGGCGCGGACCAGTACGATTTCGGCAAGAGCATGCTGGTGTGCCGCATGCACCACGAGCAGCCGCACCAGGGCGTCGCCTGGGAATGGTTTGGCCACGGCCAGACCCTGGCACTGCTGCCGCTGCAGGAACACCAGTCATCCGTCGTCGTCACCCTCCCCGACTGTGCGGCGAAGCGCCTGGCTGCGTTGGACGTGGAGGCGTTCGCCCATGAGATGGAGCAGCGCTACGCGCACCGTCTCGGCCGCATGCGGCTGGACAGCAGTCGTCATGTGTATCCCCTGGTGGGCGTGTACGC
>CAMPIO010000163.1 GCA_946886405.1 uncultured Pseudoxanthomonas sp.
TGTTCGGGCTTTCCATGAACAGGTTGAGCGAGGCCGACTGGTCGATGAAGGCGCCACGGCCGGCGGCCATGTCGATCAGCGAGCGCATCGGCAGTTCCCACGCCGTACGGTAGACCTGCTGCAGTGTGTCCGGGATCTGCGCGATGCCCTGGATGGAGCCTTCTGACAGTTTGATCGCATCGCGCGTCTCCGCCGTCCACAGGCCCAGCTTCTTCAGCTCGTCCACCAGGTAGCGGTTGACCTGCAGGAAGTCGCCCGACAGCGTCTCGCGCTTGAACAGGTTGGACACCTGCGGCTCCACGCACTCGTAGCAGCCGGCGATCGAGGCGATGGTCGCGGTCGGCGCGATGGCGATCAGCAGCGAGTTGCGCAGGCCGTGTTCCTTGATGCGCGCGCGCAGGGCGTCCCAGCGCTCGGCGTTCTCGGGCACCACGTTCCACGCATCGAACTGCAGTTCACCGTTCGCCGCACGGGTGTCGGCGAAGGACGGATGGCGGCCGCGCTCCTGCGCCAGCTCCACCGACGTTTCCAGCGCGTGGAAGTAGATGGTCTCGGCGATCTTCGCCGACAGCGCACGTGCTTCGGCGCTGTCGAACGGCAGGCGCAGTTTGAAGAACACATCCTGCAGGCCCATGCAGCCCAGGCCCACCGGGCGCCAGCGCAGGTTGCCGCGGCGCGCGGTTTCGATGGGATAGAAGTTCAGGTCGATCACGCGGTCCAGCTGGCGTACGGCCAGGCGGACGGTCTCGGCCAGCTTGTCGAAGTCGAAATACCCGTCCTCGTCGAAATGGCGGGCGAGGTTGATCGAGCCCAGGTTGCACACCGCCGTCTCCTCGGCCGAGGTGACCTCGAGGATCTCGGTGCACAGGTTCGACAGGTGGATGACGTTGCCGGCGCGCAGGGTCTGGTTGCTGGCCGCGTTGCACTTGTCCTTGAACGTCATCCAGCCGTTGCCGGTCTCGGCCAGCGTGCGCATCATGCGGCCGTAGAGCTTGCGGGCAGAGAGGGTCTTCATCGCCTTGCCCTGCGTCTCGGCCTGCGTGTACGCCAGCTCGAACGCGGCGCCGTACAGGTCGGTCAGCTCCGGCACCACGCGCGGATCGAACAGCGACCATTCCTGGTCGGCCTCCACGCGCTTCATGAAGAGGTCCGGCACCCAGTTGGCCAGGTTGAGGTTGTGCGTGCGGCGGGCTTCGTCGCCGGTGTTGTCGCGCAGTTCCAGGAAGTCCTCGATGTCGGCATGCCAGGTTTCCAGGTACACGCAGGCCGCGCCCTTGCGCTTTCCGCCCTGGTTGACCGCCGCGACCGAGGAATCCAGCGTCTTCAGCCACGGCACGATGCCGTTGCTGTGGCCGTTGGTCGATTTGATCAGCGAGCCGCGCGAACGCACGCGCGTGTAGCTCACGCCGATGCCGCCGCTGAACTTGCTCAGCTGGGCGATGTCGCCGTACTTGGCGTAGATGGATTCCAGCGTGTCCTGCGGCGAATCGAGCAGGAAGCACGACGACAGCTGCTCATGCGTCGTGCCGCTGTTGAACAGCGTCGGCGAGCTGGGCAGGTAGTCCAGGTGGCCCATGCGGCGGTACAGCGCCAGCGCTTCGGGCACGTCCTCGCTCAGCGCGCAGGCGATGCGCAGGAAGAACTGCTGCGGCGTCTCGATCACCTTGCGCGTGTGCGGGTGCCGCAGCAGGTAACGGTCGTACAGCGTGCGCAGGCCGAAGTAGTCGAAGTGCAGGTCGAGCGAGGCATCCAGCGCGTCGTTGAGCTTGCGCGCGTTGGTCTGCACGAAGTTCAGCAGGCGGTCGTTGATCAGGCCGACCTCGTGGCCGCGCGTCACCGACTGCGAGAACGCGTGGATCTCCTGGCCGGTGACTTCCTTGGTGATGTAGGCGGCCAGCAGGCGCGCGGCCAGGCGGCTGTATTCGGGTTCTTCGCCGGTCAGCAGCGCGGCGGTGCGGATGGACAGTTCGTCCAGTTCGCGCGTGCTGGCGCCGTCGTACAGGCCGGAGATGGTGCGGGTGGCCACGCGCATCGGGTCGATGGCGTGCAGGCCTTCGCAGTTGCGCTGCACCGCGCGCACGATCTTGTTGAGATCCACCGGCTCGCGGCCGCCATTGCGCTTGGTCACGCTCATCGCGGTGGCGGTGGGCGGCGGGGTCAGCGAAAAGGCGTCCTTCTGGGACGGGGTGGTGCCGGCGTCGGCGACGACGCTGTCGATCTGGGTCACGGGATTCCTCCATGCGTAATGCACGCGGCGGCCCGTCCCTCGCGGGGTCGCGGAAGGCCGGATGGGGAATCACAGTGGGGAAGCGGCGTCGCAGGGGCCGAGATCGCGCAGACGGACTGCGGACGCCCTGCTTCGCCAGCCATCTCCCCCCGGAGAATCCGCGGCCGGCACCGCGCGGTGTGCATCGCGCGGCTGTCGGCAGGTCTTCGGACTCATGGGCCTGGAAGGCGGTGCCTTCCTCCTAATCCGCCGCTTCCCGAGGCCTGGCCTCAGTGCTGTGTGGCGGGGTCGTTCCCAATTACCGCTGCGGGGCAGTGCCGGAGTGGGCCCGAAGGCCGCACCGGCTTCCCTTTTCATCCGGAGGCTAGCCACCCCCGGAACCGACGGCCACAAGATAGTGGGGGTGCATGGAGGCGTCAACACCAAATGTTGTGTGGAACAGCCGATGTCGAGGCGATGCGGGTTTCACGAGTTGAATCCTTCTCCCCGCTGGCGGGGAGAAGGTGCCCGGAGGGCGGATGAGGGGCAGGCGCGGTGATAACT